>JAPLVS010000056.1 GCA_026396995.1 Candidatus Iainarchaeum sp.
TTTCAACCTGCCTGCCCTGCAGCTCTTCAAGCGCTGTTTTTATGATTTCCGAGCCGAAACCCTTGCGCCTGAATTTTTCTTCGACCACAAGGCATGTTATCCTGGCCTCGCTTTCGCTTATTTCCGCCTCAATAAAGCCGATAAACTCGTCATTTTCAGTGAACTTCAGGAGAAGGAAGGCATTCGAGCCGATTTTTTCCTCGAGGTGGTAGGGCGGGCCGCCAAGGACAGGGCTGCTTTCCGCAAGGAGCCTTTTGATTGTTTCAATGTCTTCTTTTCCTACAATTGAATGCTTCATTTTGGCATCCCCAAAAATTCCTCTATTTCTTCCGAACTGATGGCGCAGCCCTGGTATTTCAGGGAGTAAAGCGCTGCTTCAAGCGCTTTTTCGCCCTCGCCTATTTCTTTTGAGAGAAAGCCTTTCTCGAAGGCAAGGACTGCAATCTCGCTGCTTCTCACAATCTTAAGGCCCCTGAACCGTTTGGATATTTCCTCTGAGACAGCCTGGTTTTTCTGGACCCGGCACTCGTGCCTTTTCTCCAAAAGCTTCCTTAGCCTTTCAGGCTCCTCCACAATCATCCTTGTGGTGCGCTCATCCATTGCCAGCACAACAGCCCCTGTTTTTTCTGCAAGGACAAGCGCTTCGGCTTCGCCCCTGTGCAGTAGCGTTATATTGCCTAAGCTTGTGAAAAAGCAGCTGTTCGCCTTGCCTGCAAGTTCCGTGACTTCAGAATTCACGCTTTCGTCAAGCCCTGCAATCCTTATCCAGCCTGATTCTATGCCGTGCCTTATGCGCATTGCATTCAGTTCAAGCCTTTTGATGTTTATCGGGGTGAGGACAGATTCCGCCTCCACTCCGGATGAAATGACCGCCTCGAGGCCTGACGCCTTGAACAGTTCCCCGACAGCATTGAAAAGGCACGAGCTTGACAATGAAATCAGCGTGCTTGAATCGAAAACAATGCTTTTCATCCTTCAATCGCCGCCTTCAATTCTTTCAGTCTTTCAGCAATCCCCTTCATTGAGCGTTCCTTGTCGTGCACGCCTGTGGCGCCCACGAATTCCTGGAGTTTTTTGCGGTCCGCGCCTGCAAGCTCGGCTGCGCTGCTCAAAGACATGCCGAAAAAGTATGCATCGCTTGCGCATTTCACCCTTGCCTTTTCCATCAGGCCCTGCATGAACCTGCTGAAAAAATTGTCGATTTTTTTGAGGCGCTGGGCGAAAGAATCCATTGACTGTTCGAATTCCCCTAATTCGTTCCTTTCAAGCGCCACAAGCGCCGACTGGATTGCATCCGAAAGCGATACCTTGTTCCGCTTCCACCGCTCATGCCTTACAATGTGCTCTTTTGTCAAAAGCTTGTGCAGGACATACGAAACAACGGATATCTGCGCCATATGCCTGCTGTTCAGGAGGACAGCATGCCGCATGATGGCATTCGAGTGCTCCCTCAGGCGCATTGCCTCGTTCTTGCTGAAAAATTTCAGGGTCTTTTCAAGTTCCCTGTGCAATTCGTAAGCCTGCTTTTCCATAGCAGTAAATGGAAGAGTTCAAGAATTTTTAAGGGTATTGGTTTATGCAACCGCATTGAATTTTTCGAAAAGATTCAAAAAACCATTTTCAGCCCTATCAGCAACAGCAGCACGGCAACGCATTTTGCAAAAACTTTTTCGTCGAAGAAATTATGGGCTTTCATTCCGAGCGCCGTGCCCAAAACCATTGCAGGGACAAGGGCGATTCCAACAAGGACAGTGTCAATTGTAAGGATTCCTGCAAAAAGATATGCGGGAAGCCTTGCAAGGTTGAATACAAGGAAGAATGCAGCGCAGGTAGCCCTGAAAGCAGCCTTTTTCAGGCCGGTGTGGTTCAAGTAAATCACAACAGGCGGGCCGCCAGTGCCGAGTAATGCCTCGATAAGGCCGCCTGAAAAGCCTGCAGCCGCGCCCCACAATCTGTTTATTTTGCCTGGAGTTTCTTTCTTGCTTGAAAGCAGGAGGTTTAAGGCGAAAAGAGAAACAAAGATGCCGAAAGCGATTTTTATGAGCGCGCTGCCAAGAACGCTTAACAGGATTGTTCCGAGGATTACGCCTGCAATCGCTGGCAAAATGGCAAGGCGGATTGTTTTCCATTCGACGTCTTTTTTCAGGCGGAATGAATTGTAAATGTCGCCTGCAAGCATTACCGCCAGCATTGCAGGCAGCACAAACTTTATGTCGAGGAAAAGGAGGCACAATGACATCATTATCATGCCTTCAGCGAAGCCGCTGATGCCTTTCACTAGGTAGGCGAAAAGGACAACAAGGCACATCAGAAAAAGGATTTCAAGGCCTGGCATGCGAAACTTACATCCATTCAAAAGAAAAATGTGGGGTCACCGGGATTTGAACCCGGGCTAACAGGTGACTCCCAATCCGCGCTTGCGGATTTTCACTTGTTTTTCGTCATTGCCCTTTTGTTTCCTGTTTCCAAAAGGGCTCAGCGCTCCAGATGAACATGAGCTGCCGGAAAGAAGAAAATTTTCTTTCTTTTGGCGAGCTTGCCAAAGTTTTTCTTTCTTTTGGGCAACTTACCATTTTCTTTCTTTTCGCAAAAGAAAGAAAAGGGCAGTCTGGAGCCTGCTGGGCTGCCTGGTTACCCCATGACCCCACGATAGTAAATAGTGTTTGCTGGGGTTTTTAATTGTTTTCGTTTTTTGGTTCACTGCGCATAGTTCGCTATTGTTGTTTCTGCCGCCCTGACTTCATAGGCTTTTTCCTGCGGCGGAATAGTGTATGCCCCCGGGGGCAGGAGCAGGGAGTAAAAGCCGTTCTTGCATTCCGCCTGGAACGTGTCCGAGTCACCTAACACAGGGAAGCGCTCTTCATTGAACTGCTTTATTTCCCCTGTTGCCGCATCAAGCGAATAGCAGAATCCTGCAAGATAGCCAAGCGCATTGTTGTCCATTGGCGAAAGCGCATAACTGTATTCGCCTGCAAAAACGTTTTTGTCAGCTTTCTGCGGCGGCAGGGCCTGCGGCACATATCCTGTCCTGTAATATATTGCGCTGAATAAGCCGCCTTCGTTCAGGTCCAGCACCGGAATGGCATAGCTTTCGCCGAAAGGCTCGCTTTCGAATCCAAGTTCTGTGCTGCCTTCGGAGAGCAGTATTTTGAGGCCTTCGGTTTTCCCTGTGTCCGTAAGCAGGGCTTTGCCCTTGAGGGTGCCTGTGATTCTGGCGTTGAGGTCTGCGAGTTTTTTTCCTGCTTCTTCAGAGAACCCGAGGCCTGACACAGAGGCCTTTTTGTAGTCCTCCCATGCCTGCACGAATTCGTTTGCTGAAATCTTTTTTCCGCCTGCAAGGAACTGCGAAAAGTAATCAGCATTCGCAAGCCTTAGCCCAATTTCTTTTTCCTTTAAGCCAAGCGCTTTATAGATGTCGGCCAAAAGCATGAGATTGTTTTTTTTCGCTGCAAGCTCTTCTTCGTTCAGGTCTTTTTCCTTTTCGAATTCCTGTTTTGCCGCAAGCGAGAGTTCAAGCGCGATTTCGAGGTTGTTTTCAGCGAACCTTCTTTCGGCAAACCAGTATTTTTGGGCTGCGGTCATGGCTTCGGATGCGAAAAGGCACGAATAATCCGGTTCGCCTGAAAAGTTTTCCTTTATGGCTGTGAGCTCGCTTGAATATGTTGTTTTCAGGCCAGGCCTTTCCTCTGTTGTTTCCTCCATGATTTTCAGGTGCCTTCCGGCATCGAACAGGAAATAGCCGCTTATCCTTTTTGTGCCAAGGCTGTCGGACTGCACGCCGTCGAATGTTATTTTCACGCAGTTAAAATCACCCGCAGTGCCGTTGAAAGCGGTTTCGCCCTCGAGCGTGTACTCTATCCCTTCAAACTCCCATGTGCCGCCAACCGCGACTTTCTGCGCAGGCAAGTGGAATGAGACAGAGGACTGGCCGCCGTATTCGACGTTCCCGTCGCTATGGAATTTGACAGTGCTCTTTTTGCTCGCATACGGTATTGAGGCGCAGATGCTTTCATTGCTTCCGCCAACTGCGTTCGCCCCGACCATAAGCATCCTGAGTTCAGAAATGCTTTCGCCGGCCTCTTTAACTGTTGTCATTGTCCTGATTTCCCTTGAGGCTTTTGCGCCGTTGGCGTCCTCGACTGAAACTGTTATTGTATTGAACAGAGCGCTCCCTTTTTCGAAAGCATAATAAAGGGAGAATTCCTTTTTCTGGCCGTTGTTGTCAGGGGGCGCATTGCAGCCCGCGGTGAACAGCGCAGCGGCAAGCAGGAGCCCTGCACAAAAAAAAACAAGGGATTTGCGCAATAAAACCACCAAAAAAAACCCGAATGATACTTATCTTTTCCGGAATATCCTTTTAATGCTCACGCTTCTGCTTTTTCGGCGTGATTTTTTTAAGGGATTCCGAGAGCACCGCGGCCACCGCCCTCACTTCCTTGTCTGTTGCCGGCGCCCTTGCGAGCAGGTGCCTGAAGGCGCCGACCACGGCTTTTTTGTTCCTTATGCGGCCTGTGGCGTCGGCGAGGTCTGCGAAAAGCATGGTTACCGCGCTTTTTGTTTCCTTTCCGGCCACATTGAAAAGCGTTTTCGGCTTTTCCCTGAAAAGCTCGTAGAATACCAGGACCGCAGCATGGGAAAGGTTGAGCACAGGGTAGGCCTTGCTTGCAGGGATTGAGACTATAAAATCGCATTTTTCTATTTCGCTGTTTGTTAAGCCGTTAGATTCCCTGCCGAAAACTATTGCAATTTTTGCACCGGAATCGCGGTATTTTTCAGCAAGGAGTTCAGGGGAAATTGCCTTCCTTCCGCTGCCCGCGTTTTTTGAAGAGCGCGCTGTCGTGGCAACAGCAAAATCCATGCCTTTGAGGGCGTCTTCAAGAGAACCGAAGGATTTCGCTTTTTTCAGGGTTTCCTTTGCATGCATTGCCCTGCTTATTGCCTTGTCGCTGGATTTGTCGGCTTCCGGTTTCACCAGGGCAAGGTCTGTGAGGCCGAAGTTTTTCATTGCCCTTGCGACAAGCCCAAGGTTTTCGTCGTATTCGCATCCGACAAGCACAACCCGCACTTTCATGAATGCATTGGAATCCGTAATGATTATATTTGTTGGAGTGGCAGCTGCGCGAAAAGCGCATGGCGCAAAAAACCGTAAGGGCCATATTTGTTGGAGTGAAGCATCGGGATTGCCGGAAGGCATCGCCCAAAAAACCATAAGGATTATATTCATTGGAGTGTTATTGTATAGGATGCCAGACAGGTTGCTTTGCGCAAAAGCCGCGATTTTCTGTTTTGCCTTTCTTATGGCAATGCAGGCCTGCTTTTGCGCCGGACAAAGCGCTTTTTTCGCCTACGAATGCCCGGCAGAGGACATTTCCTCTTTTGTTTCCGGCGACATCCATGTCCTTGAAACAGGCGAAACAATCGGCAACATTATCGCGATAGGCCAGGATAAAGACGTATTCTGTGTCGCACAGATTGTGCTTAAAAGCAATACAAGCGGGTATATTGCCCTGAAAGGCGCAGAAAACCAGGCAATAACCGACGAGACCCTCAACAAGCGCCTTTTCCAGACAACAGAATTCATAGTGCAGTACCAGGCTTTCAAAAAAGACCTGAAGGACAAGGCGCTGACCTGGTTCATAATCAAATGGAACGATGTGAGCACTATTTCAGCAAAAATTTCAGGCGAGACCCTTGACCTCGACCTGATAAGGAAAGCCCTTACCGACAGCGCGGCACAATCCATTGTTTCGGAAATGGAAGCAAAGCTCGCGCAGATAAGCACGGCATTGGAGGTGCTGAAAAACAAGATGAGTTCTACGGACAGCATTGAAAGCTCGTTTGTCACAGGGCCGGTGGTCGGAGGGGAAAAAGGCCTTAAGGAAGCAGTGGTAGAATGCTATTCATATCTTGCCCAGCTCCACCAGCTGAACCTCGAATATTCTGAACTGCAGAAAAAGCTGAGGGTTGAAATTGCAGACGACCCTGACCTGGCAATGGAGACAAAACAGCAGCTGAACCAGGCCGCAGAACTGCCTGATGAATTCTCAAGGATAGAGCAATGGTA
>JAPLVS010000067.1 GCA_026396995.1 Candidatus Iainarchaeum sp.
AGCGATTTTCTGGAAGGATTCAATCACATCAGGAAAGCCGTCCTCGAGCTGGTCGAGAAGAATTCCTGTAATGCTGTAATTCACTTTGAATTTTCCATCGGTTTCGTTTATCAGGCGCAATATCGCCTCGTTCGCAGGCTTATAGCATTTCCTTGCAACGCGCTCAAGATAGAATTTGTTGGCTTTCTCATCGAAATATTCCTTTTTCTGCCCGATATCAAAAAAAGAAAATTTGGAAAGGCGCAAAGGCTGGTGGACCTGAAAATACAAGCAAATATCGGTCATTTTTTCACCCGCCGTTATATGCCGCATTGTACACCTGCGCTGTTTCCCTTGCGACATCGCCCCATTTCCTGAACTTCTGCATTTCAGCAAAGCCCTTGTCCTGCAGTTCGGAGCGGACCGCGTCATAGCAGAGCACGCCGATAATTTTGTTTGCGAGTTCGTGGACATCCCAGAAATCCAATTTAAGGACGTTGCGCAGGACCTCGCTCACTCCACTTTGCTTGCTCACTATCACAGGCGCCTTGCAGGCCATTGCCTCAAGCGCTGTCAGGCCAAAAGGCTCTGAAACCGAAGGCATCACAAAAAGGTCCGCTATGGAATAATAGTCGCTGACATTGTCCTCGAAGCCTGTAAAAGAAACATTGTTGCTTATGCCCAAATCAATGCTTTTCTGTATGAGTTCGTAAAGCATGTCCCCTGACCCTACGACCAAGAAGCGGGTTTTGGGCTCGAATTCCAAAACCTTTTTTGCGGCTTCAAGGAAAAACCCGCAGCCTTTCTGGATTGTAAGCCTGCCGACAAACAAAACAATCTTTTCGTCAGGCTTGTGCAGGCCGTCTTTCCTGGCATAATGCGAGAGGTCGATTGCATTGTAAACCACAGTTATTTTTTCAGGTCGAATGCCGTATTTTTCCACGAGCTGGTTTTTCATAAAATTGCTTACCGTGATGACTTTGTCTGCTGCGAGCAGGCCTGATTTTTCAATGCCTGCAATCCATTCATTGGGATATAATTGCCCTGTGCGGTCGAATTCAGTTGAATGGATTGTGACAACCAAAGGCTTTCCAAGAATGCGCTTCAGTTCGATGCCTGCAGGGAAAGTCATCCAGTCATGGCAGTGAATAACCTTGCAGGGGACATTCCTGCCAGTTTCCACGGCTTTTGCTGTGTAATATGAAACCTCTTCGAAAAGGTTCCAGCCGTAAGGTTCCTTAAGGCCGCCGGAAGACATTGAAAGCGAGGAAGCATAGGGCGTAAGCCCTGACCTTATCCCGATCACTTCTGCCTGCCCGCCTGCCTGCAATATTTTCACAAAGCCTGGGGAAATATCACTGCCGGTGTATGGAATAATCAGGGAAACGCTTACGCCAAGATTGTAGAGCTCCTGGGTGAAGTGATACAAGTATGTGCCCAAACCCCCTGACTTTAACGGGGGAAACTCCCAGCCAAGCATTAGGACGTCCATGGAAACCAATTATCACTAAAAATTAAAAGCCCGCAAATAGAAGAATACGCCAAAGGGAAGAAAAGCGTAATGCGGCAGTTTTTTCACTTTCGAGTGAAAGGGCTCTTTTTGATTTTGCGGCAGTTAGAGCTTGTTTTTGCTTAGCGCCGTAATTCCAGGCAGTTCTTCCCCGACCAAAAATTCAAGCAAGGCCTTGCCTGCAAGGCTGACATGGTTGAATTCCTTTTCCTTGAATCCAAGGCGGATAAGGGCAGTGACTGTGTCACCGCCGCCTATTATGGAGTAAGCCCTTGAACAGCATAGCGTTTCTAGCATTTTCCTTGTGCCGTAGGCGAACTGGTAGGATTCAAACCTTCCAAGCGGCCCGTTGAAAATCACAAGGTCGGATTTTGCCACAATGCTGGCATAGTTCTGCATTGTTATTTCGCCGACATCATATATCATATCGCCCACCGGAAGCTCTGCAAGGGAAATTTCCTCGCGCTGGCCCTGCTTCCTGATAGCCAAATCCACCGGAAAGCTTATTTGGCCGTTGAATTTTTCAAGCAGCCTCTTCATTTCAGGAAGCGCTTCAAGCACCTTGTTTTCTTTCAGGAAACCATCCTTCAGCCCGAGGCTTTTGCCCTTGGCCAGGATTGCCAGTTCACCCAAACCGCCGCCAAGCAGCACCTGGCTAACGCGCTTTTCAGAAAGCATTTTTTCCATTACCTTCAACGAATCTTCCGGCTTCAATCCGCCCAAAACAAGCACTGTGTTGTCCTTCACGCTCTCCACTTTCTTCAATGCCTTAAGTTCGCCCATAAGCACCGGGCCGGCATAGCTTGGAAGGAGCGCAGTAAAGCCGACAACAGTAGCATGCGGCCTGTGGGCAACGCTCAGGGCATCCAATACAAAAATCTGCGCCAGGGAGGCCAGGTCCTTTATTGTTTTTTCCTTTGCGTGCTCTGCAGCCGGCTTTTCTTTTGACTCAAAAGGAAGGAAGCGCGTGTTGTCAAGGAGAATAACATCGCCGTTCTTCATTTTCTTTATTGCGGAAATGTAATCTTCGTTCCATTTGAAGAATTTGACATCAATATCAGTAAGCCTCTGGAGGATTATGCGGTGATGGCTTAAATCAATGAAATCAGCCCTGCCTTCCCTGCCCTGATGGCTCAATACAACTGTTTTTGCGCCGTTGGATGCAAGCCATCTCACAGTCCTTGCATGCGCGGCAAGCTTCGGGCTTTTCAAAAGCCTGTTGTGCTTGAATTTGGGCTCCTTTTCAACAGGCTCGGCAAACTCCATGGAAGTCTTTACAGCGGAATTAAGGTCCGCCCTCACTATTACAGTCTTGCCCTTTACATCTGCTTCTTCAATAGAACGGATGCCATTTATCATTTTTTTGCCCCCATAAACTTCATCAAATCCACAAGCCTCTTGCTGTAACCGAACTCGTTGTCATACCAGCACAAAACTTTCACCATTTTCCCTGAAGCCATCGTGCACTTCGAATCGAAAATGCTGGAATTCGGGTTTGCGATAATATCGCTGCTCACAAGGTCTTCGGTGCTGAATTCAAGCACGCCTTTCATTGGGCCGTCGGCCGCCTTCTTCACTGCAGCATTCACCTGCTCCACAGTAACATCCTTGTCAAGCCATGCAACGAAATCCGTCACAGAACCGCATGGCACAGGAACCCTGACCGCAATCCCATCAAGCTTTCCTGCAAGCGCCGGGATGACCTTTGAAATCGCCTTTGCAGCGCCTGTGGTTGTCGGAATAATATTCACTGCCGCAGCCCTTGCCCTGCGCAAATCCTTGTGCGGGCCGTCCACTAAAACCTGGTCGCCTGTGTAAGCATGGATTGTGGTCATAAAGCCTTTCACGATGCCGAACTCGTCATTCAAAACTTTTGCCACTGGTGCAAGGGAATTGGTTGTGCACGAGGCATTGCTCACAATGAAATCTTCCTTTGGGTTGAAGGAATTCTCGTTTACCCCAAGGACAAACTGCCTGATGTCTTCCGATTTAGGGGGTGCGCTCAAAACCACGCGCTTTGCGCCTGCTTTCAGGTGCTTTGAGCAGTCCTCTTTTTTTGTGAAAACGCCTGTGCTTTCGAGCACCATTTCAACGCCAAGTTTTGCCCAGGGGAGTTTTTCAGGGTCGCGCTCGCTGAACACTTTAATGCTTTTCCCGTTGACCAAAATTTCGCCTTCTCCGGCTTTAACTTCCCCTGGAAATTTGCCGAAGACTGAATCGTATTTGAAGAGGTGCGCCATTGTTTTTGCGTCGCCCAAATCATTTATTGCTACAACCTCGATTGCCTTGTCTGCAACCGCGTGCCTCAAGAAAAGCCTTCCAATCCTGCCGAACCCGTTTATCGCGACCTTCATTTCCAACCCCCCTTCAACCCAATGCAATCCAAACAAGAAAAAACAAGAGCACTAAAACGATATTATTGGAGGCTATAACTTTTAATAGATTTCCAAATCACGGCAAACGACGTTCTTTTGGGTGCCTGATTTTCGATGAAAGGCGATTCAAAGCCTGTGCGCTGAGTTCCGCAGGGCACGCCTTGGCACTATCGGCGCGCGCTGGGCTTTCTTCGGCCGCTTGGGCATTGAATTCTTTCTTGCCTGCGCCAAGATTTCTGGCCAAGCGGGATTCAGCAAATAAGGGCCGAGCTTGCTTGTAAAGATAACCCTCTTTTCTTTCATGGAGGCCTGGGATTCTCCCCTTAAGCGATTCGGCTTATCCTTTGATTTCCTGAAAGCACCTGGCCCCAGCACGGAATAAGAGCCTGTGAGAAGAACCTGCTTTGCAGAAGGCCAAAGCCGTTTGGCATCATCTATGCTGCCATCAATGCAAATATTCCTGAACATGCCGCTATGGATTACCACTGTCGGCTTAAACCTTGCTGCAAACTGACTTTCCCATTGGATTTCCCCCTCTGGATTGAATTCCGCCATTTGCCGTTTAGGAAGCCCGGCAGTTTCGGCAAGCTTGAAAAGCAATTTCTTGTCATTTGCAGACTCGAAGTATATCAGCACCGGCAAACCATGCCTGTTTGCAAAACGCAGCAGCTTCAGAATTTTGGCCTCATGGAACTTTTCCTGCTGCCTGACAATCTGATCCTTTTCCTCGAAAGGCCTATCCCTAGTGTACATTGCATCAGTGATAAACACAACCGGCCCGGTGTAAGGTTTTGGCGATGGCATGCAAAAACAGTTATGCAAAAAGAATTTATTTTGGACCAAGGAAAGGGATTTATTTTATGCGAGCGCAATATTGGTATACAATACGGGTCTTTGGCCATTCCGGGCAAGATTAATTATGAAAAAGATGAAAATTGGCAGAAAGGCATACCGCGATTCCGGCAAGCTTGCCGGCCGATGGCCTTTTGAAAAAGCCGAAGAGGGCGGGCGGAAGCCGAAGGTTTTTGTGGCAAGAAGGCTGGGCATGACTTACAACCTGAAGATTGGCACTGCTGCATCGTATGCACCCATGATGGCGGTAATGAGGCGGATTTTCAGGCAGGATTTCCGCGGCAAAAAAGTGCTTGAACTTGGCCCTGGCGTGCCGGTAATGCTCGAGGAGCTCAAAAGGCGCGGGGCGATTGTTTATGGGTTGGACAAGGACCCGCGCAGGGATTACGCCACCGGCATTAGAATAGAGCAGGGGGTAGTGGAAAACCTTGGAAGGCATTTTTTGGACAGCCAAGGCAAGCTGGAAAGAGTCAACGTGGTCATTGCAAAAAATGTTTTTGAACCGACGCAGATGGCTTCGGTTCAGGCCTTGGAACCCCCGACAAAAGAAAAGCTGGAAGAAATGCGCGCAAGCAATGAGGGGAGTGCAAAAGCCCTTGTTGGAGGAATAGCTGACAGGTATTCAATCAGTGAAATGGAAGTGGAAAGGGTTCTTCCAACCGAAAAAAGGAGAGCGGATGCCGCAAAGGAAGTGCTGGGAATCTTTAAGGCAGTCGAGGAAAGGCTTTTGGCAGGGGGGCATTTCATTATCCAGACTACCGGCGAATCAGTTGCATCCTACCATTTCTTGGAGCCGTTGCTTAGGGACGCAGGCTTTGAGGCGGAAATGAGAACTGTTTATGAAAGGGAGCCAGAACGGGAATTGTCCATTTTCGGCACGCCCTCAGGAAACCCGAAAACCGGAAATCCCATATCAATCTTCATTGCAAGAAAACCATTGGCTTAAAAAAAAATCAGAACCCCAGTTTTAAGTTGGGCGCGAAGACTTTCATTGCGCCGCGCATTGCGTTTTTTATCCTTTCAAGGCCTTCCTTTGTGTTTGATTCCATGCGGAGCACAAGCACAGAGCTGGTGTTGCTTGCCCTGACCAGGGCCCAGCCGTCCCTGAAATCCACGCGAACGCCATCGATTGTATTGATTTCATATTTTCCAGAGAAATATTTCTTGGCTTTTTCCACCACAAGCCATTTTTCCTTTTCCCCGCATTCAACCCTGAGCTCTGGAGTCGAATAATATTTCGGGAGCTCTTCCACCATTTTGGAGAGAGACCCGTTTTTGGAAACGATTTCGCACAGGCGGGCTGCGGCAAACAATGCGTCATCGAAGCCGAAATAGCTGTCCGCAAAGAAAATATGCCCTGACATTTCGCCTGCAAGCAATGCGCCTTCCTCGCGCATTTTTTTCTTTATGAGCGAATGGCCTGTTTTCCAAAGAATGGGAATACCGCCTTCCTTTCTGACCACGTCCTCGACCATTTTCGAGCATTTAACTTCGAACACGACTTTTGCCCTGGGGTGCTTTTCCAGGACGTCCTGCGCGAAAAGTGAAAGCAGGACATCGCCCCAAAGGATGTTGCCTTTTTCATCGACAACGCCCAGGCGGTCGGCCTCGCCGTCGAATGCAACCCCGAGGTCGGCTTTCTCTTTTCTGACTTTTGCAATCAAGGCCTGCAGGTTTTCAGGCTTCACCGGATCCGGATGATGGTTTGGATAAGAGGAATCGAGCGTGCAGTAAAGTGCGCTTACCCTGCAGCCGAGCGCCCTGAGGATTTGCTCTGCTACAAGGGAGGCAGTGCCGTTTCCGCAATCGATTACAACAGTCAGGGGGCGCTCAAGCTGCGCCCTCTGGGCAATGGAGCCGATAAAAGAATTCAGCACGTTTTTCTTTTCCACGACGCCTTTTTCCTTGAGTGAAAGGAATTCTTCTTTTTCAGCCCTTTTCCGCAAATCCTGTATCTGTTCTCCGAATAAAGTGGCCGCTGTTTTTTCGGCGCTCAGTTTTAAGCCGTTGAATTCTTTTGCGAGATGCGAGCCTGTCACCATTGCGCCGCCCTGCGCGCTGAAAGCGATAACCGAATAATACAGCGCGGGAATCGGGACAACGCCAACATCTAAGACCTTTAAGCCTGAATCAGTGAGGCCTTTGGAAAAAACCGAGGAAATGCGTTCGCTGCTTTCACGGTTGTCACGGCCAAGGCAGACTATGCGGCCGTCTTTTTCAATCACCATCGAAGCAAACGCCTTTGCAATCATTTCAACTGTATCGTTGTCCAAATCCCTTTCGGCGTGCCCCCTGATATCGTATTCGCGGAAAATCTCTGCGTTCATTTTTTTTCACCCTTCATTTTTCTTCATCCTTCATTTTTTCACCTTTATCAAAGGAAAGGTTCATTTTGAGGGAAAAATCGCTTTCAGGCGGCTTTTCCTCTTTGAGCCTGGCTTTTTCCTTTTCGATTTTTTCGTTTTCGCCCAAGGGTTTTGCGAATTCCTCGCGGTAGAATGCCGCACAATCTTCAGGCGAAAAAATGTTTATGATGCAGTCAGTGCTTTCCTCGAATCCTGCGCGCACCATGAGGCGCGGCTTTATGGAAATATGCCAGTGGTATTCTGTGGCAGATTGGGGGGCGTTATGGAACAGTATATTATAGTCTGAACTTATTGTCTTGAGCGCAGAGAGAGCTTTTTTCAGGATTTCACTCAAATCTTCCTTTTCCTTTTCGCCCATTTCATTGAAATGCCTTGAATGCCTTTTAGGAAACACAGACAACTGGAAGCCTGCACTGGAAGCGAATGGCGTGAAGCAGGCAAAGGACTGGTTTTCATAAACCCTGCGCTGGGAATCCATTTCAAAAGAGATTATTTCACAGTAAGGGCACGATTGTGTTTTCAGGAAGGAATCGTTGAATGCCTTTATTTCGCGCTTTGTCCGTTCTGACACCTTGTTGACAGCAATCAACTGCGAGTGCGAGTGGCTCAGGGAAGCGCCTGCAGAAAAGCCCTGGTTTTTGAACAATGAAACTTCTTCGACGCCTTTAATCGCTTCAAGCGCTTTCACCCTTTCAATGTAAACCCCGATTATTTCCTTAATCCTTTCAGTGGTGAAATCAGCCATTTCAAGGTCATGGAATGGAGTTTCGATTATCACTTCGTGCTTTCCGAAAGCGGTTTTCAGGGCCCTGTATTTGAGGTTGAGGGTTTCAATAGTCCCGTGCTCCTGGACCGCGCCGAACTTGTTCGGAACAACCCTTATGCGCCAGCCTTTTCCGCCCACGGGCAGTCTCAGGATTTCCGGAGGGGTCTGCTCTTCCTTTCCAGGGCAGAAAGGGCATTTTTCAAGGGGAGTGGACTTGCGCTCACCCTCGGCACGAGGCTGAGGCCTTTTCCCCCTTCCAGAAGAAATAATCACCCAGTCGTCCAAAAGATAATCCTTGCGCAATTCGTTCATTTCATGCACCGGCCTTGGGCTTCTTCCTTTTCCGCCAAGCTTCAGCCCTATCCTTAAGCCTTTCAAGCGTTTCATGTTCTGGGTCGGCCTTGACCAGCCTGCCTTCAACAGTAAAATAAATCGGCGCCAATTCTTCCTTTGCTGCGCCGTTGAAAGCCTGCCTTGCAAAAGCCCTTTTCGCCAAAGCCTGCGCTTCAGCTTCAGTCAAATCCCTTCCAAGCGTTGATTTGACTGCTTGTTTCAACTTCCAACCGTACACGCCTGCCCTCCTGTCGCGCTCGAAAAAAATAGGGCTGAGTTCTATTTCGACAGCCGGCTTTCCGGCGCTTGGAGCCGGATAATACGGCCTTCTGGGAATCTTTCCATTCGCTGTCCTTTTCGGCATAAACACACCAGCAACCAATAATTAACGCAAGCGCCATTATTTATTTTTTCGGTTCAAGCGATTTTTGGCAAACCCGCCTGGCAAAGGCCGATTGCAGCATTCGCCTGCCGGGCTTGCGTCAACAGGCAATCCGGTTTGTTTCCTTAAACAAATGCAAAGAAAAGAGGCAGCATTATGCCTTTTAAGGCAATGGAAACTTATAATAATTAGTAAAGTGTAATTTGGATTGCATGGGCAAAATTGAAGAACTGAGGGCAAAGTTTTTGGACTTATATGTCAATCTTCCAATTCCTTTCAGGAGAGAGGTCATATTGGTTGTTGACAAGCAGGTTATCTCTTGGAATGTCGCATATATCGAAATAAAAGGCGAAACCGCGCTTGGCAATAAAATACTTGAAGAACTTGAAAGATTAAAATTGCTTGGGTAAAGGTGGCTAGGGTGCTCGATGAAAGCGCAAAATTACTTGACGATAAAAGTGTAAAATTGCTCGTAATGGAACGGTTAAGCTTTCTTCCAAGCGGAGCCAGGCTTGTCATGGAGAACGGGGAAGCGCTGACTAAAGAGCAGCTTATAGACCATGTAAAAAAATCGGATGAAACCGGCGAGGAATACGCAGAGATGGAACTGCTCTATTTGAGAAACACTGTTAAAAGGTACGTGCCCAAATGAAATTCTTGATAACCCGCCCGGAATTCGATGATGCCACTTTGTACTTATCAGAATTTTCAAAAAAAATAATCGATTTTGCCAAAGGTAAGGGATTCCAAGTTCTTGATTGCGTGCATGCAAAGGCAAACAAAAAGCAGGTTTCACGATGGCTTTCAGAAAAAAAGCCGGAACTTGTCATGTTCAACGGGCATGCATCCGATGAATTTATTACCGGGCACAAATATGAACCGATTATAAGGCTGGAAGATGCAGGCTTGATTGAAGACAAAATAGTCTATGCCCGCGCATGCAATTGCGGCAAAACCCTAGGAAAACTTTTTGACAATAAAAAGATTGGCGCCTTTATAGGGTATGAAAGGCGGTTCAGGTTCTGGATTAACCCCAGTTTCACTCATTCGCCGCAAGACGACCCATGCTGTGCGCAGGTCCTTGACGCATCCAATCAAATTGCACTGGCATTATTGAAAGGAGTCACCGCACAAGAAGCACACCAACGAGGGATAACGGCTTATAATAAAATTATTGAAAACCTGGAACGAAGCGATGCCCCGCAGGAGTTGCGGTTCATATTGCCTTCAATTAACTGGAATGCCACTTACCAAGTCTGCTATGGGAACCAGAATGCCTGCCTTTGACAAGGTTCTTTTTCCGGTTCATTAAGCGCAACCGCCTTTCAATCCTGGCGAAAAGGCGGCAGAACCAGTTCAAACAAACGGCCTGATTTCAAGAATTTGAAGGGCTTTTTTGGGCAAGGAAGGCGTTGGCTTTCCTCAGCAGTTCCCTTGTGTTAGGGAAAGAAAGCTTTTTCAACGCCTTTTCGAATGAAAGCCATTCGAATTCCGAATGCTCGAAGGAAAGCCTTACATCCCTTGACTCGGATTCAGCAAGGTAAAAGATTGCTGTCTTTGAAATCGTTTTTTTGCCTTCAGTGAAAAAATACTGGATTTCATGGCGGAATCCAGGCACAAGCCTTGCATCCAGAATGCCTGTTTCTTCCTCAAGCTCGCGCAAGAGCGTTTCGCGCTCTGTTTCCTTTCCCTCGATATGACCTTTAGGGAATTCCCAGTGGCCTTTCCCGTAATGCAATAAAAGGAATTCAAGGTCGGCCTCGCCGCGGTAGAAAATTATCGCCCCGGCGCTTTTCTCCTTTTTCACCCTTGCGGTCATTGCAATCCCTGTGCTCCTTCTTCAGTTTCATTCCCCTTCAAGGAAGGTTTGCATTCGGAATCCATGGAATTCACTGTCCATCAATCCCGCTCTTCATTCTTCTTCAATGAAGGACTTGTACTCAAAGTGGTTGAATTTGTATAAAAGCTTTCTGATTTTATGGCCGCTGAAGGAATATTTTTTCAGGACAACCTCGGTTTTGCCTGAAAATTCACCAAAATCATGGTTCTGCGTCGAATCTAGGAAATACGCCTTTTCATCGTATTCGAGCACCACAAAGCCGTGCGTTGTCAAATCATCCATTTCCGCTATCACAACGCTCGCGCTTTCGTCGCCCAGGCCGTAAAGCATCGAGCACAAAAAAATCGCCTTGTCCTCGTCATCCGCGATTTTCTCTGTCATTACCTCTAAGGGCGACATGAAAAAATCGATATCCAGGTCGGCTTTAACGTAAGAGATTTCTTTTTTCACAAAATCAAAGGCTTTTTTTGCAGCATCCAAGTAATCCTTGTCGAATTCATAGGAATCACTCTTGAATTCCGAAACAATGCTCTGGATTGTGAGGTCGGAGCCGTCAATCAGCGCCTTCACTTCCCCTATTGTTTTCTTTTCCTTTTCATTCAATAAGTCGGAGTATTTTTTCAGCAAAAACCTGTAAAGCTTTAATCGAAGGCCTTTCTCTGAAAATTCGAACAGGGAGGCGGTTTTGCCTTTCTCGGCGCAAGCCTGGGCTTCACTGCTCTTTTCCTTCAGCTTCCGCTCCAGTTCGTTAATGCGAGCCGAAAACTCGGCTTTCGAGGGCTCACCAGCCGTTTCCATCATAAGAACTGGCTTGAAAAAGCCTTAAAACCTATTTATTTTGGGTTTTTGGCTGTTTTCTTCAGGAAAAACCAAAAAAAAGGAAAACAATTTTTAACCCGCCCACTAATATTATTATTGGTGAAAATGAAACTCTTTGAAAAGAGCGGGCAGGCAGCGCTCGAATACGTGATAATTGCGGCCACGCTCATGCTTGCCACCGCAGTAATGCTCGGTTATATCCTGCCGGCATACTCGAATGCAACGCAAATCGAGCAGGCAGGCGCAGCCTTAAACATACTGACGGCTGCCGCCGACAAGGTTTACGCTTTAGGGCCTGGAAGCGCCCTGGTTGTGGAAATCACGCTCCCAAGCGGGGTGAACAGCATAACCGCGACAGGAACCGCAGTTTCAATGGACATTGAAGGCAGCACTTCACTCGCAGTATTCGACTTCAATGTCTGCTGCATAGATTCAGGGCTTCCAAGCAGTGAAGGCTACCACAAAATACAGGTGGAAGCAATCGACGAAAACGTGAAATTCAGCGGTGTGACGTGATGCAGGCCCAAAGGAAAAACAGCGCAGGCAAAGCGCAGTTAACCCTTGAAACAATCGCTGCAGTATCAGTGCTCTTATTGCTGCTGGCGCTTGTTGTGGTCATAAACTCAAACCGCGATTTAATGACAACAGAATTGGGCACGGCTTACTCGAATTCGAACGAATGCAACGGAATCGCGCTCGCCCTGTCATTGCTGTATTCGGAGGGACCTTACTCGAAAGCAGAATTCACAACAGGACCCGACAGCAATGTCGGGGCCGGCTATGTATTGCTTGAAGGCACCAGATGCGATTTCATAGGGAGAGCGGTTCCGGCAGCACTGAACAAAGGCATAATTGACGCAAACAACACAGACGGAGTGATAAGGCTTGGAAACAAATAAGTGCCGAAAGCACTGCTGGGGCCGGGTTTCCTTTTCGGCAAAGGCAGGCCTGCAAAGGCACAACAGAGGCCAGGTTTCCTTTTACGATTTCCTGATAGCGGTAATGCTTTTCATGATAGCGTTCACAGTATTGAACGGAATTTGGACGAACAATTATTCGAATGCGACAGGCATGCTTGCAATGAACGACATGGAATCAAGGACACTGCAGGCATTGAGTGCGCTTGTGAAAACCCCTGGCTATCCGGAAAGCTGGACCGGCAGCAACGTGGAAATAATCGGCCTGTGCAGCAAAAAAAACACAGTGGAAGAAACCAAGCTCGAACAATTCAAATCCATGACCGAATCGTCATACGCTACTGTCAAGGACAAACTGAAACTTACAGGCTACGATTTCAATTTCGAATTCATCGCACAAAACCCGGCGGACAATTTCAGCGTTGGAAGCATGCCTTCAAGCGGCAAGAATATAATAAGCCTTGCAAGGGCAGTGGAATTCAAGGGAGGGAGCGCAATTGTCCAATTCAAAGTCTTCAGGTAATTCCGGGAAAAGCAGAGGTTATGCATTCACTTTCGAGGCGGCCATGGCATTGCTTTTAGTGCTCGGCTTTCTCGGAATCGCAATGATTTACCCCCAGCAAAAAGAATCATACACTTCAATAATCGAATCCAAAGAATTAGTGTCGGACACGCAGAGGGCATTGGACGAAAACGGGTTCACGGTGACAATCTTAGATAAGGATCTCAACGAGCTTGATAATTCCGGAAAAATGGCAGCTCTTTACACAATGCTGAAAAGCGAACTCCCAGCAACTCTGGACATTCACCTAAGCCTCAAAAAATTTGAGTCCAATGCGGACGACAACGGGTGCCTTTTGGATAAAAACTTTGAAAAATGCTTTCCTGACAGTGTTACTTTCCCTGAATGGGGAAGTACTGTGCCTGGCGACAGGGAAGTCGTCGGCAACACGTTTTTCCTTGTAAAAAAATCCTCGCCAGGGCAATGCGACATACTCGGAATGCTGGCGGCTGGAAAAGAAAAAAGCAAGGAATCGCTACTGGCATTCTTTGACGGCCCAACCGCATATTTCGCTGACGCAAACGACCTGAACATTTTCTTTACCACAACAGTAACGCCCGCAACAGAAGCCGAATGCGACCAAGACATCACAGTGGACTTGAACGCAACAATCCCCCCAATCGGCAGAAGCCCGGCATCCGTAATGCTGTTAGTGGACAGAAGCGGTTCGACAGACACTTACGACATGAAAATAAAAACAACAATAGGCACAACAAGCAACGGCACTTGCAATGGCGGAGCATGCCATGCAACGTGCTATCTTTCAAACAAAAACACTGAATACGACAGTTTCACGAGCAAACAGGACGTTGCCACAATCAATCTGACACAATCAACAATCAACCGCATTGATGCTGGAAAAAAGATTTTTGCCAGAGTCTGGCCCGATGAATATACTGGCACTTGTGATGCATTAGGTTCAATGGTTTTGTGGGTGCAAAGGCCAGATGGTGTTGTGGAAAAGGATTCCGGATTAAATTATGAGGAAGACTTGCCCGCTAGCCCAGCAGCGGGAAACTATCATGCGCTTTTGTGGGATGACACCGCAACGCCGGACAGCTATAGCGCAATCTATTTGGGGCAAGAACCAACAAACAATTCGATTTACAACGCAAGTTTTACTTTCCCTTCAAGTGTGAGCAGTTATGGAAATATTGGCAGTGCCATAGCTGTTCCAGCAAACACAACTTTCGCGCTAAAATTTCATTTCACTTATAGTGGATATAGTGGAGCCTCGCAACCAAGACTGAGAATAAACAGAAGCGGCAGCTATTATCCCTCATACCCTGGCTATGTCAACTGTGGAACTGCGGGTGCCTCTTCAGGAAGCTGTGACATAACAGTAATTGACAATGATGCAACCGGGGGCTATGCGGCAAGTGGCAATTACCAAGTGCAAGGCAGAATGGCCAGCGGCTCAGCAGCAACATTCAACCTAACAGCAACACACCAGATGGAAAACATCATTTACCAAACAGAAACACCGGCAAGCAATTCCATGTACGATGGCAGTTTGTCTTTCACTTCAACATATCAAAGCATCACAGGCACAAGCATAACAGTTCCATCAAACAAAACGTTCAAACTAATATACTACTTTACATACAGCGGAAACAGCGGAGGCAAGCAAGTATGGTTCAACATATCCAAACCAGGCAGCGATGTTGCATTCAATTGTGGCACAGCACCTTCCGGAAGCTGTAACATTACAGTAGTAGACAATGCTCCCAGCGGCTCATATACACAAAACGGCACTTACACCGTGCAAAGAAAGGTGAACAGCGGCACAGCAACAATTAATACAACAATAACTTATGACATGGAAAGCTGCACTGCAAGCTATTGTGACCCAGTAAATTACGGCCCTGGCACAATCGGCAATAAAACATGCGACAGTTCGTCGTGCGTAAACTGCCCGCACGGTACTGGATTAACAGGAACAAGCACTGCAACAAACGTGCAAACCGCGGACAATTTTTCTATTGGAGCAGATACAGTCATGGAGCATTATCGCGGAATTTATGCAGACATAAAAAACATAAGCGTTGACCCAACTGCAGTTTGCACTGCCGGCATTGGCTTTCAGAACCCAATAGAGGGAAGCAACAAAAATTTTTATTTTTCGTTCCCCCCCTCAAGCAATTTCTGCTATGAAATCAGTCAGACAGGAATGCAAACTTGCACCAATGACCACATACATACCACGGTGCCATTGGCAAGCGGTGACTATAACGTTTTGGCTTGGTCTGACAAAAGCATTTCATACACCATTGACTGGCAAGAGCAAAGGATTGATGCGGCAAAAACTTCTGCAAAAACTTTTTTGAACAATGCGCTATGGAAACCAGCAGACAGATTCGGATTAACCTGGTTTGCTGGCGATAGCTCCTTTCAGGGCCAGTCAATGACCGCCAACAAGGATTCTGTCAAAACCGCATTGAACAATCTTGCCCCAAGTGGCAACACTCCAATGGCACTTGGAATTGCCACTGCAAGGCAGGGATTGAATTCAGAGCCTGCAGAAAACATGAAATTCCTTATTTTGTTGACTGACGGACTGGCAAATGTGAGGTACCCAAATACCTTATATGGCTGCAGCGGGAGCGGTTTCGACAACACACAAGACTGGTATTGTGTTTCCGACGCAATTGCACAAGCAAACCCCAGGACATCGGCGATATTCTGGCTGAGGGCCAGGCGAAAGCGTACGGCGCAAATGTTGCCATTGAGCTGCCAAAAAGCGCGGTGGTCTCCGATCCGGGCACTGGCAATTGGATTCCGGGAGCGGATCCAAATTTCATTAACTACTCTATCGGCGACATGAACGCAGCCGCTCCCTGGCTCGACCATTTTGTTATGCATATCCCATGCAATAGCGACACTGCTTGTGCTACAACCAGCATCAAGGTTCCGGATGACAACTCTTATTTCACCTATTACAAGGATCAAAACCATGCTGGAGGCGAAAAAGCCATCAGATGGGACGGGAACACAATCCTCTTCAAATACCGCGATCTGCAGGTCAACATATTGGCTGGCCGGATTTTCGGCTCCAACCGCATGGTATTGGACCTGAACGCCGCAAACAAGGGCACACTCGACTCGAACGTTGCAACAACTGTCGCATTATACTGGAGTTCAGACAGCAATTCGCTTGACGACCCGCTCGGCTCGCTGAGCGTGCCGCCACTGCTGCCAGGACAGGCGCAAGCGTATTATGACGTCAACATTGCCAAGGCAGGCTGGATTATTGCAATAATCAACCCTGACCCGCCGCACAATATAAACGAGTGCCCACAGGGCAACATCGCAAAAATAAAGTGCACGAGCGGGACAAAAGTCGAATATTACCAGTTGAAAGTGCAGGTCTGGAGAAGGTAGGCGAAATGGGCGAGCGCGGCATACTGTTCACTGCAATGGTTTTCCTGATGATTTTATCGATTCTCGCACTCAATGCCACTGTCAAGGAAAACAGGGCATTAGAACAGCATTTCACGGTGCCTGCAAAAATATTGCGTGTTTCAGGGCTGTTTGAAAATATATGGGATTCAGTCATTGAACTGAAAAAAAGCGGGACGGCAACGGAAATAGAAAAAAGGGTGCAGCCCTTTGACTACAATTTTGCCCCAAACACAGTTTACGCTGGCTTCGGCCTGCCGGTAAGGGACGCGGAAACGCAGACATACCTGGACACGCTCAACCTTGCAAAAATAATGCTGGAAGACAAAAATTACAACAAAATGTATGCCGGCCTTGACGTGAACATCCGCACCATTGACTGGAACGACGCGACACCCACCTACCACTACCTTATCGAGCCATACTGCTATGAATTTGCGCTCGCCCAGATAGCCGCGCAATTCTACGGCTCTACTAGCAATAGGTGCTCCGGGACCTTCGACTTCAGCCACGTGAAAAGGATAGATGTCAACATAAAAATCTACCAGCCTAGCGAAGACTACAACCGCGTATACTACAGCCCAAATCCAGGGTTCACTCCCTCAACTTTGTGCACAGGGGCTAATTGCCCAAAACAGGCATACAGTGATTCAAACTCACAACCGTATTTTTCAGTCACAATAAATTATGCTGCCTGTGCAGGCAACTGCATCATTGCACAGGACAAAATCTCAGCGCATTACAGCCCAACAACCGGCGCAAGAATCGACCTCAACTGCGCAGGGGCCACATGCGCTTCTGCTCCGATAATATTAATTTTCGGCGAGGGTGTTTCAATAATGCACACTCCGCCGCTCAGGACCGAGTTCTCGGTCATGCACTCCTTCGACGGCAATGTGAGTTCGTTCCAGTTCCTGGATTTCAATGTTGCGGTAAGCACTCCTGACGGCAAGATAGTGAAATCCAATTATATTGAAGCGATAAACTGAAAGGGAAAAATTAATAATAAAGAGTACATAATATTCATCTGTAAGCGAGGCAAAAAGAATGGCAAACCGTCTGTTCGAATTCCTGAGAAGGCTTTTCGGGATAAAAAAAGCCGAAAAAATAGCCAAAAATGCGGAAAAGCCGGCCACCCCGCTCGAAAAATGGAAGGCCGAAAAAGGCGGCGAATACCTGAAAATGGAAGCCCACAAAGGCTGGTTTGACGGCAAAGGCGCGCACAAAAAAGCAGCAAAAAAAGCATGGCATAAAAGACTGGAGCACAAGCTCGACGAGCTCGCCTCAAAAAAGAAAAAAACCGCAGCAGACAAGCGGGCAATAAAGCAAGTGGAAGCCAGGCTGTTCAAGCTCGAAAAAGAACTGGACGTGCTGGAAAAAGGCGAGGAAAAAAAAGCAAATCTCAGCACTGCAAGAAAAACACGCAGGAAAAAAATAAGGAAAAAACTCGAAGAAAAGGCGGCCAAAATCAAAAAGGAAAAAGCAAAGGAAACAGCACAGAAACTTGTCCAGCAAAAAAAGCCACTTGCAAAAAAAGTGGAAGCGGTACAGGGAAAACCTGCAATCGCGCAAAAAGAGCAGGCTGAAAAGCCAAAGCTTGCTGTCGAAGTGTCAAGGGAAACAGAAATTTCACGGCCTGCGGGCGAAAGGCCTCACCACGACTATTATTCAGCAGACCATCAAACCCAGCAGGCAAAAGACCTGGATTTGCTT
>JAPLVS010000053.1 GCA_026396995.1 Candidatus Iainarchaeum sp.
CAGCCATAGTGCATTCGAGGCTTGCAGTGCAGGACACGATTGAAACCATTAAAGGAAGGGATTGCAGGATTTTATTCCACTGGTTTTCAGGTTCGCAGGCAGAACTGCAGGAGGCAATTGGGCTCGGCGCATTTTTTTCAGTCGGCCCTGCCGTAGAATCAAACCCCGCCATCCAAGAAATCGCGAAAGCGGTTCCATGGAACAGATTGCTCTCCGAGACTGATGCGCCTGTGCCTTTCCTTGGAAAAAATGCCGCGCCTTCATGGATTCCGCGCGTTGTTGGGGCGATTGCAAAGGCACGAAATGAAAAAACAGGCAAAACCGCGAAAGAAATCAAGGATAATTTCAAAAAATTCTTCTGATTCGCCCTGTTTCCTGAAAGAAAAAGGGTTAAAAAGGAATCCTGTGTTTTTTTTAGGAATCAAAATGATTTTAGAGTTGCTAGGCCTTCTTGCGCTTTCGCTGGTTTTGGGAAACGCTTACCTTTATTTTTACACGAACAGCAATGGGCAGAAGCTGAACGGCTATGCGGCCGGCCAGGCCGAGGAATGGGAGCGCTCAATCCATTCGCTGCGCGAAAAGGACTCGGAGTTTGAAAGGAAAATCCTGGCGCAGGAAGAAGATGTTTCAAGGAAACTTAACGATTTCGGGAAAAGCCTCTCGGCCCTCGACTCCAAAGCCGAACATTCTATAGGGCGGATAGAAAAGCTCGAATCGCTTGCCGCCGGCAATGCCGCGCCAGGCGAAATCAATTCGATGGTTGCAGGAAAAATCGAAAGGCTTGAGGATTTCAGGCGGGATACCACAATAGAGCTTGAGGCGATAAAAGACCTTTTCCCAGAACTGAAGAAAAAGAAGGCCGAAGTGAGCGACCCTGAGCTCGAGCAGAAAATCCACAGCCTTTTATTCCACGGCAAAACCAGCAAATAGGCCAGCAGCCGCTGCCTTTAACCGCTGTTTTTCCATGTTTTCCTTTTGCCATTGTCCTTTGATTTTTCACGCGCTGATTTTGCGGCAACGCTTGCCGCTCCGACCACCGGGTCAAGGTCGTCGCCTTTGACCAAAAATTCAAAGCCGTTGCATCCTTTCAAAGGCTTGCCATCGACAACAACAGGCCATTCGTTCGAGGGATTGAGCGCAAATGCAATCCCTTTGGCTGCTTTTGCCTGCAATTCATCCAAGGTGAAGCCCTTCCGCCTTGCCATGTCCACGAATTCCGAGGAGAATTCGACTGTCGCAATGGCGAGCGCATTCCCGGAAACTATGTTTTTCTTGTCTTCGATGGCGCCTGTTTTTTTGCTGTCCCTCAGCTCCCGTAGCCTGTTCCTGTCGCCGAGGACGCCTGCAACAACGAGCGGGCCGAAGCCTTCGCCTCTCCCGACCTCGTCGATGCCGATTGAAATTTCTTGCACTTGGCACATTTTTGAAAGCACAAATTCCTTGACTTTCTCTTCTTCGGCGCCCTGTATGACGAGTTTTCCGCTTGAGTAAAGGGTCACAGTGCAGCCGTGGGCTTTCCAGCGCGCTTCCTCAAAGGAAGTGTTTGTTTTTGCCTTTTCAAAGCCTGAAAAAATTTCCTTAATCTGCTCTTTTTCATGGATTGCAAAATTAAGGGTTATCGCCAAGAAATTCACCTTATGCCTGCAATTATTTCCGAAAGGATTTTTGCCGCGAGGCTTGCGGTTATTCCTGAGCGGTCGAGCAGGGGGTTGACTTCGACAATGTCGAAGCCCACAATGCCGTTGGCTGCGACCATTTTCGCAAGGCTCAGCGCCTGGTTTGCTGTAAGGCCTGCAGGCACAGGCTCGGATACGCCTGGCGCGCTTGAAGGGTCAATGCACCCGATATCAAAGCTCAGGTAAACTTTCTTTCCCACTCTTTTCTTTATTTTCCGGAATGTTTTTTTCACGCCTTCCTGTTCGACTTCAACAGCCGGAATAACCAGGAGCTTCTGCTTTTTCGCTTTTTCCAGCTCTGATTCCCTGAAGGCGCGGCAGCCGGCGCAGGCGCTCTTCTGCATTTTCAGCTGGTGCAATGAAAGGGCGTCGCTGAAAACCGAGCTGTTGGAAATGCCTTCGCCTGAAACCATTTCGAGGCGCGAGTCAAAATAAACAACTGAAAAATCCTTGTGCGCCCCTGCGATGCCCTTGAGGGCTTCCAGGGTGTAGGCGTGGCCGCCCCCAAGCATTGCCGGAATCTTTTTTTTCAATGCAAGCCTTTCGACAAAGGAGCTCATTTCTTTCCTGTCGATATTGTATGCGTCAAGCACTTTTTTCCTTATGGGGCCGCCCTGGGGCTGGACCGCAATGCTTTTCCCTGAAAGGGGCTGCGCATAAAGCCATTTTGCTGATGCCGCGCGTATTTCGTTAGGAGCCTGCTCAGTGCCGGTGTAGATTGCACCCTCCTGCCCCAAAACCCCGAAGACAACGATTTCAGCCGCATCAAGCGAATAACAATTCTGCCATGCAATCTTCAATTTGACCCCAAAAAGAAAGGATGGAAGCAGTATTTTTAAACCCTTTTGTGATGGTTTTGTATTGATGCCGAAAAAAAGGCCTGATTACTTGAGAAAAAAGTTTTTGGCGTCCATGAAAAAGAAAGGCATTGACGTCAAGGTCATAGACCACCCGCTTATTCTCGAGGAACTATCAATTTTAAGGAACAGGGATACGAAAAATTTCTATTTCAAGCAGGGCCTGCGCAGGATGGGCGAGCTTCTGACCTACGAGCTCTTAAGGGAGGCCAGGGTCGCAAAGACAAAAATTTCAACACCGCTTTGCAGGACCGAAGGTTGCAGGCTCCAGGACGGCTATGTCGTGATTCCGGTGCTCAGGGCAGGGCTGCCGATAGCCGAGGGCTTTGTCGCCATGATGAAAGAAGCCGAGGTTGGCATTATTTCCTGCTGGAGAAGGCCTGATTTGAGCGTTGCGGTCGAATACGCGAAAATCCCGAGCATAACCGGAAAGCACGTCATAATAATCGACCCGATGCTTGCCACCGGCCACACTCTCTGCGCTGTCCGCGAGGCCCTCAAGCCTTACGGGAAACCGAAAAGCTGGACAATCCTCGCGGTCATTTCTACCGCGTACGGCATAACCGAGCTTTCAAAGGCCTTCCAGCGCGGCACAAGCGTTTACACCTGCGCCCTTGACGACGAGGCTTACAGCAGCGGCTTCATTTCAGTAGGCCTTAACTCGCACGGCTATATTGTGCCTGGCTTGGGCGACGCAGGCGACAGGATTTACGGCACGCCTAAGCGGAAAAACGGGTAACGCCACTTATTTCGGGTAAAGACCAGCTTATCTTTTTCCAAACCTGCTTTTTTCCATGAAAACCTGCGTGAAAAGGTTTGCGGCCGTGGTGACAGACACGAATGAGACAAAGCCGAGCAGGACAAAGTTAAGGACAGGCAGGAAAAAGAAGAATGCAAGCGCCGAAAATAGGATATAGACATAAATGTGGAAGAAAACCCAGAGCACGAAATAATCAGCGCTGAACGAATCCCTGACGATTTTTGAATTGAATGCCTCCGCAATGCTCCCCTTTTTGACAAAATTCACGAGAGCGAAAGGAAGCACATAATAAAACAGCAATCCGAGCAAGGCGGCAGGCAGGACAAGGGAAAAATTCGACGCAACAAGGACCGAAAGCTCTGCGCCAAGGCCCATGAGAATCCTGAAAAGCTCGAAAGGGCTGTTGCCCCACAATGCAAGGCTGATAAAGCCTGAATTCCCGATTATTCCAGCCGCCGCTGAAAGGAACGGCCTTAGGAAAAACGTGGAAACAAGGATTACCGGCAAAAAATAAATCGCGGCGATTGCAAAGGCCGCGATGGTTTTGGACATTATGCCCTCCATCTGCCACCAGCCGAGCGGCCTGCGCCTGCTGTTAAGGAGCCTGTCGGATTCGGCGAGGCCGAAGCCGAGCACGAGTATATTCACTCCGGGCAGCGCCCCGATGGCCGTGCCGAGGACAAGCGCTTTTTTGTCTGCAAAAGGCCTTTTCAGGGCCTGCATGAAACTAGCCATAAGGCACCGGAAAAATAACAGCACGGCAGTTAAAAAAAGTATCGTTGGGCGCCTGGAATTCATTTGTAGTGCTTTTTTATGAACCCTTCAAGCTGGTCGAAGGCCTCGCCCAAAATCTCGACGCTCGGCAATGCAACAATCCTGAAATGGTGCGTTCCGTCCTTTTGCCCGAAGCCTTCTCCGAAAACAACGCAGACCCCTGTTTCCCTGAGCAATTCCATGACGAATTCCTTGTCGCTTCTGATCTTCAACTCTATTTTAGGGAAAGCGTAAAAGGACGCTTCAGGCTCGACGCAGGAAATTCCCTCGATTTCGTTGAGCCTTTTATGCGAGAACTCCTGCCTTTCCCTGATTTTCTTGAGGTTTTCTTCCAAAAAATCCATCGGGCCTTCGAGCGCGGGCTTTACCGCGTACTGGAAGGGGTGCACAGAGCAGAGCCTTGCCCTCCCAAGCCTTAAAATCGAGTCCATCAGGTCCGAGTTTTCGGCAAGGAATTTGTTTGCCGCTATCCATCCCACTCTGAAGCCTGTCGCGAAAAAATTCTTGCTTAAGCCGTTCATTGAAAGCACAGGCAGGTCTTTTGCGAGGGAAGCCATCTGGGTGTGCTTTTTCTTTTTCAGCAGCTGCATGTCGTAGATTTCGTCTGCGAGTATGACCAAATCGTGCTCGTTCGCAATGCCTGCAATCTCTTCAAGCGTCTGCCTTGAATAATTCGACCCGCAGGGATTGTTCGGGTTGACAATGGAAATTGCCTTTGTCCGCTCGGTTATTTTTCTCCTTATCCCTTCAACATCCGGTTCCCAGTTGTTTTCCTCGGCAAGGTTGTAAAAAGCCGGCTTGATGTACAGGTAATCGCATGCCGAAACATAGAGCGGGTAAGTTGGCCTTGGCAGCAGCACGCTTTCGCCAGGGTCTGCGACAGCGCCCATTGCAAACCATATCAGTTCCGAGAGGCCGTTGCCTATCATGACGTTCTTTGCCTCAGTTTCGATGCCTTTCTTCCTGTAATCTGCGGCGATTGCCTCCCTTGCCTCTGGGATTCCTTCAGAAGGGCTGTAACATTCGCCTTCCTTTTGGTGCGCATTAACCGCGTCCCACAAATGGCGCGGGGTCCTGAAATCGTATGCCAGCGGGTCGCCGATATTCAAATAGTAGATTTTTTTGCCCTGCGCAGCGACCTTCTTTGCCTCGACTACAATGTCCCTTATCGGGTATTGGACTGCTGCAGCCCTTTTCGAAGACCTGAATTTCAAACTTCCACCTGAAAAACTTTTTGAAGTTAATTTGTAAAGCCGAATAGCATTAAAACCCTGCGTTAAGGCGGATTGGATGGAAATTCGGCTTTTTTTGCCCTTAGTTGCTGTTTTTAAGGATATCCCTGCAAAAAATACTAAGTTTGCCTGGGAACAGGTGAATTAATAAAATAAAGGTGAAAATAGAAATGGGAGAAGACAAATTCGGCAGAAAATTATTCAAAGTAACTTGCACAGAGTGCGGGCAGGAAACGGAAGTTCCGTTCGAACCTGACGGCACAAGGCCGGTTTACTGCAGAGACTGCTACATGAAGCACAAAAAGCCCTTCAGGGGCGGCAGCCGCGGAAAAGATTTCTAAACTAATCTGATTAGTTTCTAAAAATCTTTAAAAGCGTAAAAATACTTTCTGATTCTTTCTTTTTTTTATTATCTTTCCTTCCTGGCACAGCCACCGGCCAGGATAGGCATAAGGAATATTTAAAAGCACAATTCCCAATAAAAAGTGCAAAACAAGGGGGCGAAATTTATGGATTTTAAGATTGTTTTTGCAAGCCTTACCGTCGCACTGCTGCTATTGAGCGGCTGCAGCCAGTCGCCTGCAGGCGGCACAACAGGAACTCCGACTCCAGCAGCAAATCCTACAACGCCAACTCCGGCTGAAACCCCGGCAGCAACGCCGACACAGATGCCGGCTCCGCAGCAGCCTGGTGAACGCCCGGGGACAACAGAAACGCCGGCGGTTGAAGCCACGCCTACACCAGAACAAACCGCAGAGCCAGCACCTGCAACGGCCTATTCGGTCGAAGACTGCACTTACCTCAATGCTGCGGACGTAATGTCTGCATGCGGTGGCAATTATGTTTTCGAGAAAGCAAGCCCGCTTTCCGGCACTGAAAAATGCCGCGCATACATCAAGGATGCGGTTACCGGAATGCAGAAAGCCATTGTGCTGACGGCAGAGGAAGGGCAGGCGGCCTATTTCAAGGAAGGCTGCGATGCAATGCAGGGAACCCTGGTCGGCGAGACAGGCTGCGTCCACACGAACGGCAGGTACGCGTATGTCCTTAAAGGCAGCGTGCAGGCGAATTTCTGGAACGGGAGCGCTGACAGCCTTGCCTGCAACGAAGAGCAAATGCACTCTTTGGTTGAGCTAATCCAAAGCAGGTAAAATTTAAAGCCGCGCTTTTGCGCGGCATTCATTTTTTTATTCTATTATTGGACTCAGCGGAATCCTCCGCCGCCACCGCCGTGGAATCCGCCGCCTCCGTGGAAGCCTCCGCCTCCATGGAATCCGCCTGAACCTGAAGTATGGGAAGCGCCTGTAAAGGCAGGGTTGAAGGAATGGTGTGCATGCGATACAAAGCCGCCGTAATGGATTGAATGCATTGCGGCGCCTGCGAAAATCGTTGAACGCACTTCGGGTGCGTCCCTGAACACAATTTCCATTGATGGACAAAAAGAACCCGAGGAAAATGAAAAGTATGCAGATAATCGCGAAAATTGTGGAGCCGGTGTTTTTCCCGAAGAAGTTGTATTGTTTTGCCTCGCTTTTTACCTCCTCTGACCATTCGTGGTAATCGCTCGCAAAGCCCATGTCAAGCGACATCGCTTTCTGCATATCGCCCAATGTTATTTCGTTCTTTGCCTTTGCGTATTTTTTGACCCAGCCGAAAACTATCTGTTCCTGTTTCGTGAGCCCGGAGGTTTCGTTATTCAATGCCTTGTCAAGGAGGATTATTTTGTAATCTGAATCCTTGCCGAAAACCCCGAGCACCTTTTCCAGTTTAACCTGTTCAAGCACAAAGAATTTTTTAAGGCAGAGGTCAAGTATGACCGCAAGCACAGAATCGTTCGAGGGCGATTGGCCTGCCTGGTTTATGAGCGCTGAAACAACAGCAGGGCTGTAATCGTAGGGCGGCTCATGCTCATAAATGCCCTGGTAATCCACTTCCGGCTCCCTTCCCCACAAAAACCAGAAAAGGAAGAAAAGAATTATGATAAGCAGAATAGGGCCGCCTACAAGCAAAGGCCACGGGATTGCCGAAAAGATTGCCGGGCTTTCATTCGAGAGCTTTTCCTCTTCCTTGATTATTTTCTGGAGGCCGTTCCCAGGCTTCACAGAGGAATTCTCGGTCGAAGAGAGGAGTTTCCTGGGAAAAACAGTGCGGATGCCGACATCCTGGTTTGCCGGAATGTCGAAGGCTTGGAATATCACGGTTTTATTTCCAGTAATAGCAATCTTGCCCTGGGGCAGCGAGGGATGCCCGTAAGTGTAAACATCCTTGGGATCTGCCACTGCGGCAGGCAGTTCGATTGTGCCGTACAATTCTTTCAGCGGCGCACCCCATTCGCCGCCCCACACAATCCAGGCGAACTGTGCAACATCATCGTAAGCCTCGACCGCATTTTTGACCTTGTATTTGATTGTGAAAATTTTGGTTTCATTCAATGCATTGAAGGTCCAGTCGATTCTCAGCTTTCCGGTAGAAGAGCCTGTTTTTGCCGAAACAGGGACGCCGTCCACAAGGACTCCGATATCGGAGATTTCCACTCCTTCGCTTTCGATTTCCCTGAAGCCCTCTGAAAAGCTGCCGTTGAAATAAACAGTCATTTTTTCCTCGACTTCGGCAAGGCCGGTTGAGGAGATTTTGCAGTTGAATTCCGCCTTTTCCAGTGAAAAGGATTTTGCCGACGCAAAAGAGAGGGCCAACAGGAAAAGGAAAAACGCGGCCAAAAATTTCTTTTGCATGAAAAAGATATGTTTCCAGAATTAATAAGCGTTTCTGGAAGGCAAAAAGCCTTAAACTTCCCTCAAATAGCCCCAGTTGTGGAGCTTGTCGCTTTCATCGAACCATTTGTCGCCTATGTCTGTCCTGTAATACATGTTGGGGATCATGATGTTTTTTATCCTGCTGTATGCCTGTTTTTGCGCGTCCCTCATGGTCTGGCCTGTGCCGCAGACAATCAGGACAACACCGGAAGTGCCTGTGACAAGCCATTCCCCGTTGGTTTTCATGACGTCCTCTATATGGACGCCTTCGGGCGGCTTTTTGAAAAATATGACAGAATCCTTTGATTTTACCTCGAATGTTTCCTTGTCCCTGAAAGGGAACGGCGGCACAACAATCCTCACGCCTATCTGGAAGCCGCTTTTCACCCTCAATTTTGTGCCGTTGCCGTGCGCGATTTCGTACAAGAACTCGCTTAGCGGCACAAGCATTCCTTCCTGTTGGATGCAGATTGTGGGATAGCCGAATCGTGCAGTGAATTCAAGCGGGTAAATGCCGTAATTGTTGACAATGCAGTTGATGTCTATGTAGCCTACATATCCTTCCCTGACAAGCATCGGCTCCATTTTTTTCAGTGTCTGGTTGAACAGCCTGTTCGGGCCGGACCAGAACATTGAGGTGCCCATTTCGCCTGTCGACGGGCCAAGGTCCCCTGGAAACAATTTTTTGTGCTCGAAATTGACATTGATCGGGTAAACAAACTGCTTGCCGTTGAAGAATGCGCCGACCGCTACCTCGACGCCGGTGACTCTTTTCTGCAGCTGGAAAGAAGTGATTTTTTTGGACCATGCCTTTCCGTAATCGCCCAGAACCTGTATGATATCACGGCCGTCGTCTTCTTCGCCGACAAACAAAAGGCCTTTTATGTTGCCTGCCTGGCCGCTCGGCTTCAGGACATACCTGCCGGGATTCTGCTGGACAAAGGATATAGATTCGTCGAAAGAATTGAAATCCTTGTAGGGCAGGATCGGAATGCCTGCGCTTTTCATTTCTTCCTGGCCGAATGCCCTGTCGTCCTCGAGCTTGTCTGTGTAAGGCGTGCCGCCGATGACTGCCTTGCCCTCGTCCCTTAGTTTTTTTGCCTTTGTGCCGAGGCCGAGCACATCATCGAATATGACAACGTCTGCCCAACCGACTTCTTTCTGCCAGTCGTCGCATTTGGGGACAAAGCCGTCGGCAACTTCCCGTTCATCCTTGTCGTCGATGTAATATTTTACGCTGTGGCCTTCCTTGACGCACTGCCATGCAGTGTCCCCGATAAGGCCGTCCCAAGAAACAAAAAGAAAATTTTTAGGTTCCATGCGTGTCTTCCATACAGAAAATGATAATGTATTATTATAATTGTTTCTTTTTTTTCAAAAAAAATTCCAAAAAAATTTTTTGCTGAAAAAATTTTAAAAAATATTTTTTTCCTGAAAAAACGGGGAAATGCAAAAAATTATATTAAGAATCCTGCAAGAATGTATCCGTGAACTTAAAATGAGCAGGACAAAAGTGCTTTGCACAATCGGCCCGGCCTCGGATTCGGCCGGCATAATAAAAAAAATGGTTCTGGCCGGGATGGACGCCGCAAGAATAAACACCTCGCACGGCACTCCGGAAGAATACGCCGACAAAATAAGGAAAATCAGGAAAATTGCGGACCTTCCTGTGCTGCTGGACACAGCCGGCCCGCAGGTCAGGCTTGTGAGCAGGAAGGAAGTCGCGCTCAAAAAAGGCTCAAAAATCAGCGCAGGCTTTTCTGACAGCAAAGAACTTTATTTTTCGAAGGATTTTTTCAGGGAAATCAAAAAAGGGAGCAGCGTTTTCCTGAGCGACGGCCTGGCTGAGCTTGCCGTATTGAAGAAAAACAAGGCAAAAAAAGAGATAACGCTCAAATCGCTCAGCCAGATAACACTGCACGGCAACATGCACTCGAATATCCCGAGCATTTACCTTGACATCCCGATCCTTTCTGGGCGCGACAAAAAGGTCATCGTGCTCGCTAAAAAAAATGGCGTTGATTTCATCAACCTTTCCTTTACGAGAAGGAAGGCGGATGTTATAGCCGCAAAAAAACTGCTCAAGGGCTCATGCGTGGGCGTCATCGCAAAAATAGAAAATGCGGAAGGTGTGAGGAACATTGACGAAATCCTTTCGGAAGCCGACGGCGTAATGGTTGCAAGGGGCGACCTCGGCATGGAAATCCCGATGGAAAAGGTCCCGCTTGCCCAGAAGGAAATAGTGAGGAAATGCAACCAGGCCGGAAAGATTGCGATTATTGCGACGCAGATGCTTGCCTCGATGGTTAAAAATCCTATTCCTACAAGGGCGGAAACAAGCGATGTCGCGAACGCAATACTTGACGGCGCGGACTGCGTGATGTTAAGCAACGAAACTGCTGTCGGCTCCTTTCCGGTGGAAGCCGTTAAAGTCATCGGGAAAATCGCGAGGGAAACAGAGCCCTTTGTGGAATCAAAGGTCGACAGCAGGAAGCTCTCAGGAATTTCGGATACGATTTCAAAATCCATCCACAACATGTCGAGGCATGTGAACGCTGACCGGATTGTCGCGGTCACAAGGAGCGGCTTCACCGGAAGGATGATTTCCAGGTTCAGGCCGAAACAGGAAATAATTGCGGTGACAGACAGGCCTGAAGTTGCAAGGAAGCTCAGGCTTTCCTACGGTGTCACCCCTTTCCTGATAAAAAAAATCCCAAGCCAGCACAGGCTCCCTGCAATCGCAAAAACCATCATAAGGCGCGGCGCGCTCAAAAAACAGGACCTTGCAATTTTCACTTCCGGATTTTACTCCAAGGAAGAGCCCTCAAGCAACATGATAGTCGTTGTGAGGGCAGGCGACCTGCTGAAATAAAAAAATTATTTCACCAGCACGTCCTTGATGTGCTTCGGCAGCTTGATTATGTTTGTTTTGCCTGCCTTTTCTATTTCGATTGCGCCCCTATCTTCGAGCCTGCGCAGGATGCGGTGGCTTCTCAGCTTTCCAATCCCTTCAATCCTTGAAATCTCAGACTGATATACCTTGCCGCCGCCCTCGAGGATTTTCTGCAGGACTTTCCTATGCAGACATCCGGGTTTGTCTGGATAATTAAGCCGGGAAGGTAAAAGACAAGCATTATCGCGCAGACAAGTATGATTAGGCCGGCGATAGTGCGCCTGTTCGAGAAATCAATCTTCAGTTCCATAAAGAAAAGCCTGCTCGGAACAGTTTTTAAGCCAAATTGAGGGCAAACTGCCGCCCAGGCCATGGTTTCAGCAACCGCTATCAATGGTTTCAGCAGCTATTATTGCGGTGATTCATATGGAAAATGATGTTCAGGAAAAAAGCTGTTGTTCCAATAAGGAAGAAAACAAGGAAAGCAAAAGCTGCTGCTCTGACAAGGAAGAAAATAAAGAAAACAAAGATAACAATAGTAACAGTAAAACTTCGGCAAAGCAGGGCATCCTGTACGGCTTAATGCCGCATGCAGGCTGCATTGCGTTTATCGCAGCTTCGGTGCTCGGCGCCACGGCAGCGGTTGAATTGTTCACACCTTTGCTGATGAATGCGTGGTTTTTCTATGCGTTGGTGGCGATGTCGTTCGTTTTCGCCACAATTTCGTCTGTATTATATCTAAGGAAAAACGGCCTTCTCTCAAAAGAAGGCGCGCTCAGGAAAAAAGGCTATCTTGCCACGATGTACGGCACCACAATCGGCATAAACCTGGCATTGTTCCTGCTGGTGTTCCCGATGCTCGCAAACCTTGACACAGGCGTGCTTGCAAACAGCCCTGCACAAGGCCCGGCAACAACATCAGCCGCACTGGCTTCAGGCATATCGCCAGCGACTCCGGCTCCAACGCCCGCATTTTCAACAATAAAGCTTCAGGTTGAAATTCCGTGCTCAGGGCATGCGCCGCTTATTTCAGGCGAACTGAAAAAGATTGAAGGCGTGAGCGGGGTGAGGTTTGATTCGCCTAACTATTTTGAAGTGGCATTCGACCCTTCAAAGACATCAGAGCAAAAGATTCTGGCACTGGAAGTGTTCCAGACATATAAGGCAACAGTTGTCGAAAGGCCGACAGCAATATCTGCAAGCTTAGAAGGAGGGGGCGCATTACCCCAAAATGCCCCCACCCCCTCCCCCCAGCCGGCACAGAAAAGCGCTAACACTGCGGCTTCAGGATGCGGATGCGGGGGTTCCGGCGGAGGATGCGGCGGTAGCGCCGGAACAAGCACATGCAGCGGAACAGGGGGTTCATGCAGCGGAAGCGGAGGCTCCTGCGGAAGCAGCGGAAGCTCAGGCGGTTCAGGATGCGATTGCGGCGGAACCGCAGGCCAGGCAACTTGCGGCGCAAGGCAGGACTCCAACAGCACGATTCCTTCCTGCCATGCGGCCCAAGCGCCTTAAATCAGTTTCAGGTATCTCTTATAGGGGGCAAACACAATGGAAAGGGCTGACCTTATTGTTGAGGGGATGCATTGCGCTTCCTGCGCCGCAAATATCGCAAAAAAACTCGAGCGCACCAAAGGCGTCAGCCAGAGCAATGTCAATTTTGCCGCAGGCAAGGCTTTTGTGGAATTCGACGAAAAGCAGATAGGCCTGCAGGGAATAATCGATGCAATCAACAAGCTTGGCTACAAGGCAAGAAAGGGCTTCGACCTTGAAAGGGAAAAGAAACTCCGCAAGGAAGAGATTGATTCCATCAAAAAAACCCTGCTTTTCAGCGCTGCCCTCAGCATCCCTGTTTTCATTATCGGAATGTTTCTGGTGGATTTGCCTTACAGGCTCTGGATTCTTTTTTTGCTTGCAACGCCTGTGCAGTTCATTGCAGGCAAAAGATTCTATCAGGGTGCCTGGAGCTCGCTCAGGAACAGGGCTGCTTCAATGGACACGCTTATCGCGCTCGGCACAAGCGCCGCATATTTCTACAGCCTGCTTGCGCTGTTCGGCATTGTGAGGGACCAGTATTTTGAAACTGCAGCAGTGCTTATCACCCTTGTATTGCTCGGGAAATACCTTGAGGCGCTTGCAAAAGGCCGCACAAGCGAAGCCATAAAGAAGCTTATGGATTTGTCGCCGAAAACAGCGCTGGTTGAAAGGAAAGGCTGCGAAATCACAATTGCAGCAGCGGAAATCAGGGAGGGCGACATTGTGATAGTGAAGCCTGGCTGGAAAATTCCTACAGATGGCTTTGTGGTTTCAGGGAACAGCGTTGTGGATGAAAGCATGCTTACAGGGGAAAGCATCCCTGTGGAAAAGAAAAAAGGCGAAAAGGTTTTTGCAGGCACAATAAATGGACAGGGCTTTTTGAGGTTCAAGGCGACAAAGGTTGGCAGCCAAACAGTGCTCGCTCAAATCATACGCCTTGTCGAGGAAGCGCAGGGCTCCAAGGCCGAAATACAGAGATTTGCGGACAGGGTCAGTTCAGTCTTTGTTCCTGCGATTGTTTTGATTGCAATCGCGACCTTTTCCTACTGGTTCTTTTTTTCGCCTGAAGGCTTTTCTTTTGCGCTCCTGGCATCGGTTTCGGTGCTTGTCATTGCCTGCCCCTGCGCCTTGGGCCTTGCGACACCGACAGCGATAATGGTCGGCACAGGCCTGGGAGCAGAAAAAGGCATTCTCATAAAGAACGCTGAAGCGCTCGAGCTTAGCCATAAGGTGAATGCGGTTGTATTTGACAAAACCGGCACTCTTACAAAAGGAAAGCCGAAGCTCACAGACATTTTTTCCTCTTCAAAGCTTTCGGAAAAGGAATTGCTTTCCATTGCGGCTTCGCTTGAAAAAAATTCAGAGCATCCGCTGGCAGAGGCCGTGGTCGCTGGGGCTAAAGATAAAAAAATCAAATTACTGGCTGTCCACTCCTTTAAGGCACTTCCGGGAAAAGGCATCAAAGGCAAAATAAAAGGCAAAGAATTCTTTTTCGGGAGCACTTCTTTCGCTGAGAAGACAGCCAAGATTGAAAAAATTGCAGGACGCATTTCAAAACTGGAATCGGAAGGGAAAACAGTGATGCTTGTTTTCTCGAAAAAGGAAATTTTTGGGGGGCTTGCAGTGGCTGATGAAATAAAGGAAAACAGTGCAGCGGCTGTTGCCAAATTAAAGGAAATTGGCCTTGAGCCGTGGCTGATTACAGGCGACAACGAGCGCACTGCAAGGGCGATTGCAGAAAAGGCGGGCATTGAAAAGTTTTATGCGAATGTGATGCCTGGCAAGAAGCCCGAATTCGTGAAAAAAATCCAGAAGGAAGGGAAAATCGTGGCAATGGTCGGCGACGGCATAAATGACGCGCCTGCCCTCGCGCAGGCTGACATAGGCATTGCGATGTCTTCAGGTTCTGATGTTGCAATCGAGGCAGGCAGCATTGTTTTGATGAAAAGCGACCCTTTGGATGTGCCTGCAGCGATAATGCTTGGGAGGAAAACAATGTCCAAAATCAGGCAGAACTTTTTCTGGGCGCTCGCATACAACACCATCGGCATCCCGATTGCCGCAGGCGTGCTGTATTATTCGTCAGGCATCCTGCTTTCGCCGATGATTGCGGGGGCGGCAATGGCATTGAGCAGCGTTTCTGTGGTTTCAAATTCGCTGCTGCTGAAAAGGGCGAAGATTATTTGAGAAGCACCAATCCCAAAAACCGTTATCCGCTTAAAACTCCGGGATCATGATTTCCTTATCAGTTTTTTTAACGAAATGGTAAACTCCGGGTTTTAGGCGGATTGTTTCAATGCCTTGCTCTGTCAGCCATTCTCCCAGTGTTCTCCCTTGGATTCTCTTTCTCAAAAGCCCTATGCCGAATTCGCCGACAGTGAGATGAATGAATGCTTCGCCGCCGGCTGCCAGTTGGCCCAAAGTATTGACAAGGGCTTTGACCGGATTTATGCTGCGCCTTATGGTTTCAACTGAAAAAATCAGGTCGAATTTTTTCCCATAATCATGTGTTTCAGCAAGGCCTGTGTGCACTGTTAGTTCCTTTGCTTTGATTCGTTCATGGAATTCTCTGTTCATTTGCCGCAATGCCCCTTCCCACTCCAAATGCCGCAAGGGGACGCGCATTTTTTCACTCTCTTCAGACCACTTTTTCGGGGTCAACGGCTTGGCAAGGGAGATTCCTTCCAAATCAACCCTGTTTCCGAACAAATCCCCCAACTCCGCCAGAAAATAACAGTTTCCGCAGCCGACATCCAAAACCCTCACAGGCCTTCCAAGCGCCGCGGATTTTGCTTCAACAATCCCTTTCACCGAACCCTTGCTTCTTTTTCCGGCAAAGCCGAAATATTGCTCATATTGTGAAATCCCCTTGTCTTTTTCCCAGACTTTCCTGAGCGAAGAGCCGAAAATCAATTCGCGTTTAACCTCATAGCCTCTTTCTGCAATCCTGCCCCTGCTGATTTTTTTTGCAGTTAACCTGCGCCCAATACGACCTTCAACTTGAAGCCGCGCTCTTTTCGCCATACACTCAAAAGAAGCAAGGAAAAGAAGTAAAATGTTGTTTCTGAAAAAGCCAATCAGGGCGCTCAAAAAAATATTTAAAGCCATTGCTGCAGACTATTCTATTTGCAGTTATTTACCGGGGTGGTTTCATGGCTTGTTTTGCTGTTCCGCTGGGTTCCGCAATCATTGTGCACATCGTGAGGAAATTGAAATTTAAGGAAAATGGCTCTTTAAGGCTGCTTGAATTGATTCTCGGCGGCGGGGCAGCAATGCTGGTAATCGACCATGCCTGGAACAACGAGCTTTTTTTCAGCGGAAACCTTGCCATGGATTTATTGCTTGGGGCTGCAATGACGCTCGGCGCCGTATTGTTCTGGGCTTTGGCTGTTTCATTCGGCGCTGCAAAGGCGCCTGAAAAGGATATTTTGAATAGTTGAACATTGAAAGGAAAGCCACCAATAAGTTTATTTAGTCCAATGCCGAAAATATTGGCATGGACATCATTTCCATGATTCTCATTGTGGCTGGCCTTTGCCTTTTCGAGACAATAAACAGCGTTGACAACGCCATTATCAACGCCGAAGTCCTTTCGACAATGAAGGAAAAGGCAAGGCGCTGGTTCCTGATATGGGGCCTGCTGTTCGCGGTTTTTGTCATAAGGGGGGTTCTTCCCTGGCTTATTGTCTGGTTTGCAACGCCCGGCCTCGGCCCTGTCGACGCGCTTTTCGCAACCTTCAGCAGCGACCCGAAAGTGATTGCAGCCGTGGAATCCTCCTCGCCGCTGCTTTTGATGGCCGGGGGAGTTTTCCTTGTGTTCCTGTTTTTCCACTGGCTTTTCATCGAGCCGAAAAACTACGGCCTTATCGGGGAAAAATTCTTCCACGCCCAGAATGTCTGGTTTTTTGCTGTTGTATCGATACTGCTCGCAGTGATAGTCTGGTATGCCCTGAAAATAAATCCCATGATGGGCTTCGGCGCAGTGGTGGGCTCCACCGCTTTCTTCATAACCCACGGCTTCAAGCAGAATGCCGAGCAGAGCGAAAAAGAGCTGATGAAGGAAGGAATGTCTGACATCAGCAAGATATTCTATCTCGAGGTAATCGACGCGACTTTTTCAATCGACGGTGTTTTGGGGGCGTTCGCTTTCACACTTTCAGTGCCGCTGATAATCGCAGGCAACGGCCTTGGCGCTTTTGTGGTCAGGCAGATAACAGTCGGCAACATCGAGAAAATAAAAAAATACGCTTACCTCAAGAACGGAGCAATGTATTCAATCCTGGTGCTTGGCTCGATAATGATTGCAGATGCCTTCGGGGCTGAAATCCCGAGCTGGCTTTCCCCGGTTATCACCTTTGCCGTAGTCGGCTGGTTCTTTTACAAGTCCATAAGGGAAAACAAGAAAAACGAAAAAAAGGAAAAGGCTGAGCCGGAAAAAGAAAGCAGCCCGGAACGCCAGAAAGAGAAAAAAGAGAAACAGGAATAAAGCTTCTCCGGCCTGTTCAGTTGCCTAGCCTTTTACTGTGATGCCCACCTCTTTGTGGCAAAGCTTGTGCTCTTTATCCAACTTTTCGTCATAATCCTTGTGCTTCTTGTGCCATTCGTCATGCTCTTTTTTGGTTATGGTAATATTCTTCTTGCCTTTTTTCTTGCCCATATTGAATTCACCTTCCATTAACGACTTTTACCTAATTAACGTACTCTCATAATAACAATAAGTTTTTTGGCTCAGGGTTGGATTGATTCTTCATCCCTTGCGGTCTGCAGGTGTTAACCTCATCATCGCCTACTGAAATGTATAGGGATTAATGCTTTAATTTGTTGGGTTTTCAACCGCCAAGACTTAAGGCGTTAATTATTTGCTCAATTTCTTCGTTTGGTCGCCTTTGATTATACTCTAAAAAGAGGATTTAAAGGTATTTTGGTGTAATGCCTACTTATGCAGAAAATGGGCAGCATACTTGGGTTGTTGGTGCTGGGAATACTACTTGCCGGATGCACTACACAGCCGCCTGCTTCTCAAGAAAATATCTCACAACAGTCTACTTCTCGAGGTTGCCAATACAATAATCCTTCTTGCGGATCAGACTATAATTGTGTTGATAATCAATGTGAATTAAAATCAGGCTGCCAATATAATAATCCGGCCTGTACTGATGATTATAATTGTCTAAATAACCAATGTACATTAAAAAAGGGATGTCAATACAATAACTCTTCCTGTGAAGATAACTATGATTGTATAAACAATCAATGCGTGCTTACAGTCGTCAACTCCCTCAATTCATGCAGTAATCAAGTTACTGACACAGAGCATATGGATATTTTTGATTCCCATGTCCACATTATGTCCAAAGTTAGTGCATCTCAAATAATTTCGGAGATGGACAAAGCTGGTGCGAGCATGTCTTTGTTGTATCCCATTGATGGAGATGATGATTCAAGTTCGCTCGACGCCATCTCTCAATACCCTGGCAGATTTATAGCATTCGTAGATACTCCTGACTCGCCGCAACCCGCTACCTGGCTCACGCAAGGTCAATCATTCGTCACACATGCTGAGGCACAATTGAGGACAGGAAAATTTTATGGCATAGGCGAAACTAACCTGAGGTATTACAGTGGTGATATTACTCCACCACCGACTGTCTATGTTCCGGCAGACACCCCAGTCTGGCTTCAGCTGGTGGACTTGTCTGCTCAGTATCAGGCCCCTATTTCTTTTCACTTTGTACCTGACGACACTGTTGCAAACGCAGCCTTCGAAAAAATGCTGAGTTACAACAAAGACGCTACTTTAATCTGGGCTCATCTTGGATTCAACAACATGCCGCTTGACCACAATGCGCTTAATGATTACCTCTTGCGATATCCCAATCTGTATTTTGACACGGCTGGGATTCAGAACATGCAAAACCCTCTGCCGCAATCCAACTCTAATTGGGCATTGCTCGCAAACAAATCTAATAACGGTCAATTGAACGAGGACTGGAAGCAGTTCTTTGAAACATGGAACTCCCGTATCCTATTCGGTTCAGATGCAGGAGGTGGCTCAAATGGCCTGGAGAGATGGCTCAACTATACGGACAATACAAGTAATGGTGCCCCACAGGATGCCATCGGACACTGGAAAGGTCTCTTTGCTAACCTGGAATACAACGCTGCTCGCAACATCCTAAGCGGCAATGCACGAACGCTCTTCCTGAAGGAACAGAAACAGCCCTACGATTATTTGGTCTCGTCATATGGCAAATGTTACCACATTTTAGTAAATTCCACCTCCTCTGTTTCGGCTCTGACTTTCAATCAGAGTACAAAAGCAATCACCTTCACAGTTGCTGGCTCCAACGGAACGACCGGGTCTGCAATCATAACAATACCGGCAACGCTTGTCGGAGGAAACTTCACGGCTCAAGTGGATGGCCAGAATGTTCAAATCAAAGAGGATTCCAACTCTACCGACACAACCATAAATCTAGAATACGCTGGCGGTATAAGAACAATCGCTCTCCAGGGAAAGAAGATTTAATGGTTTTGGAATAATTTCACATTGGATAACAGTAAATATAAAAACCGCGTTTTGCTTTAACCTCATCATTGCCTAAGAATAGTGCGGTTAACCCAAATTAAACCTTTCTTTTTCTTTTTTCACTCGTATCTCAGCGCTTCCACCGGCTTGAGGTTGGCGGCCGCCCTTGCAGGCATCATGCCTGAAACTATGCCGATTATGGTGGACAGGCCTATAGATGCCACAAGCAATTGTGGTGAGACCAGTGTTTCCAGGCCCCCGCGCATCATTGGCAGGCTTATTCCTGTAACGTTTGCAAGCCCTACCGACGCAATGGAACCAAGGATTGCCCCGAAAAAGCCGCCCAACAGCCAGAAAAGGCCTGATTCTATCACAAACATCAAAAGCACTTCACTGTTTGTCGCTCCAAGCGCCTTCAGAACTCCTATGAGCTTTGTTTTTTCAAGCACCGAAGTGAACATGCTGTTTGCAACGCCTATGGCTCCCACGATAAGGGATATCGCTGCAATCGCCGCAAGGAACACTGTGAGCGTTCCGCTTACGCTGCTTATCTGCTCTTTTATGGACTGCGCCGATGTGACCGTAAAATCCTTGGTGCTTGCGGTCACCCTGCGTGAAATCAGAAGCGAAGAGGTCAGCTCATCGACTGTTGTGTCGACTTTTGAAACGTCTTCCACTTGCACTTGGATTGTGGAAAAAACCCCTTCGTCTACATCGGTCACATCCCATGCACTGGAATAAGGCATGAATACTGTACGGTCGTTTCCGCCGCCGCCCATCGTGGCGCCGGAAGATGCAAGTATTCCGACAACTGTAAAGGACTGCGTTCCTATTGTCACCCTGCGGCCTATGGTTATGGGCTGCTTGAACATTTCGTTGGCAACCCTGTCGCCTATCACTATCGACCTTGCATCGCTCGAGTTCAGCAGCCTGCCTGAGGCAAGGTCAAGGGTCGACATCGACTTCCATGTGTTCGGGTTGACTCCTGTAATTTCCACGCTGTTTTTTTCTGCAAGGAATGCCAGTTCTGCGCGCCCTGAAACCTCTTCGTTGACGTTTTTCACATTGGAGTTCGCGGCAATGATCCTTGCGTCCAATATCTTGAGCGTTGGGGTGGTGGTTTGCGCTGAAGTTGTGCCCTCCCTCGGCCCAAAATCCCTATCTTCGCCCCTTGCCATCATGCCGCCAAAGCCCTCTGCTCTTGAGAATCCGGCTGTTACCGTTATCATGTCCGCGCCGAAAGACGAGAGCTGTTCGTCCACGCTTGCCTGCGCTCCCTCTCCGAGGGAAACGATTGCGACAACCGCGCCGACACCGATTACTATGCCGAGCAGGGTAAGCCAGCTTCTCAGCTTCCTGTGAAGGATGCTGTTGACTGCCAGCCAGAACAAATCAAAAAAGCGCATTCAGCCGGCCCTCCTCAGTTTAAGGAAATACAGTGCAAACAATGCGATTGAGACAGCGCCTGCGACCAGCATGTAAGTCTGGTCGGAATTCAGGTAATAGACCACTGCAAGGAACAGGCCGACTGCAACCACAAGCACTGCAATCAATTTTTTCAGGTTTTTCCTGTCCGACTTTATTGTGCCTGCAATCAGGGCAAGGCCGAAGATTGCGCTTAACACCATCCATGGCGAAATGGCCTGGGATGATGTTCTGGACCTGAGAGCAGTCGTTGCATCCAGCGACGAAACAGTGCTTGCCTGGCTCAATGACACTGTCTTTTCTGCAGTCTGCCTTTCGCCTGTTGTATCGGTATAATCTATTTCAATTGTGACGGATTGCACCTGTGCGTTATTCCTGTCAAACTGCCTTGAGCGGGCTGCATTCGTATCACCGGTTGCAGTTTGGCCCTGGAAGCCGTTTCCTGCAGGCATTTGCCCTCCAGCCGGAGTTGTGCCTGATGCAGCGGTCTGGCCTGTGGTTGCCAGCGCTGAAGCCTGCGTGCTTGTCTGTACCGTGAAGCTCGCCACAGTGAAATCGCCCTTGTTCAGGTTTCCGAGAATCGAAATTGTGCTGCCGCTGATATTGATGCCGTTTTGCTTCGGAACCCTTACTACCACTGCTTCTGCATTGTTGGAGCCGATATTCGCTATGCTCAGGGAGAGCTGGCCTGAGGCAAGGTCGGCACTCACTTCAAAATCTGTTCCCCCCCCTACGATAAGCCCGACCTGCGAAGTCTGGGTTTTTATGCCGTTGACGTCCATGAAAGTCATTTCGAGGTCCAAAGGGTAAATTCCGGTCGTAATGTTCGGGTCAGCTGCCACAATGTAAGTGAGTTTGGCTGTTTCCCCTGCCTCTATTGCCGAAACATATCTCTTGTTGTCAGAGCCCAGCGGAAGCACAAGGTTGTTTTCCTCGCTCCAGGAAAAGGAGAGGTTGGAAATCTGGGAGCCGCCGACGTTCTTGAGCGAAAAAACAAGTTCGGACTGGTTGCCCGGGTTTATTGCCTTGGGTTCGACCGTGACATCGATTTTTTTCTCGCTTTTAGAGACAGGAACAGAAAAGCTGTAGGTCTGCTCTGAGCTGTCGGTTCCTCTCGTATAGGAAAGCGTCAGGAACGCAGGGTAATACCCTGGCAGGGTGTCTTCCTTGACCTTGAACCTGAAAATAAGCGTTTTTGTCTGCCCTGGCTGGAGCATATCAATGCTTTCCGCAGCCTGCACGAGTTCAAACTGGTTTCCGAGGTCAAGCACGCTGTTCAGGTCAGTGACCGGAGTGCCGCTTCCCTTATTTTTCAAATCAATTTTTACGCTTGCAACATCCCCGGCATAGAGTGTGCTGGGCAGGAAGCTCGTGCCTGTGAAATCAACCAAGTAAGCGTAATCTGCAGTCGCAGCCTGCATGCCAGCCAACAGAATTAAAAAAACCAAACCCAAACCATAAACCTTATTCATTGCAAACCCCTCCGTTCCATGTTAAAATCTCCTCCGAATTTTTCAAAAAATGACTGCCTTACTTCCTCCATTGAAGCGGTTTCAGGCAGGCCGAGCGCCTGCTTTATCTCAGAAACCGATGCTTCTGCCTGAAGGCCGAGCTGCTGCTTTGCCATTTCAAAGAAACTGTTCTCGTCCATGGCACCAGGCCGGGCTCCATTAAAATCGCGCGGGCCATTGAAATCGCGACCGCCTGCCCGAGGCCCATTGAAATCGCGCTGGCCATTGAAATCGCGCCCGAAAGGCCTGTTGCCGTCCATGCCGCCCGGCCCTGGCTGTGCGCCCTGATTGCCGCCGGCAGGCTGCTGCCCTGCCTGGTTGCTCCCAGAGGCCTGCTCAGTGCATCCCGAAAAGCAAACCAGGATGCCTGCAACCAAAAGAAGTGCAAGCAAAAGTTTTGCATGATTCATTTTCTTCGCCCTCCCTTTGTATCGGATTTTACAAGCCCGTCGCTCAGCTCGACCTGCCTTTCGGCATAGGCAGCAATGTCGGCCTCGTGTGTTACAAGGATGATGGTTTTTCCCTGTTCTTGGTTGAGGCCGGAAATGAGTTTCAGTATTTCATGGCTTGTTTTGGTGTCAAGGTTGCCTGTAGGTTCATCGGCAAGAATAATCGGCGGGTCTGTCGAAAGCGCCCTTGCAACCGCAACCCTCTGCCTTTCCCCGCCTGAAAGCTGGCCTGGAAGGTGGGTCAGCCTGTTTGAAAGCCCGACAAGGCCTGCCAGCTCCTTTGTTTTCTTCTTTATCACTTCCTTGTCGAATTCGTGAATTTTCATCGGCAGTGCAATGTTCTCGTAAACATTGATTGTAGGGTAAAGGTTGAACGTCTGGAAAACAAAACCTATCTTCTTGCCCCTTATCCTCGCCAGCTTGGATTCCGGCAGCCTTGAAATCTCTGTCCCGTCCAAAAAAATCTCGCCTTTTGTAGGCACATCAAGTGCGCCGATCATGTTCAGTGCGGTCGATTTGCCGCTGCCTGAAGCCCCCACCACGGCTACAAACTCGCCCTGCCTTATTTTAAGGTTTATGCCCCTGAGGGCCGTGACTTCGACAGCCTCCAGCTTGTAAACCTTCCAGACATCCCTGAGTTCAAGAACGCTTTTATCCAATCCAAAAACCTCACAATCAAAACAGCCAGCTATTTATGACTGCATAACAATACCATTTAAATACATTGCAACCATTAATAGTCCTGTCTGTAACGACATGAAACTGTTTTCATGAGCGTTTATGGGCTTTGAAACGTGATGAAACATGAAACCACTTGAAACGTTTTTGCATTCAGATAAAAAATACGTGGCTATAATGGTATTATGCTTCCTTTACGGCGGCTATTCGATTATTTCGTTCGCATTGCAGTCTTATACCCTTATCTGGAGAACCGAAATAATCGGTTTCCCTTTTGAAGGCAGGTTTGATGATGGCAGCAGGAAGCCCTTTGATGCGAACCAGTTGAGGGCGAATGACACCAATGAAAGTTCGGCCGCAATAGGGCAGCAGCCAAGGGATCCGCTGGCCGGCCTGCTTTCGCCTGTTTCGCTTTCCTGGCTTTTCGGAGGCTTAATTTCCATCCTTGCCGGGCTTTCAATCTGGAACCTTATAAGGAAAAGGGAAATAAAGAAGATAAAGCAGGAGACAGCGAACAACCTGCTGCTGCCTGACGAGAGAAAAGTGATTGACGCGCTTAAGAAATCCGATTTCGAAATGGCACAGGCAAAACTCGCCAGGGAAACAGGCTTAAGCAAGGTACAGGTGCACAGGGCCGTCAAAAGGCTTGAGGCAAAAGGCGTGCTTGAAAAGCACAGTTACGGCCTCACGAACAAGATAATACTGAAAAAAGAATTATTCGATTGAAAGATCAAAAGGCTCGGAATTGGATTCAATCATCATCCTTAGGTCAGAAAATGTAATCGTCATCGCCTTTAAACTTAGGGTCGGAAAGAATTTTAAGGAATTATCTCGCAGCCGTTGAACTTTATGTGCTCAAAATCGGCAAGTGAAATTTTTCCCTGCTTGATAAGGCCCTTTATTTCAGGAAGCGCCTCCAAAAGCATTTTCCTGTATTCCTTGACCGATTTGCAGGCCAAGTCCCTGCCTTCCTTTGGCCAGGGCTTTACGATGTTCGAGTAAAGGCACCTGCCGCCGCAGAAAGAATAAATGGAACAGGAAGGGCATGGATTCGAGACAAAAATCTTTTTTAATTTCAACGGGTGTGCTGTCGAAATATGCCCGACATAAAAGTCCTTCATGCCTGCCATTATCGGGCAGGGCGAAATGAAGCCGTTTGTCATGATGCTGTAATTCGCATAGCCTGAACCGCAGCGGAGAAGGCTTTTCTTTCCGAGCAAAAGGTCTTCTGTTGTGTCGAGGAAAGGATAGAGGCGAAGAACGCGGCCTTCCTTTTTCATTTTCGAAATCCAGAATTTGAGCAATTTTTTAGTATTCGGCAGGTAGTTTTTTTCAAGCCACACCCTGAATTTTTTCCTCTGCCGGAAATCGTTCCAGAAATTTGCATCCATCTGCCAGTGCACGGATTCAAAGGGAAAATCCTTGTTCGAAACCAGGTGCTTCACTGCCGAGAAGATGTTTGTTTTTTCTGTTACGGTCATTCTCGCAATAAGCTCTCCCTTAAAGCCCTCTCCCTTGATTTTTTTGAGGTTTGCAATGACCCTGTTGTAAGTGCCTTTGCCGCGGTTGTAATCCGTAAGGGCACGGTTGCCATCCAGGGATACAAGGATCGTGTGGAAACGATTCATATATTCGGGTTCCAGTTTGTCCAGGAGGAGGCCGTTGGTCTGCATCATGAACCTTTTTGCCTTGCATTCGTCCATTATTTTCCTTATAAGGTCAAGCCTGAGAGTCGGCTCGCCGCCATAAAAAGTCAGGGTGCAGTCAGGGTCTTTTTCAACAAAGCGGCAAAGGAGTTTCAAATCATAATCGAGGTCTGCAGGAAGCTTTTCATCGAGCGCGAATTTTTCCATGCCAGAACTGCAGGAGAAGGCTTTTTCACCGCAGTACCTGCAGAGCATGTTGCAGTTGTTTGAGAGCAGCACATGGAAGAACAAGGGAATCCCGCCTCAGGCCATGAATTCCTTCCTGTCGATTTCTTTCGGCTTGAAGCCCTTTATCAGCATTTCAAAAGCCTTTTCTGCCTTTTTCCTCGAATTGCAGGTGAAAATGTCCACAGCCACTGTCCCTTTTTCAGGCCAGGTATGCACGCTTAAGTGCGATTCCGCAAGGAGGATGAAGCCTGTGACCCCGAAAGGCTTAAACTGGTGGTATTTTGAGCACAATTTCTTGAGACCGCTTTCCTTCACAGCTTTTTCAAGCAAAGGCCTTACGTCCCTGACCTTTTTTATTTTTTCAGGGACGCAGCCCTTGAATTCCGCGATAATCATGAAGCCTGTTTCCATAGCATCATCCCTTTTTAGACCCCTCTTCCAAACGCATTTTTTGCAAATTCCGGCAAGGCAAAGCAGGCCTTATGGATTCCTGCATTGTAGTATTTTAAAGGCTTGCTGGGTTTTTTCGGATTGTAATCTTTTAACGGGCAGTACTTTTTTGAAGCAAATGCAAAGCCTATCGTTCCAGAAGGGTATGTTGGAATGAGGGTGTAATAATAGCGCACTATCGGGAAAAATGCCCTGATTTGAGTGAGGGTTTTTGAAATGAATCTGCGGTCATAATAAACCGATTCCATCTGGCTGACAAGGATGCCGTCCTTTTTAAGGGCCCCGAAGGCCTTTTTGAAGAAATCCTTTTTGAAAAGGCTTTTGGCAAACCCTATCGGGTCTGTGCTGTCCACGATTATCAAATCGTATTCGTTTTCCTTTTTTCCCAAAAACTTGAAGCCGTCCATGTGGAACAAATGCAGCCTTTTGTCCTTGAAGGCGGCGGCAAATGACGGGAAGAATTTTTTGGAAAGTTCAGTTACTTTTTTGTCTATATCGCATAGGTCAAGCCTTTTAACCTGCCCATATTTCAACACTTCCCTTGCAACTCCGCCGTCCCCTCCCCCTATAATCAAAACCTTTTCAACTTTCGGCTTCACGTTTATTGCGGGATGCGCCATCATTTCATGATAGGAAAATTCGTCGAATTCAGTGAACTGCACGATGCCGTCAATTGTCATCATGCGGCCGAAGGCAGGGGTTTCGAAAACCGCAATCCTCTGGAAAGGACTTTTCTCCATTGCAAGCTCCTTCGAGATTTTTATGCCTGTGGTGCGGCCCTCTTCAAGGCCGTAAGATTCGAAAACCCAGGAGTTAGGGATTTCGAAAATGCGGTCGGCTTCGCCTGCCGAGGCGCCCATCTTTCTGAGGAGAACGTTTGAAACTGCGGATTTTGCCCTGAAAAATTTTTTTGTGAAATTTATCGCCTTTTTCGAATCATAATCCCCGCAGGAAAAGATGTCGATGTACGCGTTGTTCGAGGCATTCGCGAAATGCCCTGACAAAAGCGATGATTCGATGAACTGCACCATCGAATAGCCCTCCACCTTTTTGCTGGAACCGAAGTGCACCACTTCGGTTTCCCCGAATCTCTTGAATTTCAGGAGGTTGCAGAGTTTTTCTGCGTATGCCTGTATTTTTGCCTTGTCCCTTATGGTTTTGGGATTGCATTTGAAGAGGTCAATGCTTGTGAGCAGGCCCCATTCAGGAAAACCCTTTTTCTGCATAATCGCACCGGGATAATTGCACCTAAAGAATTGCAGTCAATAAAAAGAAAAAGCAAGGGGCTGAAGCCCCCGGTACCCTGTTGAATGTTTTGCGCTTATTTCTTGCCCTGTTTTGCCTTGGGCCTAACTGCCGCCTTGCACGAACGCTTTTGCCTATTTCTTGCCTTTGAGTTCGGCTATGACCTTGTCGGCGATTTGCACTCCGCAGCGGTTCTGGGCTTCCACTGTGGAAGCGCCGAGGTGCGGGGTGTGGACGACATTGTCCAGGCCGATTAAATCCCAGTTTTCAGGCGGCTCCTTTTCGTATACGTCCAGGGCCGCGCCGGCCACTTTGCCGCTTTTGAGCGCGTCATAAAGCGCCTTTTCATCGATTATTCCGCCACGCGCGACATTCATTACGCGCACGCCCTGCTTCATTTTTTCAAATGCCTGCGCATTAATCATTTTCGCTGTCTCAGGGCTTTTGGGAACGTGCACTGTGATGAAATCCGCTTCCTTGAACAATGTGTCAAGGTCGGCTTTTTTGGCTCCGGCTTCGGCGTAGACAGCCGGCTTAGCGTAAGGATCGAAAGCAATGACTTTCATTTCGAATGCCTTCATCCTTTTCGCGACTTCCTGGCCTATCTTGCCCAGGCCGATAATGCCGATGGTTTTTCCGCAGACTTCGGTGCCCTTGAATTTGTCTCTCTCCCATTTCTTTTCAAGGAGCGACATGTGCGCCTTTGGGATGTTCCTGCACAATGCCATCATTACGGCAATCGTGTGCTCTGCAGCGCTGATGGTATTGCCTTCAGGCGAATTAATCACTTTTATTTTTTTGGCTTCCGCAGCTTTCACATCTATGTTGTCAAGGCCTGCGCCTGCCCTT
>JAPLVS010000024.1 GCA_026396995.1 Candidatus Iainarchaeum sp.
GTAATTCAACAGCAAATTCAGCGTCTTTGCCTGCGGCAAATACCTTTCGCCTTTGAAGGTTATTGCTTTTGCGCCCTTTGCATAGAATTTGCCTGGGTAAAAATGGAAACTGAGTGCAAATATGCGGATTTGGAAAGGCTCTTTTTCTGTTTCCCCCAAAACCATTACCCTGAGGAGCGCATTATCGGCTTTGTTGGCTTTTATTAAGCCATCAATCCATCCGAGTATTTCTTCCTTTGACTGCTTTATTTCAAGGCCTATTGCCGCGGCCGAACCGAAAAGCCTTTCGATGTTCAGTTCAGGATGGAATGCCTTGCCTTTCTCGACTTTTATCGATTCGTAAACCCCGAAATCGAAAAAGTTTGCCTTGCTGTTTGCTGCAATCAAGGAATCCCTTTCTTCAATTATCTTTCCGTTAAAGCAAGCGTATTTCACAGCAGGTCACCCAATTTTTCCCTTTCCCTTATAATGCGGGATTTTTTCCCTGATACAAGGACTTCCGCAGGCCTCGGCCTTGAAAGGAAATGGTTGCTCATTGCGTAACCATAAGCCCCGGCGCCCAGAATCGCAAGTATGTCGCCTTTTTTTACAGGCGGCAATTTCTTGTCCCTGCCCAAAAAATCAACTGAAAGGGTCGTGTTCCCGCAAATATCCGCGGTTATCTGTCTCTTCGATTCTATTCCGCCTGCCTTCAATATCGTGTGCTCTGCATTGTAAACAAAAGGCCTCATGAAATGGGCGAAGCAAGTGTCGGTGCCAACAAAAGTTTTGCATGTGTGCTTTATGCTCACGACTTTTGTAAGCAGCACCCCGGCTTTTGCCATAATGCTCCTTCCTGGCTCTATTATAAGGGCAATCCTTTTCCCTTTCTTCTCGGAAAGCTTCTCCATTATTCCTGTCACTTCCTTGCCGAATTCTTCCACATTGAATTCTTTCGGCTTTTCGGAATAGTCTACGCCGAAGCCGCCGCCAAGGTCGAGATATTCGATAGAATCGATTTTTTCGGCAAGCAGTGCAAGCCTTTTCAGGGCTGCAATGAAAGGAGGCACTTCCAAAAGGTTTGTTCCAAGGTATGTCTGCAGGCCGTTGATTTTCACTTTGTATTTTGAAGCGATTTTCAGGGCTTCCTTCAACTGCCTTTCTTCCAGCCCAAGCCTGCTTTCCCTGCCGATGCATGCAGAACCGATGCCTTCCGGCAGCCTTACCTTCAGGTTAACCCTCAGGCCGGCCCTGCCCTTGGGGTTCAGCCTGCAGAAATCCTCCAATTGCCCGAGCGAATCGACGTTTATCTGGATTCCTTTTTCCTTTATGAAAAGGAAATCCTCTTTGCCCATGTTTGTGCCTGAAATTATTATTTCCCCTGGCAAAAAGCCGGCTTTCATTGCAATGAACGCGTCACCAGGGCAGGTTGCAGTTATCAATGCGCCTTCCTCCCTCAGCAGTTTCAGTATTTGGCGGTTGTTGTTGCAGAACATCGCGTAGTGAATCCTTGTATGGCTGTATTTTATGCTTTCTTTTATTTTGCGGAAATTGCGCTTTATTTCTTCTTCCTCGTAAACGTAAAGCGGAGTGCCATATAGTTCTGCCAATTCCACGGCCTTAAAATCGCCTAAAAAAAGCCTGTTGTCAAATGCATGCATTTTGCTCCACCTCTTCCCTTATCCTGGAATGCTTTTCCTTTGCCTTGAGGGCCATTCTTTCAAGCACTGGAAGGATGCCGGACATAGTATTGATGCCTTCCTGTGTTATGCCGCCCTTGGTGCAGACCCTGTCTATGAAGCCGAAGCCTTGCTCTTCCAGCAGCCTTGTCGTGCCTTTGAGCGTTTCAAGCAGGATTTCTTCAGCTGCGTTCCCCTCTTCCTGGCATTCCACCGAGCCAAGAAAGTGCTGCAAAAAATAAGCAATGAATGCAGGCCCGCAGCTTGAAAGGTGGGTGAGGGAGTCGAGCCTTTCTTCTTCAACTTTGTAGGGCTTGCCCAAAAGCGCGATTTTGCCCAAAACCATTTTTTCGTCCTTTTCTGTGGTGCTGTCATTTACCGCATACAGCACCGCGCCTGACTCAAACTGGTTTGCAATGCTCGGGATTATCCGGACAAGCTTCAGGTTTTTCAGTTTGGCCCTGTAAAAGGCGCTGTCGGCCTGATGCAAAGGAAAACAAGGTCAGAGCATTCAACTGCCTGCCTGTTGCTTTCGGCAGCCCTGATTCCCTTGCTTTGGAGTGCGCCGAGCTTGGCCTTGTCGGTGTCTGAAACAATAACCTCGGAAGGCCTTATTTTGCCTGATTCCACAAACCTTGAAGCAAGCAATTGCCCGATTGTTCCGGCTCCGATAATCCCAATCCTCATTTTCACTCACCAAAATTAATTGGTCTAATATAATTGGGGGCCTTGAAGTATATGGCATTTTACCCTCACATGTGAGGTATGCGGGAAATCAGCTAATCCGGCTTACTTGATTGACTTTATCAGGTCAGGGAGGAGCTTGCTTTCAGCCCTTTTGAGGTGCTCCCTGTATGTGGCGACAGAAATGCCCATCGCTTTTGCCAGTTTTTTCAGGCTGGTCCTTTTCGGCCATTCGTAGAAGCCGTTCCTTAATGCCAAATCTATGACTTGCTGCTGTTTTTCTGTAAGCATCGGCATTAGGTGCGAGAAGTAGATGTCTTTCAGGTCTGTTTCCTCTATTTTCAGGATTTCGTTTTCAGGGAAATGGCGCCTGACCTCCCTGAGGAATTCTGTAAGGAACTGCTTTTTCCATGTGGCAAGCTCCCAGTATTCGAATCCGTCTGACGTGACAACATTGGGCTTTACAAACATCAATTTCGGGCTGTAGAAAGAACTCGGGATTTTGTCCGACCTGGTTTCAATGAAAAACACCTTGTTGCCGTCCTCTTCGAGCTCTTTAATCCTTTTGTCCGCCTTTAGGTCCTCGATGAAAGCTTTCGTGTCTTTCGGGCTGCCCTGTAATGTGTGGAGCTGCGGGGCAAATGTTTTGCCGCCCTCAAAAAAAATGTTGAACGGAATGCCGACGGTCGTGACATTGAATTTCCTGCACCTGTTCCCTATGACGCAGTCGTGCCTTATCCTGATTTTGGCAATCCACATAAAACCATATATGTGAGGTGCCACTATTAATTCTTTTCGCGGCCTTCATGCGCGCCAAAGCGCCATGGGCTTTGTGTATAAAGCAGCCTTTGTGTAAAAAGTCTTGGCTATTTTGCATTTAATATCAAAGGACAAAAGTAATCGTATAAATTTGTCCTTTGATAGCTATCAAAAGACACTTAAAAAATACCAATATTAATGTCTTTTGATATAAGATTGAATTTTGAAATGCTTTTTCTTATGCACCGTATCAAACCAAAGGCTGATTGTTATCACAATCATTTCCACTATGAAAATCAATATCAGCATAGGAACTGAAATCTGGCCTTTGGCCGAAAGCCAATAGAGGATAAAATCCCAGATGCCTACTATGACAAGCATCCTAATGAACAAATCTTGAAACAAACTTAAGCCGAACATATTCTCAACTTCTCTTAACGTCCTTGGTACTCTTTGAAGAATTGCCTGTTTTCCAATAAGCGAGCGCTCCAGTTGCCCAGGAGATTATTAAACCTATGGCGACCCCGCTAAAATATCTTGACCCTGATATTGTCCCAATTGCCAGCATTATGATGCTGACAACCAATTCAAGTTCGATTACTTTTAGAAATGCTTGTTCTCTGTCCATATTCATATTTACTCTTGCGAACTCTTCCTTAATATATTTTTCGCATGTACTAAGCCAGCCCTGATTCCTTTCTTTTTACGCAAAGCCAAGGCCATGGAAAGCCTTAAATATTCCGAGCGCCTTTTTTGTATTGAGGTGATTGAATTGGCTGATATTTCACAGGGCCTCGGAGATACGCTCAGCTTGGCGTTCCAGAAACTTGGGGAATCCTTTGCGCTTAATTTCGTCAATCTTGTAGGCATACTTATCCTTCTCGCAATAGGCTATTTCATCGGCTTTATCCTGAAAAAAATAGTCATCAAAATTGTGGAAAGCCTTAGGTTCGACGAATGGCTCGAGGAACAGAACCTTTCCTCTGCAATCGGCAGCAAGACAGTCGCTTCTGTGGCAGGCTCGATCGTGAAATGGTCTGTCATCGCCTTGTTCCTTGCACAGGGAGTTGAACTGTTCAAGCTCACGGTATTCCAGGCGACACTTGAAAAAATCGTGCTTGTGTTCATCCCGAATCTCATCCTTGCATTCATAATCTGCATTGCAGGCCTTATCATCGGGAGATACGCAAGGAACCTTATCGAGGCAAGCCTCACAAAATTCAGGAAAATGGTCGGGTTCGGAGTCGAACTCATGGTGATTTACATGGCGGCAGTGATTGCATTGCAGCAGATAGGAATGCCGACCCAAATCCTTATCGACGCTTTCCGCATAGGCTTTGGCGGCTTCATGCTGATGATTGCAGTGGCAGTCGGAATCGCATTCGGTCTTGCAGGCGTGGACGACGCAAAAAAAATGATAAAAGAAATCCAGAAAAGCAAGCCCCAATAAGCGGCTTGCTTTTTTCTTCTTTTTTTTATTTTGCTTATAAATAAATTATGATTATCTCAACCTAATTTTATGATGGCCAACCCCAAAACTCCAAGGACACCGTTAAGGCAAAGGGTCAGAAGGCGCTATTCTGTAAAGGAGAGACTTGAACGAAGGGGCGTCAGGCTTGTGCCGCACCGCGAAAAAGGCGATATCCTTTGGGATTCTGACAGGAATTACGCCGAATACAGGAAGCGAACTGGAATCGATTTTGAGGCATTGTTCAAAGGAAAGCGCGTATTGGATGTCGGCTGCGGCGACGGAATGTTTGTACACGAGGCGAGAAACCGCGAAATTCTTGCGGAAGGCATTGACCCGGCTGCCCCGAACCGCGAAGGATTTCACAGAATGCATTTGGATGAATTTTTCCCCGATCACAAATTTGCATGCGTGGTTGCTGTAAAATCCCTTCCAGTCATCCCAAAGGATGCTTACAGCCGCCGCCTTGCAATTTATGACATGCTCAGGCTTGCAGAGCCAGGCGGCATTGTCGTAATACACTTGTTTCAAGGCAACCTTTCGACCCCGAGACGGAATGACAGTGCAGGACTTCCGAGTTCGACCCTGCGAAAACTGCAAAAATCCGGCTTTGAACTGGTTTTTCCCAAGGACTATGAGGAGCGCCTTATAATAAAAAAGAAAAACGAGAAACAGGTCGAGCATTTGGGCAAACTGTTGGGTGTAATATAGGCTTGTTTTTCTTTTTCTTCTTTTTTTTACTGGAAATAATTGTTTTTTTCAGGCCCTGCCCTACGGTTTAAATAGTTATTCTGGCTATCTCTTACTGTTCTAATCGCAAGGGGGAAGTTTTATGAAAGTCGAATCTTTGAGGCCTTACCAGAAAAAGGTCAATGTGACAGTGAAGGTCCTTAAAATGAACGAGGCAAGGGAGGTTACAAGCAAGCTCGACGATTCAAAGCACACTGTGACAGAGGCATTGGTCGGCGATGACACAGCAACAGTCCTGCTTACATTGTGGGATGAGGACATCAAGAAAGTCGGCCTTGAAAAAACATACGACATCATCAACGGCTTCACTTCTTTGTTCAAAAAATCCCTGCGCCTGAACGTGGGAAGGTACGGGGAAATAAAGGACGCGGCCGCAGCAATAACCGAAGTCAACGAGGAAAAAGGCCTTTCAGAGGAAGAAGAGGTAAAGCCGAAAGAGGAAGCCAAAGAGGCCGGAGAAGCAGGCGAAGGAGATTCCGAAGGCGAAGACGACGGCGGAGAGGAATTCTGACCTTTCCTTTTCCCTTTTTTTACAGCCTTTAAAAACCATTAAAAAAGTAAGCGCGCCTATTTATTAGCCTTCACAGGCAAATGCCTTGAAAGGGCGCGTAGCTCAGTCGGCAGAGCATTGGTCTTATACACCAACGGTCAGCGGTTCGAGCCCGCTCGCGCCCACTCTATTTTTTCTTTCTAGCGCGGCCTTTGTCGATTGCATCCCAAACCTGCTTGGAGCTCATGCCCATTTTCAGCGCGACCGGGGCGATTGCAACGCCTGACGCACCCATGAAAGCGCTCAATTCCGCTATTGCCTTCTCCCTGCCGCCCTTGTGGGTTCCAATGAATTCTCCGATTCTGCGGGGCTGTATTGCAATGTCGCCTGCCAGGTTCGAATGGAAAAACCTGATAATCCTGGCGCGCGCTGACCTGCCCTGTACAGGCCTGTGGGGGGCAACCGGCTTCATTCTTGGAACTTTGCCTTTCGGGTAAAGCCTTTCGACAGGCGGTCCGCCAAGCCCATAGCTGACAACCAGGGTTTTGCCTTTCGGAATTGCCCTGGCTTTCGATGTCAGCATATAAGCAATTACTCTTGCGGAATTCTTATTTGTTTCCTTTCCCCTGGCGCGCTTCACACTTTCGACTTCTGCATAAATTCCGCCGACGCGGTCCATGTCAAGGCCAAGCCTCATTGCGGCCTCAGAAGTATAATTGGTGAAAACCCCGAAGAAATTGAACGCATAAATCGCATCATATGGGTCAAGGCCTTTCTTCCTGTTCGCCCTGACAAATTTTACTATATCGGCGGCCTTCACCTGTTCGTGGCAGTTTGCGAACCTTTTCCCGATAAAGCTTTTTGCGGCCCTGAGCGCCAGGCCCTTTTCCCCTGTGTGCGCATATGCTTCAGGCTGCCTTGCGAGCTGGCGCGCCTTCCAGGAAGCCTTGTTGCCTCTCCCGCCCCTTGGCATAACAAAAATCTCCTGAGAGGCTTACCGCGGTTTTTTGGCAGGCTGCCTTCTTTTACCGACCATCATCCGATTGGCTACATTGTGGCAGACCGGGGGCATGACTTCTCTAGCCAACTCCGGCCCGAACCATTCAGCAAGCTTTACAAGCCTTGGCCCCCAATACTGGAGCGGCCCTTCAGTGATAAAATCCGTGACATTAAGGTAAAATGCAGGGTTTGTTGCAACTTTTTCAGGCGGAAGCTTTCCGAGCTTCAGGCTTTTCAAAAATGCCTTCACTTCATTGTGCTCAACCCGTTCTTTCACCCTGCCGGCAATCCAGGAGCCAATTTTATTGCTTGCACCCTTGAAAAGAAATTGGTTCTGCCTGCTTCTTGTCCCAATGTTTTCCATTTGCCTTTCCATTTCAACAAACCAAAGTTCAGGGCCTCTGTTTGCCCACACCCTGCTGGCCAGCATGGCCTCATTTGAAAAAACCAAAGCAGTGACTGCCGGCTTGCGCTTCCTTGCCGGCTTTCCGGCCTTGGTTCCTGCTTTTTTTGTGTTCGCGATCTGGGCATGTTTTATAGTAGTAGCCATAAATAGAATTATGCTGAACCTGTTAATATATTTTTTCCTATTCGGGCCGAAATCCAAGCCTTTAAAACACTTACTGGAGGCGATTTTCAGAACTGTTATTTCTTGAGTTTTTCATGAAGCTTTTTTGCCTGCGCTGCCTTCCAGATTTCTTTGGCAGTATCCCTTACCTCTCGTGGGAGTTTTTTTGCCTTTGCCGCCGCCATGATTTCTTTGGCAACGCTTTTCTGGTCAAGTTTGAGCATTCCGGCAGCCTGCATCAGTTCAGGGCGGTTGCCGAAGACAACAGCAAACCTTCCAAGCAAATAATAATGGTCGGCTGCACGTACCTTGTACCTGTTAATATATTCCACAATCTTTTTCGGGCTGATGCGGCCTGAATCTAATTCACTTCTGAACACCAGCGCAATATCCACGCCGTAAGCAAATCCGTGCGCCCTGTCAATGGCCTCACCTGTTTGCTTTTTGTATCTGAGATGCTCAGGAAGCGGCCTTACTGACGGGCTTTTGTGCCTTCTCGGCTGCCTTCTGCCTCTCATGGCATAAACTACAAAGACAAGCCTTTAAAACCCTTTTCGCGCACTTTTTTTGAATTGCGGATTGTGGTTTGAATGGCTATGCAATTGAAGCCCTACGGCGCTGAAGAAGAGGCCAAAGTGCAGGCCTTCTGGAAAAAGGCTGGAATTCCAGCCAAGGCAAGGGCGCAAAGCGCAAAGCAGGCAAAGCCGTTCTATTTCATGGACGGGCCGCCTTACGCGACAGGCCATATCCATATGGGCACAGCATTGAACAAAATATTAAAGGACGTGGCGATAAGGTCGCGCAGGATGCTCGGCTACAATGTGTTTGACAGGCCGGGCTATGACACGCACGGCCTGCCGATTGAAAACCGCGTTGAAAAGGAACTGGGATTGAAGGACAAAAAGGAAATTGAAACGCTGGGAGTTGAAAAATTCGTAGAGGAATGCAGGAAATTCGCAACAAAATACATCGGCACAATGAATGCTGAATTCGAAAACCTCGGCGTATGGATGGACTGGAATGACCCTTATATTACACTTGAAAACGAATACATCGAGGCAATATGGTGGACTTTCAAGAAAGCCGAAGAAAAAGGCCTGCTTTACCTCGGCCAATACCCTGTGCACGTGTGCCCGCACTGCGGCACCGCTGTTGCATATAATGAAATCGAATACACAAAGCAGACAGACACTTCAGTTTATGTCAAATTTCCCTTGAAAGGGAAAAAGGACCAGTTTTTGGTTGTGTGGACTACAACGCCATGGACTTTGCCAGGCAACACAGGCGTAATGGTCAACCCTGACTTCGAATACGCTTTCGTGAAAATGAGCAACGGCGAAACCTGGGTGATAGCAAAGGAAAAAGTGCAGGCAGTAATGGACGCAATCGAGGCCGGGTTTACTGTAGAGAAGACAGTAAAGGGAAAAGAACTGGAAGGAGTACAGTATGAAAACCCGCTTGCAAAACACTTAAAACTCCCGGAACTGAAAAACGCTTACCGTGTCATTTTAAGCCAAAGGTATGTGAACCTGGAGGAGGGCACAGGATTGGTGCACACCGCGCCAGGGCACGGAAAAGAAGACTACGAGGAAGGCTCAAAACAGGGATTGCCTGCAATTTCACCTGTTGAAATAAACGGCCTTATGACCGAGGAAGCAGGAAAGTATGCCGGGAAAAAGGCCCGCGTTGTGGATGCCGAAATAATCGATGATTTGGACAGCGAGGGCGCGCTTGTATTGAAACACCCATACACGCACGATTATCCAATCTGCTGGAGATGCAATTCCCCGCTGTTAATGCTTTCGACGCCGCAATGGTTTTTCAACATCAAAAAGATACAACCGGTGCTTTTGGTCGAAAACGAAAAAGTGCAGTGGATTCCGCCCTGGATGAAGGCAAGGATGCAGAACTGGCTTGAATCCTTGGGGGACTGGCCTGTTTCAAGGAAAAGATATTGGGGAACGCCATTGCCGATATGGGTTTGCGAAAAATGCGGCAAAAAAAAGGTCATCGGTTCCTTTGCAGAACTGAAAAAAGAAGCGAAACTGGCAAAGGAAATCGATTTGCACAGGCCGTACATCGACAGGGTTGAATTGAAGTGCGCCTGCGGCGGAAAAATGAAGCGCATCGAGGAAGTGCTCGACGTATGGTTCGATTCAGGCGTGTCAAGCTGGGCTGCTTTGAGATATCCGCAGAAAAAAGAACTGTTCGAAAAATTCTGGCCTGCAGATTTGAATCTTGAAGGAACAGACCAGTTCAGGGGATGGTGGAATTCCCAGATAATCACAAGCGTGATTTGCTTCGACCGCGCGCCATTCAAAAGCATCCTCACGCACGGCATCGTCCTTGATGTGAAGAAGGGGAAAATGAGCAAAAGCAAGGGCAACGCGATAACCCCGGAAGAAGTCATCCAGAAATTCAACCGCGATTTCATGCGCCATTACCTTGTGAAAACATCCAGGGGCGAGGATTTTGCTTTCGATTACGAGGCATTCAAGGACGTGAAAAGGTTCTACGACATATTATGGAATTCCCTGAACTACGGGGCAATGTACCTTGACCTTGAGCTTGGCAAAGAAGTGGAACTTAAAGGCCTTAAGCCAGAGGACAAATGGATTCTTAGCAGGCTTGCCTCATGCGGAAAGGCAATGAGGGCAGGCTATGAAAATTACACTTTCTATGAGGCAATCGAGGCCGCGGAAAAATTCATAATGGAGGACTTCAGCCGCACCTATATCAAGCTTGTAAGGGACCGCACAGGCACAGAAAAGGAATTGCTTGGAAAAATCTTCTCGAAAATAATGTTCGATTTCCTGCGCCTTTTCGCGCCTGTCGCCCCGCACTTTTCGGAATTCGCATTCCGGGGAATGAAAGGAAAGAACGCAAAGGAAAGCATACACTTGTACGAATTGCCGGCAGTGGAAGAAAAAGCGATCGATGCCGCGCTCGAAAAAGGCATGGATTTCTGCAGGGATGTAGCACAGAACGTGCTTTCATTAAGGGAAGAAAAAAGCCTGAGGCTGAGATGGCCTTTGAGGAAACTGGTTGTGGTAACGGAAAGTGGCAAAGAGCTCGGCGAATTGAAAGGCATTCTTGCAGGCATGTGCAACGTGATGGCTGTCGAGGAGGCAAAGGAAAAGCCGAAAGGTGAGTTCGCTGAAAAGGTGTTGGAAAAATATTCCCTGTTTTTGGACGTTTTGGCTGATGCCGCCCTGAAAGACGAATGGGAGTTCAGGGAGTTGGTAAGGAGAGTGCAGGACCTGAGGAAGCAGAAAAAAATGAGGCCCGAAGACCGCGCCAAGCTTTCAATTTCCTGCTCTGATAAGGCCTTCCTCAAAAAGTTCGGGAAAAAGCTCGAAGAAGAAACAAATTCCAAAATCGCGGAAAAGCAGGGAAAAATGGAAAAAGTCCTTGAAAGGGAATTCTATATCGCAATCTGAAGGCTTTGCCGGCTCTTGCTTCCGCTCTTTTCGCTTGTTGTTTTTCCAGAATCAGCCTTTTTCAGCCTGTGAATTTGAGCAGGATTATCCAGATTATTGCGATTGCTGCTGCTGCCGCCAGGACGAACTGGGGCGAGAGTTTCGGCGCATGGCTTTCAGCGTCGAAAAAGCGCATCAATCCTATTGTGCTGCTCGGGCTGCTTGTAGCGCGCCCTTTCCTTAATTTCACCATAACAAAACCTTTTAATAGTTCAATTACTATAAACTATTGCTATAACTAAATATTAAAATGCTTGTGTTTGCCATGGCCGGAAGCTTTTCCATCGACATGAAGCTCGTTTCAAGGATTGTTATACTCTTATTCCTTGTCTTCATCCTGTTGTTCGTGCTCACCCTGGCAAACAGGGTGAAATGCAAAAGCATTCCGGGCTGGTGTTCTGTGTATTATGCTGTGAGGGGAAAGCCTGAAGTGCTGATTGTTTACGGCGAAGAAGGTTTGGGTGACCCTGACCTGCTTGCAGACTCCCTGAGAAACCCGAACCTTGCAGGGGTATCTTCTTCCCTGATAAGGCTTGATTCTGTGAATCCAGGCAACCTGAAAAAATACCAGCTTGTGATTGTCACAAAAGCCAGGAAAATGAGCGCTGCAAAAATAAAAATGTTCCTGGATTATGCGGCCACAGGCGGCAACCTTGTCTGGACAGGAGATGCCGGCGCTGAAACAGAAAAGGACGACGACCTTTTGAGGGAAAGCGAGTATTCCGGGGACTCGAATTCCAATGCGGCAATCAATCCCTGGGCAAGAAAGCACGAAGGCTATGTCGTGATGCTGAACAAGGCAATTTCGGCAAACTACATCACAAACTATTGCAGCATAAAGCGCTGCAGCGTGGAAGAGCCTTATTATGCTGGCCTGCTCACCCCGATTTCAAGGGATAACCCCCTGGTGTACGGTTTCGGTCCGCTGCAATTGCAGGTCACAGAAGGAGAGGATTTCGCGATAGTCGAACCGTTGTCCGAAGGGACAAGCACGACCATAATGACGATAGATTTCGGCTCGAACCTTATATCTGGTGAAAAAAATTACGGCAACCATCTCCCAATGATTACCTCGAACGCTGACGCCAGCATTTTAGGCCAGAAAATAGGCGAAAACATCTTCTATTACGCAATGCCCCCCGAATATTATGTGAACCCGAAAGTGCCTGCAGAAAAGCACTACGGCCTTGTGATTAAGGACATGTATTATGGCATACTGTACGGGTGAAATTTACGCTTTTTGATGCCTTAAAGTGATGCAATGCCAAAAGCAAACCTCAAGGCAAAATGACAGAGGCTGAACCCAAGGCTTTTAAAGCCAAAAAAAGGCAGCCCGAGGGAAGGCTTCACAGAAAGGGAAATCAGGGAGGCTTTTGCAAAGCGCGCGTTTGGGATGGGCGTGCTGAAACAAAAATCCGGTAGGGGAATAAACCCGAGGCAGGTTGCAGGAATTGCTGGCCATCTAGGCATCCGCCAAGTTACGGTGCGGAACATCGCCAAGGGTTTGCGGTTGTCCGGAACATTGTCAAAAAAATCCTGGCGACAAAGGAGGGTGGACCGGGAGATCATTGAAGGCGAGCATACTGCAAAAGAAATTGCAAGGCGCACAGGCCATTCGTATAATGCCATAAGGGGTGCAAGATATCAGCTGAAAAAAAGAGGGTATATAACAACTCTTGGCAATTACGCGACTCCGCCTTCCCGAATTGCGCGAACTTTATACCGTTACCTGGTTTTAAAGGAATTGAGCAAAGGCAGACAATTTCCATTCCGCCAAGTCGCAGGCAGTTGGGAGGTTAGTGTCAATACACTTAACAGCTGGTTTACCCCAAATCCAGATATCATCAACCAAATCCAGTCCCTTGCAGGCGGCAGGTATTGGGGAAAGGCAAAGGAAGACCTCAAAGAATGGCTTGAAGAACAGGAAAGGTTTTTCGGGAAAAAATATGAGGGAAAAGAAGAAGGCAAGCCAGGAACCAGGCGAAAAGCGCCGGGAAAAGGTTTATAAATACTAAAAACATTATATTGCTTGGAATTAGCGAAACAATATTAATAAAAAGGAAAAGCCACACAAAATATGTTTAATTAACACATTAATTGAAAAAGGTTAAAGGAGTGAGATGGGATGTACGAGGACGAAGGAGCTGAACCTGCGCCGGCTTACCCTGCATACGGGGGCGGCATCAAATCTAGGCTTAGTTATCATTTTGAAGGCCTTATTCCTTTAATTCTCATATTGATTATTGCGGCCGTGGCCGGAGGCTGGCTCGGCTTTTGGGAAATACCATATGTTTCCCCGCAGAAGCCTTTAAGCATGCTCATTATAGGAAATCCTACTGCTGACACGCTTGCGGCACTGGATAAAAGCCAGGATTTGGTCAAATACGTCATAAGGGACGAGGAATCACTGCGCACAAACTCAAAGGAAAAACTCGCCCAATATGATGTTGTCTGGCTTGACCAGTCCAACCAGCAAAGCAAGGAACTGCCAAGCACTGTCGGCGAAGCCCTTTCAAGTTATGTGACAAAAGGCGGAAAACTCGTTGTGGTGAAAAACTCAGGCATCCTCAATCCGGACGCCCCTGAAATAGTGGGCTGGATGGCAAACTTCGGTTCTGAAATCGTGCCGGTTGACTGCGTTTTCACAAGGGACAACTATCCAAGCTGCACCTCGCCGCTGAACATCACAGGCGAACTGGAGAGAGCTGACTATGACCACAAGATAATGATGGGCATAGAGAAAGTGCCTGCAACACAGGACGAACCATACCTCTACCTTGAAGTCTTCCCGGTATCGGCAATGGGCAAAGAGATTGCATCAATCAAAGACGTGCAGTCCACAAGATACTATGCCGGAATAGTGGAAAAGCCCTTGCTATTGGGAAAAAGCCTGTACTTCAATTACGACCCGGGCTACACTCCAGGCATACTCAGGAACACTTTGAAATACCTGCGCTGAATTCTTCAGTGCGGAACAGTCTGGTGGGCAAGAGTACTGAAAATACACACGCTAACACAGCAAACTATTGGAGGTGCTGGAATGACAGAAGACAACATAGTGTTCGTCGGCAAAAAGGGGACAATGGCTTACGTGCTGGCAGTGGTCACACAAATGAACCAGGGCGCAAAAACTGTTTTTATCAAGGCAAGAGGCAAAGCCATAAGCAGGGCAGTTGACGTTGCCGAAATAGTCAGGCACAAGTTCGTCAACGAGGCAAAAATCATTTCAATAATCACCTCGACAGAAGAAATCAGCGCAGAAGACGGCAAGCCGCTCAAGGTTTCCGCAATCGAAATCAAAATCGAAAAATAAAAGGCCGCAAAGGCCTTTTTCTTTTTTTATTTTTCCAGAGCTTTTTCATATTGCTATCTTTGGGCATTTTGGCTTTGTTCGACCTCTTGTATCATTTTTTCAAGATCGGCCTTTCCCTTTCGGAAAGTGCGGTCTAATTGCTTCATAAAAAGCTTTTTTTCCTTTTTGAATTTCCTGCTGTCCTTGTGCTTTTTCCTTTCGCTTATAAGGCGGTCTAAAATTGTTGGCAGCTGGGGCAGGCTGCATTGCTCGATATATGTTGCGAGCTCTTCGCGAGGCAATAACTTTTGCGCTTCAGCCAAAATCCTGACAAATCTTGGGTTGCTGACAGTGCGTTCGACTATTTCAAAAGCGGCTCTTGCCCTTTCTCGGGCATCAGTTTCCATCCTTTCGATTTGCCTTTGAAGCGCATCCATTTTGGAAAAAAATTCAGATTGGCGTTTTTCCAAAAAAGATAAAGCTTCCTCTTCCGATAAACCCGGCGGAAAGTCTCCTTTTTCGATTTGCCGGACTGTTTCCCGGTACAACCGGCTGGCTTCATCCATAAGCTGTTTCAATGAACCCGCTGTTTTATCGGGAATTGTTTTCTCCAAATATGTTTTCAGGTGATAATCCAAATCGGATGCTTTCGCCCCTTCCAAAACAAAAGCGGATATTTCGCTTCTTATCATTTTCTCGGCTTTTTTTGCCATCCCGGCTTTGCCTGCCCCATTAAATAAGACGTGCGTCCAATTATGCCATGTTTCGTGTTTAACAGTTTCCCAGTCAGTGTATAGTTTGCCCGGCATGTCCTGGTATTCCAGCATCCTTGAAAAAGAAAAAATCGGTTTTCTCAAACTATTTGCGTCAAAATAGCCGCCGGAGTCCTTTGGTGCCTTTCCTTTTTCGAGCAAAAGCGAGTAGTTTTCAGGGCTTAATCCCAAATGGATCCCGATTCCAAAAGACCTTGCTTCGATGCCATTGTTTGCAGGCTGGAAACCAAAAAACCTTTTGAAAAATCCAGCCGGATCTGAAAGGATCTCGCCTTCAAGAGCGCGGGTATCTGTCCATCTCCTGTCCAATTCCTTTGCTTTTTCCTGGAGTTCGGCCCTTGTTTCAGGGCTAACTGCCCTTTCCTGCAAAATTTTTGCAAGGGCAACCGACGGCTGTTCCTTGTATTGCATGACTCTGGTGAAAAGCCGACTGAATACTTTTGTCTTTGGTTTCACTGCAGCAATTTTTTCCCGTGCAAGTTCAGCGCGCCTTGCAAGCCTTTGCCCGCGCAGTCGTATAAGCCGCCTCATGGCATCGGCGGAAATCACGCGGCCTGCTGGCGTGTCCCTTGCAGCGGCCCTTTTGGCGAATTCCCTTGGCGGAAGAATGCGCGACCTTGAAGGCATATTATACTGTTGCATGGAAGCAATTAATATTATTTCCTGACATATTACATTTCATGCCAACCAAAACTGTTTCAAGCAGGACTTTGAGGCAGCAGAAACAGCAGAAAATGGCCCGCAGGAAAGAATTGAAGCAGGCCGGGCTGCAGAAAATAATAGGGGCCAGAGAAAGGCGGATTCGAGACCACAACAGCCCCCTGTCCAGGGAACAAGAGGAAAGGATTAGCGGCGCTGTTGCAAGGGCAATAAAGTTGAACGGCCTCAAGCCGTCGGATTTTTCGCAAGAGGCCTTGGTTTACCTTCGCGCGCTTGGAAGGCATGAATTCAAATACGGGCTTGGGGCAGGCAATAGGGACAAGACCGTGGTGACTTCTTTTGATTTGGCCAGATCCAATGCGATGGCATTCTTTAACGAGGTCGGTCATCCTGGAACCACAATTACTGTGGGCGAGCCTTTTTTGGGCCCAAGAAATGCAGAACGATGGCAGGCAATCAAAAGCCAACCTCCGAGTCTCAGAAGGCAAAGGCCATACATACAGAACAAGCCAGGCAGCTTCACACGCAAAGAAGCTGATGCCATTCTTTTCACGCTTCAGGACGAAATCGAGGCAATCTTCCAGAGAAGCAGGAAGGGAAGGCAGAGCAGGAAGTAAAGCCCATTTCGCACACTTTCTTGGACATTGGTTTTTCCAGTCTGAATTCGCAGGTTTTGAATTCCCTGGCTTGTTTTTAAAAAGTTCGTGCTAAAATAGTATTGTTTCCAAAGGTTTAGTGATTTGAATGCCTGTGCACAAACTAGAGCCAATTACCCGACATTCCGGCAGGCTTGTCAGGGAAATTAAGGAGGCTGGCCGGAGAGGCGTATATACGCACGGTAAGGGGTTATTGTACACCACGGGGGATGGCCCTCTTCCAAGGGATTTTCCCTCTGAAATGACGAAGGGCGAAAAATATGGGCGCAACGCTTTCGGTTCTGAAAGCCATTCCCCTGAGCTCCTGACCAAAGTCGGAGAAATCTTGAAGTCTCAAGAGTCAAAGGCTTGGTACGGTATAAGGACAATAGTCCATGTTGGAAGACTTACTGAACGAACCCGAACCCAGCCAGAGCGGAGGTTTGGCTTGGATGTTTTGAGATTTATGGGCGGCTCATTGCTTGAAAAGAGGCACAATGCCAACTCCGTTATCAGGGGTGAAACATACTCTACAAGTTGCTGGTGGACGCTTTCCCCTTACCTGCACCGTGAATTCTTGAGGCGCGGACTTTCACCAAAGCAATCAATGCGCATATTGGCTGACTGGGCTGAATCGGCTGAAGGGGACTACCATGAGTTATGGCTGCCAGGCATTTCAATTGAACTCATGGATGAATTGGGCGCTTTAGAACATCCGGAAACACCGAAAAACGAAAAGATAATGCACCAGACTGCAGAAAAATTCGCACGCATGTTTGCGGACCGTTTCATTAAAGCCTATGCCCCAAACCTCTGGCATAAAAAGGTTTAAATATTCCGAGAGCGTATTATTTAGCCTTATTTTTTGTGAAATAGGGCGTTCGTAAAACGAAACCTGATTTTACGGGCTGTTCGCAGTCCGAAACCGAAAGGTATTTAAATATCATGATAGTATCATGATACTACATGACGAGTCATGATTCGATTAAGGGCGAAGAGCAAAGCTTCACAGAACTGATGAAGAACTTAAGCCCTGAATTCGAGAAACACACTGTTGATATCAGGGAAATCGCGAAGGTTTCAAGCGACCCCATGACTCTGGGCGTGCTCCTTTTCGCTTTGGCGCAGGAAAGGGAGAAAACAAACAAAATACTGGAAGAACAGAATGCCAAATTCGAGAAGATGTTCGTTCAATTGCAGAATCGGGAAACAAGAACAGAACCATTGGGAATAGAGGAGGTACCAAAAAGCATCGAGGTCTTGCCTGAAATAGACCAGCGCATCCTGGATTTCGTCGAACAAAAGGGAATGGCGGAAGCCGGGCAGATAATGGAAGCGCTTTCCTATAAAGGCAAGAACGCTGCAAGCCAGCGCCTCAACAAGCTATACAGGGAAGGGCATTTGAAAAAGGTCCGCTCTGGCAGAAAGGTGCTCTATCTGGCGAGGAAATAACCCCTTGCTCTCAACACTTGCGGGGAAGAGAAAACCCAACCACCCTTCTCATCTCTGCAATGCGCCTTTCAGCCAAACTAAGCCCCCTTAGGCGGCCTTTCAAAAAGTGCCCTTCCCCTCCTTTGCCTCTATCCTTTCTTTTCTTTTAACAAAAGAAAAGAAAGCCTAAGTTTGCCAAAGAAAAGAAAATTTAGTTGCGGAAAGAAAAGAAAAAAGTTTGAAGTTTAAAAAAGAAAAAAATCAAAAAATCCAGAAAGAATCTTCTACTAATTCTGGGGAAGAAATTCCCCAGCCCCCCTACAACGCGCTTGAGATAAGACTTGATTCGGGAGCCGACTTTTGCCTGGCAATCACAGCCTGTGAGGCCTTCCTTTTTTTAATCTTCTAATAGCCCCCGTGCCAAAAAGCCCGGGAGTTTTTGTCCGTAACAAGAGCGGGCCTCGAAAGTCATACGGTGAACTTCCATAAATCTCCTGCTTTTCCCTATCATGTGTCCACCGATAGTTGAGTTCCCGTGCAACCACTTTATGGGTCCAGGCATCGCTGAAAACAATCCTGCTGCCTTCTTTCCCTTGGAGGAGAACAAAGTCCAGCATGCGCAAGGCCAGCTCTCGTGCTGGGACAATGACTAAATCGCTTTCCTTGGCTGTCCTCGAGTGAGCCACATCCGCACAGGCTGCAATGCTGACCTTTCGCCCCCTGATGGTTATCGAAGGGGTTTCGAATTCCTTGAACTCGCCGGCTCTTCCTCTTTCGCCTCTTCTTTTGAAATGGCTTTCGAGGCGATTCCTGGCGGCCTTCCTTTTCCAAAGTCTTTCTCCCTTTGCGATGGTTGCAATAGTGTCCTTGTCAAGTTTTGCAAGCGTTTTCTTCGGGTATGCCAGCCATCTCCGCCCTTTCTCATCGCGGTCCGGCCTTACAATGTAGGCTGTGTTCGAGAAAAGGCCTTTGCCTGAAAGCTCGCCGATTGTAAGGAAAGCATAGGTTTCGCCGTGCTTTGCAAGCAATTCTGACAGCCTGCCGATAATCTCTTTCGATTCTTTCCTTAAAATAGGATTTTTGAAAACCAGTTCGTTGAATAAAAGTATTGTGGGCTCTCCGGCCTTCAGCCGCCTGTCCGTCAATGCCTCTTCCACCTCGGCAAAAAAGGACTGCGGTGAACTGAAAGCGGAGGGAAGTATTTTCACTTGGATAAGCGGTTCTTTCGTTGAGACCATAGAATAATTAGTGCATTGAACAATTTAAATATTGCGAATCGCTTTCCGGCAGGCGGGCGCCTAGTCCCGCTCTTCTTTTTCCTTCAGGTCATTCAATGAATCTTTTATCAGTTTTATTCTTTCTTTTCCCTGGTTGAGTTCTGTGAAGGCTTCCTTGATTTTTTCGTCGCTGAAGACTATTTCGAATTCGCCGCGCTTGGGCTTCTCGAAATCTATGCTGTCCCCGAATTTTCCCTTCAATGATTCAAGCAGTTCTTCTTCCTGTATGACTTCTTTCAATTTTATGCTCAGGTAGTTTTTCATCTTGTTCAGTTCGAGGAGGTGCTTCTGCACTTCAGTGTAAACATCGCCTCCGTAGGTTTCGCTAGGTTTCAGGCTTATCGGCGTAGGAGAAAAAGAATGCTTTGTGATTTCTTCCCTTATCGCGTCCATTTTTGCCTGCAATACATTCTTCAGGTATTCGAACCTTGCGACCTGCTCTTCGACAGTGCGCATGTACTGCCTTAACTGTTTCTCCTGGTCTTTCAATTCAGCCATAAAAGCACCTTTTTCGCCAAAAACCGTTTCCTATTAGGCATAAAACATTTAAATTTGTTTCCAGCCCTGCTGCAGTTAGCTTTGTCCGGGCAGCCGGGCATATGCAAACAGAATAACAGATTTGTTCAGTTCCTGCCGGCATTTCCAGGTTCCAGGCATTGCACTCCATCGATATATGTATAATGATTGCTGCGGGAATCTTTAGCATTGTTTGGTTTGAATTTTGAAAATGGGGTTGAGATGCCCTTTTTACTGGATTATTGGTAAAAGCCGGATTGCATGAAATTTTTCACTGGAGCCGGGATTATGAACTTCCTTTCATGGCTTTTTTACAGGTACAGGAAAATAAAAAAGAGCATTCTCATTTTCCTTATGCTTGCCGGGCCAGGCATAATTGTGATGGTTGCAGACAACGATGCGGGCGGCATAACCACTTATGCTGCAACCGGCTCGAAGTACGGCTATGGCTTAATATGGTTTCTTGTCCTGCTCGGGCCTATCGCTTATTTTGTGCAGGAAATGACTGTCCGCCTTGGGGCTGTCACAAAGCGGGGCCATGCAGAGGCGATTTTTGACGCCTTCGGGCCTTTTTGGGGCTGGTTTTCATTGCTTGACCTTACAGTCGTGAACTGGCTTACTCTCATAACGGAATTTATCGGCATGACGGCGGCAATGGCGATTTTTGGCATTCCCCCTCTTCTTACAATAATCGCTGTTTCGCTCCTGATGATTTTCATGGTTGCCCAGGGCCGTTATTGGACCTGGGAAAAAATAGTGCTTTTGTTCTGCCTCCTGAACCTGATTTATATTCCTGCAGCGGTCCTTGTCAGCCCTAAAATTTCAAACATATTGGGCGGGCTGGTCCCGGGCTTTCCGGGCGGATTCACGCCTGACCTTTTCTTTTTCCTTATGGCCAATGTCGGCACCACTATCGCGCCATGGATGGTTTTTTTCCAGCAAAGCTCTGTTGTCGACAAGGGCATGAAGGAAAAGGACATTCCGTGGGGGAGAGCCGACACGCTGCTAGGTTCGGCATTTACTGTGATGGTTGCGGTATGTGTCCTTATTGTGACCGGCACGGTTCTGTACGGCATTGACATTGAAAGCGCTGCGCAGGCATCACAAGCCCTCATGTCGATGAACCCCTATGTCGGGGTGTTTTTGGCGATAGGGCTTTTCAATGCAGGGCTTTTGGGGGCAATCTGCATTTCCCTCGCGAGCTCCTGGGCTTTCGGGGAAGTGTTCGGCTGGGCACATTCGCTGAACGACAAGGTCAGGGAAGCGCCGTGGTTCTATGCATTCTATATTTTCACTCTGGCGACAGCAGGCCTTGTGGTGCTTTTGCCTGGTGCCCCTCTTGTTTTGATAACCTTGTTTGTCCAGGTGATTGCAGTGACACTTTTGCCTGCGGCGCTTGTGTTCCTTATCTTATTGCTTAACAACGAGGAAATAATGGGAAAATACAAAAACACGCTGTTCCAGAATATTGTGAGCTGCCTGACCGTGGCTGGCCTGATCGCATTGTCGACACTTTATGCGCTCAGCGTGCTTTTCCCGGGGTTTTTCAGGTAATGGGGTTTTGGCATGGCCGACATACTGCAGGAAGCATTGGAAAAAGTGCGGGAAATAAACAAAAAGTACGAAAAGCCCAAAATCCACACGTCCAAGGGCGTGAAATTCGCGCTTTTGATGCTAAGGCTCTACCTTATTTTTTTGGTCTGCGTGCTGGCCTATAAATTTTTCACTCTGGTTGTGGGGGGTGCCTGAACATGCCGGAAATCCCTGAAAAAAATGGTGATGCAGTTTCTTTTTTCCTGACTGAAGTGCTTGGCCGGAGGGTCATGTTCAACGGAAAGAGGATAGGCAGGCTTGTTGACATACTTGTCAAGGAAAACGGCAAGATTCCAATTGCCACCGATATTTATGTGAAGCGCCCTTTCGGCAACCCTTCCCTGCTTATTCCGGTTGAAAAAGCCGACTTCAGTTCAGGAAATGAGATAACCGCCAGGATTGACAGCATCAAGAAATTCGAAGGCCGGCCTGACGAGAAAACAATCCTGCTCAAGGACTATGTGCTTGACAAAAAGGTCCTTGACCTGGAAGACAGGGAAGTCGACATAGTTTATGATATCAAGCTTGTTTTTAGGGACGGAAAGCTTTATGTCAGCGAGGTCGACCTCAGCAGGTACGGCTTCCTTAAAAGAATCGGCCTCAAAAAAATCGCAGATTTGATTTACGGTGAAAAGGAAACCGAAACACAGACAGTTTCCTGGTCTTATATACAGCCGTTGCCTGAACAGATAGGCAGCTTTGAAGGCAATATCAAGCTGAATGTCCTGAAGGAACGGCTTTCCGAATTGCCGCCTGTTGACCTTGCCGATATCCTTGAGGAACTTGGCAACGAGCAAAGGGTCGCGATTTTCAACGAGCTCGGCACCGACACAGAGCACGCCTCTGAAACCCTGCAGGAAATAAACCCGAGCGTGCAAAGGGCGCTTATTGCCTCGCTCAACAAGAAAAAGGTCGCAAAACTCATCGATGTCATGACCCCAGGGCAGGCCGCCGACATCCTGTCAATCCTGCCTTTTTCTGACACAAGGACAATATTGGGGCTGCTGGGCGAAGACCATGCCGAAAAAATAAAGTCGATTTTGGGAAAGCATGACGAAAAAATCCTCAATTACACCACGACAAAATACATCAGGGTCGGCCCTGATGAAAAGGCAAAGAGCGCGCAGGAGGATTATTACAAGCTGGCCAAGGGCAAAAAAGTAGTGATGTACCTTTATGTCCTTGACGAGCAGAGAAAACTGCTCGGCGTTATCGACATACAGGAGCTTTTGCGCGCAAAGGCAAGGGCCAGGCTGAAAGATGTCATGGTAAAGGATGTAATTTCGATGAAGCCGAACGACACCCTCAAGGATGCGGCAATACTTTTTTCCAAATACGAGTTCCGTGCCCTGCCTGTCGTCGACAAAAAGGAAAGGATGATGGGCGTGGTGCCCTACAAAGATGTCATCGGCCTGAAGCACTTGTTCCTTGAATAAGCCGCATTTTGGCGACGTAAAACATTTAAATAACCTAGCACTTTTATCTATCAGATACCATGGCTATTGACCTTGCTGCACAGGAATCGATTGTCGGAAGGGCGCAAAAGGACATCGACAAGTATGGCGCCGAAGGCACCGGTTATATCGGAAAAGTGGTGATGTCAAGCGGCGAAAACCCTGTGCTCGGCCGAAAGATAAGGATGGACCTTGCAGAACCCCATGTTGTGCTGATTTGCGGGAAGCGCGGCTACGGGAAAAGCTATTCAATGGCTGTTTTGATCGAAGAATTCGCGCGCCTGCCTGTCGCATTGCAGAACCGCATTTCCGTAATCGTTATTGACACTGTCGGCATTTTTTGGTCCCTGAAGATACCGAACAGGCTCAGGACAGACCTTTTGCAGCAATGGGATTTGGAGCCACAGGCCACGAACGCCAGGGTTTTGGTGCCTGCCGGAAAAATGGATTTTTACAAAACCAAAGGCATTCCTGTTGACGGCTCTTTCACTTTGAAAGCCTCCGAGCTTTCAGGCATAGAATGGATGGCATTGTTCAAGCTGACCTGGTCAGACCCAGAAGGGGTTCTTGTCACAAGGGTTGTCGAAAGGCTGAGAGAGCAGGTCGGAACATATTACGGCATTGACGAAATAATCAAGGCAGCCCAGGACGACACCGAAGCAGATTCCATAGCAAAACAGGCCCTGATAAACAGGCTGAGAATTGCAAAGGACTGGGGCTTGATTGAAAAGACAGGCACAAGGGTCAGCGAAATAGCAAAGGCCGGCGTTATCACGATAATCGATGTTTCAGCTTACAGGCAGGCAATAGGGATGGAAGGCACAAGGGACATCATCGTCGCACTGCTCGGGAAAAAATTGTTCGAGGAAAGAATGCTTTTCAGGAAAGAAGAGGAAGTGAAACTAATCAAGGGCGAGAGAAGGGAAAGCGAAATGCCGATTGTCTGGCTGTTTATCGACGAAGCCCACATGTTCATGCCCAAAGACGAGGAAAACATTGCGCTGACAGTACTGCTTGAATGGGTGCGCGTTGGAAGGCAGCCTGGCCTGAGCCTTGTGCTTGCAACGCAAAGGCCTGAAAAATTGCATCCTGACTCGATATCGCAATGCGACCTTTTCATTTCCCACCGCCTTACCTCGCAGTCAGACATAAAGGCCGTAGAAGCAATGAGGCCGAGCTACATGTACAAGGGCTTCGACAAATACTATGACGAAATGCCGAAAGGCAAGGGATTCGCCCTGATTCTCGACGACAACAGCGAAAAATTGTGGTTTGTGCGCATCCGCCCGAGGTTCTCATGGGATGCAGGCGTCACGGCAACAGCATTCACAGAATAAGGCTTTTTGGCTCAGCGCTTCCTGTGGATTGAAATAAGGCTGTTAGTGAAAACCTTGTCCATTGCCTTGAATTCTATCGGTTCCGCAATCATTTCGGTTTCGGTGGCAGACCTGTAAATCGCATGGTTTTCAGCGAAGATCAGTGAAATGCCGTATTTTTCAAGGATTGAATTGTCGCCGGAATCCAGGAACCTGTAGGAATCCGAGAGCTTTTCCGAATCCGCATATTCGACCATGAGGTCGGCAAGGGTGATGCGCGCGCTTTCAAAAGCTATTTTATGCCCGTAATACGGGTCGCACAAAACCCTGTCGCTTGTGGAAGAATTCTCCTTCAGGGCAAGCAGGGCATCATTTGCCTGTTGTGAATAAATATAATAGGGTGTAACCGCCATTGCAACGAACAGGCCGAAAAGAAGGATAAGGCCGAAAAGGAAAAAAGCAAAATTGGAAAGCTCCTTTTCATATTTCTGCAGCGAATATGCGAGGAAGGCCGCAATCAGGACCGCTGCTGCAAGGTCCATCCTGGAGCTGGCAAAAACCTGCAGCAGGCATGATGCAATGGCGCCGAGCAAAAGCTTTTTCCTCAGGGAATCCCATTCGCCTTTCCCTGAAAAATGCTGGAAGGCCTCGAACAGCGCGAAAAGGCAGAAGAAAAGGAACAGCATTCCTGGGTTCATGAAAAGCCCTGCTGCCGGTATCGGGATAAGATAGCCCCAGATGCGCGGCATTGCCTGTGAAGGCACCCCCCCGAAAAAAAGCATGAGCGCAAGGAATGGGAAAAACAGCGCAATCCCGCCAGCCAGTGCCTTGGCTGTTTTCTTCCAGTCGAATTTTCCCATCATGAAAAACGCAAGGAACGGATAGAATGCTGCGAGCGGCATCTGGACAGCAAGGCCTGCAGCCAAGAATATCGATGAATGCCACCATTTCTCCTTTCCGAGCAAAAGCCCAAGGGAAACGAAAAGGAATGCGAGGGCAATGCCGTGCCTTGGCGTGAGGGTGAAAGTGGTGAAAACGAAAGTGCTCATTGAAAGGAAAATGAGGAAGAGCGCTGCCTGGTTTCTTTTAAGGCCGAGCCTTGAAGCAAGGAATAATGCTGAAAGCAAAAGGAAAAGGTTCAAGAAGGCAGTTGTTACTGCGAACATCTGCGTTCCAAGCGAGCCCGTAAGCCAGTAAATTGCGCCTTCGAAAAGAAAGTATCCGGGCACAAAAGAGAACGGCCGGCCGAGATAGCTCAATTCATCCATTGCCGGAATGCCGAAATTTTCCGCAACAGCATTCGCCTGCCTTTCATAGTAAACGCTCCACGCGGTCTGGTGTGACGGCGCGAAGAACTGGAGGAAAAGCGTGAGGAAAACAAAAAATAAAACCAGGATTATTTCGATAAGGCTGAAGGAAATTTTTTTAATTTCTAAGCGCTTGGGCGAAAAATTTTTCCTGAAAAAGAACGCAGCCAATGCAAGCTCGGCCAGAAGAACTGCGGTGAAAGAAACCGTGTCCAGCGCTGATAAAATGTTCAGGATAAAGCCGTTTGCAATGAACAGCGCGGCCAAGCCTGCAAGCGAAAGCGCCGAACCTTCAATAATTCCTTTTTTTGGGAACAGGAAAGAGTTCAGCACGAAAAATGCGAAGGCAACTATGAAAATGCCTGCAAAGAGCGGAAGCGTGAACGGCTTTTCATAGGGGATGCCGGCCTCGGCAGAAGCGCCAAGAACAGATATTTTGACAGAATTTGCGCCTTCCCGCAATCCTATTTTTTCAGAAAATTCCTCTGCCGCCTTTTCAGGGTAAATGCGGTGGTCTGATTTCCCATTCACAAAAATTTCCACAGGGGCAACCTTGTGTCCGGGCATGCCCTTGATATTGAACCTTACTTCTGCTTTGCCTCCATTAAGGACTGTAATGTCTTCGATTGCAACAACAGGCCTGCCTTCCGCAATTATGCCTGCCTTTTCCAGGGAATAGAAGAGCTTTTCCTTCCCGATAAAAATTTCGACCAGATTCTTTTGTCCAAGATTTTGTGTTAAAAAGCAGTGTTCTTTTATGCCGCTTCCGGAAGTTTCAATTATTTCCGAGAGCAGCGTTTTTCCGCCTGCCGATACAACCATGCTTTCCTGCCTTTTTTCCGGCACATTGCTTGCGGTTATTTCAAGTGCAAAGCAGGCCTCTTGCCCTTCCGCGAACTGCCTGTCATAAGAATAAAGGGAGTATGAAACGCGGTGCCTGGAATTTTTGCGCCCAATTCACTGCCCCCTGTTGCGGTGGATGAATAGGAAGCCGTTCGCGTAGACCTTGTCGAGTTCCCTGAACTCCACAGGGTCTTTCAGGAGCTGGCCGCTTGTCGCCTGCCTGTTGATGTAATCTGCCTGGTTTACGGTAAAATCAATCGAATATTTTTCGAGCACGGAATAATCCTTTTCCTCGAGGAACCTGTAAGTGTCGCCAAGTTTTTCGGCATCCGCATATTCCACGTGAAGGTCAGAGAGCACAGCGCGGCCGGCGAAGTATGCGATGGAGTGCCCGAACAGCGGGTCGGAAAGGATTCTTGCGCTGCTGGGCGTATTGTATTTCAGGTAATCCATGGGCTGGGTGGCAATGCCCTGCACCGAAAAAGTGCTGACCATTGAAAGCGCAACAGCGAATGCCGCCAAAAGCGCAATCATTACAAGCCTTTCAAAGTGGATGTCCTTCATTTTTTCTGCAGGGAACAAAAGCGCGAGCAGTATGCCGAGGGACAGGGAAGTGACAATGTTGTAGCGGTATGTGATAAAAGTCTGTATTATGAAGCCGAGGATTATGCCCAATCCGAGCTTTTTCTGGTAAGGCGACAATTTTACATTTTTTTTCCATATATCCGGCAGGTAGAACAGCACGAAAAAGCCGATTAGCGGCGCGAAATCCTGGAGCATGGAACTGAGGGGCGCTTTTATGAGATAGCCCCAGTCCTCGGATTCGACCTGGTAAGGCATGCCGTACCTTAAAAGATTAGGCAGGAACAGCAGGCCGAACATGAGCCCGGCAACAGCAAACGTTATTGCTGTTTTTTTCAAATCGAATTTTTTGGATGCAAAGAAGGCGAACAGCGGGAAGAATATGAGCAGCGGCGCCTGCAGGAATGCCATAAGGCCGAGCACAAAGCCGGCAAGCAGCGGGCTTTTTTTGTCGAAAAGGAGCGCTGCCGCAAGGATGAAGAGCGCAAATGACAAAGCGTGGCGCGGGCTCAGGACTATTGCTGTCAGGAGGAAGCTTTCAGTAACAATCAGCAGCGCGAAAAGAACGCTTTGCTTTTTTGACAGTTCAAGCGATTTGCCGAGGTAAAGGCATGCAAGGAAAAACAAAAGGTTCGAGAAAGACATTATCAGCGCGAAAAGCATTGTTCCATCAAGCCCTGAAAGCCATGAAATCCCTGCATTTAAATAAAAATAGCCTGGGACAAAAGTGTAGCCCCTGCCGAAATAGCTCAATGGGTCTGAGGTGGGAATTGCATTCTGTTCGGTTATCATGCTGCCCATCCTTTCGTAAAAGCCGTTCCAGTATGTCATGTGCTGGAAAGTGAAAATGTGGAATGCGATTGAAATCAGGACGAAAATCGCAAGGCCGAGCAGCTCGATTTTTTCGATTTTGAATTCTCTTTCGATTTTGAGCGAGAATGCCTTCCTGCGCCAGGCGGCGATTGCAATGAGCAGGGCTGCAAAGCAGGCGTTTAAGGAAAATACATTAAGGATTCCAAGGAGGCCGAGTGCGAAAACCAAAAGCATTAATGCTGCTGCGGTGAATGCCAGGCCGAGCGCCAGCCTTTTGTACAACCCGTATTCCGGGAAAACAAAGCAGCAGAAAACGAAAACTGAAAAGGCGAGGAGGAGGATGCCGAAAACGAAAGGCATTGTGAATGGCTGCGGTGCCTCGGCCTCGGCGGCCTGCTCGGCGCCATCAAAAGCTATTTTCACTGTGTTCTTGCCAGGCCCAAGGCTTATTTTTTCCTTGAATTCTTTTTCTTTTCCATCCAAAAAAACCCTGTGGTCCAATTTGCCGTTCACGAAAATTTCAGCCGGCACAAATTTTCCTTCCGGCGGGTTTTTTATATCAAATGAAACAACGCTGTTTTCGATGCCTGACAATGCGATTTCCGGCTTCCCTGTTTCCACCCTTTCCACTGCTTTTTTTTCAAGGTGATAGTAAAGGTTGTTGTAGAAGGCGAATATTTCGACCAAATTGTCGCCTTCAGCCAATGCATCCGATTCGAAGCAGATTTTTTTGAGGTTTTTGCCTTCGATGAATTTCCAGTTGTCGGCCGAAAGCGGCTTCCCTGAGGAATATGCAAAAATCTTTGTCGACTTGTTGATGTCTATTGTCGAGGGAAAGAATTCAAGTGTGAAGCAGGGCTTTTCGCCTTTGTATGCAATGAAATCGTATTCTGCAAGCGATGCCTCGGGGCCCGCTGCTATTGAAACAGGCAGTGCGTGCCATATGGTGCTTGCCAGTGCGGCTGCAAGGAAAAACCCGAACAGTGCCAAAAAAATCATTGTGCCTGAAGGCTTCAAAAAATCCACTTTTTTCCCCTTAATGGGCAAGGGGAGATTCGAACTCCCGATCTCCACCGTGTGAGGGTGACGTCCTAACCGACTAGACCACTCGCCCTTTTTTTGCCTCTTTTCAGGCCTGGAAATGAGGCTCGGACTATAATCTTTTTCACGCAAACGCTTAAAAGTCTGTTGAGCCGCCTGGTTCTTTTCCTTTGTTTTTTTCCTTTTGTAAACTGGCAATGCTCAGCAGCCTTT
>JAPLVS010000037.1 GCA_026396995.1 Candidatus Iainarchaeum sp.
GACTTTTCCGCCCAAATTCTGTATTGCTGTTTCAAAGCTCAGCCTTGTCCTTGTGCTCGGCTCGAAGAAAAGGCTTCCAACTGTCTTTCCCTCCAAAATTTTCATTTTCCTTGCAATCGGCATTTTTTCCATTTCGAAGGCTTTTGCAAGCACTGCCTCGATTGCCGCAAGCGAAAAATCGTGGATGCTGACAACGTCTGTCAGGGCAAAATCAGATTCGGGCTTGCTTTTTCGCTGTTTTTTTGTGTCCAATCAAACCCGCTACAATTTTACCACGTAAACAAATTTAAAGCTATCGCGGGAAAATCCGAAAATCACTGGCCGCCTGAAAACTCTTCCTCGCTCCTGCGCTCCGCAATCTCGCCGCGCAGGTTTTTCGGCATCAGTTCCGCGGCTTTTTTCGGATAATTGCCCAAAAGCCAGGCAAGTTTCACGAGCGCTGTTTCTGTGGTCATGTCTTCGAGGAAAATAACTCCAAGCGCGTGCAGTGCCCTGGAATTAGTGTAAATGCTTTCGTGCACCCTGCCGTAAATGCACTGGCTGGTGGCGCAGACAATGCAGCCGCTTTCAATCAGCGATTTCAATGCCTTCTTGTTGCCGGCATTCTCCTCGGTGTTCATAGGCATATGCCCGATTCCGGTTGTTTCAAGGACCAGGCCCTTGAAGCCGGCTTTCCTGTAAAAATCGATTTCTTCAGGCTGCAAGTTCGGCCTTGCTTTCAGGATTGCAACCTTTGGCTCGAATTTTTCCGCAATAACGCATTTTTTAGAATTGTTTTTCTTTGCATAATCTTTTGAATTGAATATTATTTCGCCGGAATTCGCATCAATCTCGGCTATCGGCACGGCATTTATTGCCTTGAAGGCGTCCCTGCGCGAGGTGTGAATTTTCCGTGTTTTTGTGCCTGGAAGGATGCTACACGCACTGTCAGAAGTTGAAGAGTGCATGCATATTGCGACTCCGGAAAAATCTGTTTTTATCATGAATTTTGCCGCGCAGACAAGATTCATTCCTGCATCGCTGCTCGGCCTGTCGCTGCTTCTCTGCGACCCGACCAAAAGCACAGGGACAGGCAGTTCTTCAAAAATGAACGAAAGTGCAGCCGCAGTGTAATGGAGCGTGTCTGTGCCATGCGTTACAATGACTCCCTGCGAGCCTTTTTCTATTTCTTTTCTTATTGCCTGCACTATTTTCGGGTAATGCGAAAAAGACATGTCTTCGGACATTATGTTTTCGGCAAAGACGGCATCAATGCGCGCAGTGCTAAGGAGTTCAGGATACAATGAGAGGATGTCTTCAGCGTCGAATCCTGCCTTCACGCCGCCTGTCTTGTAGTCCACGCGGCTTGCAAGCGTGCCGCCTGTGTGCACAACGCTTATGAGCGGAAGCGATAAATCCTGCCTTATTTCGGATTTGGCGGCTTTCCCGACATTTTTTTCAAGGCCTGTTTTTTTTGCTGATTTTATTTTTTCAGGCTCGATGCCCACATTATAGCCAGAACCGAGCTTCAGCTCAAGGAATTTTCCTGAAGAGGGAAGCACCGTGCCTTTCAGCCTGCCTGTTTCAGATTCCACTTCAACTGAATCGCCTGCTGAAAGCGAGTGCTTTTTGAGGAACGCTTCGACAGAAACCATTCAAACCAAAGTTAATAGGACAATAACAAATTAATAACTTTTCAGGGACAGGAAACATTTAAATCCTTCGGTTGGACAATCATATCATGCCTGATATTAGCGATACGGACTTAGAAAGAGCCCGCATCTTCGGCCTCGACAGGTTTTCTGTCAGGCTGCTTGGCGCGATTGCAGCAAGGGGCATGGAGCGGGAATCAATCATACTTTCCAATGCCCTAAACGAAGAGGAAAGAAGTGCAAGGAAAAAGCAACTGGATGAACTGGTCAAGAGGGACATCATCAAAAGGGATGCAAACGGGCTCCTGGCCCTTGGAGAATCCGGGAAAGGCCAATGCAAGTGGATTTGGGGCAAAGCAGGAAAGCCGTCCGAAAAGATGCTCATTGCAAAAAAAACCAGGAAACAGGCCAAGCCCGCGGCAAAAAAACCTGCCACAGGCCAGCCTCCAAGGCAGAGCCGGGCCGGGCGACTGCAGAAAGTCCATGCAATCGAACGGTATCTCCGGAAACACAGATGAGGGCCAATTCGGGCGAATTTCCATTCAAAATTCGAACAACGCGCCGGAACAGCAAAAAACCGGCCTAGAAATGGTTAAAAGGCTTTTTTGAGTCATTGAAATGATTGCAGGCATTGCAAATAATGGACTGGAAGTGATTAGATGGAAATGACAAAATGCCCGAAGTGCGGTTCTACCGAGATTGACCGCGGCAAAACAATGTCAAGCACTTGGAGCCCGAAATATATTTCAGCAAAACAAAAAATGTTTTCTCAGGCGCCGGAAGTTGTTGCCTTTGTCTGCCTTAACTGCGGTTACCTTGAATTTTACACTGACACTGAAAAAGTCAGGCAAAACCTGAAAGAATAGGCAGAAAACCCAGAAAAAAGTATTCCCGTATTTTCAGCCTTGAAAGAGCGCGCCTTCAGCGCGTTTTCTTTTTGGACTGCCTGTTTTTGCACATTACCTGGAGCGCCGAGGGCTGGCTGTCGGGGATTTCCTGCGTTATTGTCGTGAACGAGCCTGGGCCCATATCGTTCCTTCTCCGCTCACGGGTGGCAATCGGCCTCGGATAGCCTGAAAGCAAAAGCCTGGCCCGAGCGCCCTGCTTAGGCGCCCTCTGCTTGCCGTACTGGGCAATTTCAATTTGTTCGGTTATTGCCATCAAATCGCCCCCAGAAAAAAACAGGCGAAAACAATTGTTTCCGCTCACATACAATAAATGCGGCGAATGCCATATAAACAGGAGAACAAGGGGTTTTTGCAAAAATCAGGCCCAAAAAGCAAGAAGGCGCGGCTGCGGAAAGAAAACGCGAATTTAATTTTTTCGCACCCCAATTCCTGCATGAAACTCGTTGCCCTTTACTCCGGCGGAAAAGACTCCACTTATGCGATATGGAAGGCGCTCAAGGAAGGCCATTCAATCGAATGCCTGCTCACAATGCTGCCAGAGAGAAAGGATTCCTACATGTTCCATGTCCCGAACCTGAATATGGCAGCGCTTGGGGCTGAAGCAATGGGCTTCCCTTTGGTGCAAAAAAAGACCGCAGGGGAAAAGGAAAAAGAGCTTTTGGACCTTGAAAAGGCTTTATCCCAAATTACCAAAAAATACAAAACCGAAGGCATTCTTTCCGGCGCAATCGCTTCCAAATACCAGAAAGAGAGAGTGGACAAAATCGCACATAATCTTGGACAAGAATCCTTTGCGCCCCTTTGGAGCCGGAATAATATCGGCCTCCTGGAAGAAATGGTTTCGGAAGGGTTCAAAATAATTGTTGTCGGCGTTTATGCCGACGGCTTGGATGAGAAATGGCTTGGAAGGGAAATCAGGAAGCAGGAGATTGCCGAGTTGAAAAAACTTAACGAGAAATTCCATATTTCTCCGCTTGGCGAGGGCGGGGAACTGGAAACGCTTGTCATAGACTGCCCTCTTTTTGGGAAAAAAATCAAAATCCTCGAAGCCGAAAAACAATGGGATGGCGTGCGCGGGGAATTCGAAATCAAAAAAGCTGCGCTGGAAAAAAAATAATCACTTGCGCCTTATGCGGCCGCCGTTCGCACTCACTCTGTACTGCCAGAGCAGGAGTTCTTGGAGGATAGTTGAAACCACATAGGTTATGGCAAGCAGGAAGACCAGCTCAAGCCACCTATCGGCCATGAAAAAATACTGGAAAAGCTCTCCCTTCCAGCCGGAAAGCACCATGGAAAAATAAACCACCACCGCAAAAGTGACAATGAAAACAATTGCTCTTTCCACAAAGCCGATCCTTGCCGCCATTCACTCAGCCTCCAAATTTTCGGTTTTCCTTTGGTTCACGAACATCTCCCTTAGTTCCTTGGAGGTTGTGGCCTCTTCAGGCTTCCTGTCCACTCTCAATGAAATCATTCTCGGGAAGCGCAATGCAAGCCCGTTCCCGCCTTCTGCCTGCGCAGCCACGTGCACAGGGCTTTCAGTGATTTCATCAGCGCGCACCTCGATGACGTATTTCGGCTCGGCCCAGACATCAGGCTCAAGGCCTGACTCTACGCGCGCAGGCTTTTGCTTCACAGCAATTTTTTTCAGCATTGCCTCAAGCTCAACTAGCTGTTTTTCGCTCATCCCTGTGCCGATTTTTGCCACTGACTCGAAGCGGTCCAGTTCCTCGTTATACACGGCTGCGAGAAGGGTGCCAAGCCCGAATTCAGTGCGCTGGCCTTTGCCCTTGTAATAGCCGATGATGACGGCATCGACAGTGTCTGAGAGCTCGCCCTTGTAAGAGCGCTTCAATTTAATCCACGCGAACTTTCTCGCGCCCGCAATATACTTTTCATCCAAATCCTTTGCAATTATCCCTTCGAGGCCTTTCTGCACGTTCAGGTTGAAGTATTTGTTCAGCTCTTCAGGGTCTTTTGTGATTATAAGGTCGGTCAGCTTCACGGTGTCGCCTTTCGCGATTATTTTTTCAATCTCTTTCCTGCGCTCCCTGAAAGGCAGCCCCATCATGTTTTTTTCGCCTACAAGCATGACATCGAAAACAAACAGGCGGAGCGGGAATTTTTTCGCAAACTCTCCGATCTCATATTTCCTTTTCCTTTGGATTGTGACCTGGAACGGCTGGAATTCATCCGATTCCTCTGAATAAGCGATTGCCTCGCCCTCTATTATCGCCCTCTCCGGCTTCAGCTGCTTTTTGACAGCCTCCACTATTTCGGGGAACATTTTTGTCATGTCCTCCTGCCTTCTGGAAAAAATAATGACCTTGTCTTTCTCGCGGTGCACCTGCAGCCTGAAGCCGTCGATTTTCGCCTCGACGGCGCATTCCCCCAATTTATCGATTATTTCCTGTGCGCTAGGCAGCCTTTCCGCAAGAGTCGGCCTTATCGGGATGCCGATTTGGATGGAAATTTCGTCCAGCCCTTTGAGGCCTTTTTCTGCGAGAAGCTTTGCAATGAATCCAAGGTCTGAGTGAATGTTGTACTTGGCCTCAATGCGCTCGCGCAGTTTCATTCTTATCTGGCGGTGAAGTTCCTCATCAGAATATTTTTTGGACAATTCCCCAACCAGCCCTTTTTCCGTTTTCTTGAATTCCTCCAGATTGTTTTCTGCAAGCGCGTCCATTATTGTGGGGTCGCCTGCGCCAAGGCGCAGTGATTCGAGCGCAATCCTTGTGATGAATTTCGCCTCGAGCTGGCTTGCCGAATTCAGCAGTTCTGCCACAAGCCTTTTTTTCAATTCCTGCGAGCCTGAGCCGCCGGACTGGGAAATTTTCTGAAGGTTTGAGAAAACCTTTTCGAGGTCTAAAGGCTGCGAGAAAAGCGATTTCTGGGCCTTTGCGCCCGCGAGCTCCATTGCCACAAGGCCAAGGTCGCCTTTTTCCTTGTAAAGGCTTTTTATTTTCGCTTCGCCGTGGCCTGTGGCTTTTGCAATGGAATCTATAACCAAATTTTCGCCGAGGCCGAGCTCTTTGCTGTTGTACTGCGGCCCCAAAGAGCCCTGGCACAAATAGACTATTTTCTGCAATTCTTCGGGTTTTGCTTTTTTGAAAAGCGCTGCCAGCAGTTCTGTCATGCCTATGCGCGAGCCTGTCTTTTCAATCTGCTCGAATGCCTCGGCGATTTCAAGGAATTGCATGCAATAATTTAGGTGAAAACCTTATATATATCTTTGATGTTATCCCTTATAATGAAGAAAATTGTCCTTGCGGCGGCCCTGGCTGTCCTTTTGTTGCTCGCAGGCTGCTCCTCCCCCGCACCTGAAAAAAACTATTATCCGATAGATTCGGCGCAGGAACTCTCATACGATTATTCGGTTACTGTCACTTTTCCGGAAGGGCCCAGCGAGCAGGCATCCGAGCTTGTGATAAAGCCAGGCGCAATGAAGAGGGTCGGCAGCACCGACTGCACTGAATTCTCTTTCCTGTTCAAAGGACAGGAAGACCACTCTGAATGCTATTTCGAGAATGCGGAGGGAGTTTTCCTTGCGGAACGGGTATCCGGCCTTGAAACCATTCCAATCGAGCCATCAAAGCCCTTGCTGGAAAAGCCGTACACTTCAGGCACGGAATGGGAGTGGAACGGGAAAGAAGGCGAAGTGGAAAGCACCCTTTCAGGCCTAATCGAAACAATCGAGCCTGTTGAAATCAGCGGGACAGAATACGAAGCGCTCAGGGTTCATTCTGAAACAGAGCGCTCGGACGGCGCAAAAATAATTTCCACAACATGGTATGCTGTTCACCAGACGCAACCATACCAGAAGACAGGTTCGCTCTTTTTGCTTTTTTTCTGCTTTTGGTTTGCATCGGGACAATCTCAATTATCCTGTTTATCCTGAAGAAAAAAATCGGCTTTTACGGCCTGCTGGTTTCGCTTTTCTTCGGCATATTGGCAATCATAGAATGGCTGGTTGTGGAAATGACAACAGTCAGAACCTACCTTACAATAGGCAGCAGCGGGCCGGAATTCACAAACTATTACACCCCGCAGATAACGCTTCCAATCTTTCTGCTAATCCTTTCCATAATTTCTGTTTTCCTTATCCCCGGGTCGAAAAGCGTTTTTGGAATTGAGAGAGCACTTCCGGAAAAAATCGGGAAAAGGAAATTTTTTGCAGGGATTGCCGTGCTCGCGGTTTTAATTCTTTTTATTGCGAACCTTTCATTGATTGCATATGAACTGTCCCTCAGCGGAAACCAGGCGCTTTGCCCTTTTATCAAAGAAAAAGCAGCATGCATAAGCCTGGCGGCAATAGGCTCCTCAGATTACTCCAAATGCAACGCCTTGAGCGGAGCAGACCATGAAGGCTGCCTGTCAGCATATGCCATTGCCAAAAAAGATGGGGAAATTTGTGAAAAAGTTTCCCTTGCCATCCCAGAACTCAACAAAGATGGCATAACACCAATATACTTTGCCGGCAAATCTTTCCGTGACCTGTGCTTTTACGGCATTGCCTCAAGAACAAAAGACCAGACAACTTGCGAAAAAATATCGGATGAAAATTTGAAAACAGGGTGCCTTGCAGATTTTGAAAAATGACAGGCAGGACCTAATCCAGTCCCTTCGGCTTCGTTTCTGCCCTAAAATGGTCGTAGCCGAACCTCTCTAATTTTTTCCTTTTGCCGCGTTCTTCCAAAAAAACGCCTTTTCCGCGCACGATTTGCCCTACAATGAAACCCTGCACCTTGCCGATGTTTTTTCGGGGCACTGTAAAAGCAAGCTCGAAATCCTCGCCCCCGTATAAGGCGAAATCCACGACATCCATCTTAAGTGCTCTCGCCGCCGCCTGCACTTCCGGAAGCACCGGAACCAAATCGCGGAAAATAATCGCAGCGCAGCCGCTTTCCTTGCAGATGTTCCTTGCCTCCGAGGCAAGGCCGTCGCTCACGTCCTCCATTGCGCTTGCAAAAGGCGCAATCTTCAAAGCCTTTTCAGGCTGTGATTTAGGCTGCGTGTGCATTTTTTTCACTTTTTCAAAACCTTTCTTTTTCCGCAAGAACAAATTCAATCCCGCCGTGGAACCGCCGAGCGGGCCTGAAACGCACAGGAAATCTCCGGGTTTTGCACCATTCCTGTACACGGGTTTGCCTTCCGCAAAACCGAGCATTGCGACATCGATTGAAAGTTTTTTTCCGTGCGTGATGTTACCGCCTATAATATCGATGCCGTGCTTTTTTGCGCTGGCTTTCATGCCTTTGTAAATTCCTTCAATCAATCCTGCGGAAATCCCTGCAGGAAGAATGAGGGAAATGAGCGCGAACGCAGGCTTTGCATTCATGGAATAAACATCGCTTGCATTGATTTCAATCGCTTTCATGCCGATTTCCTGCAGCGAAAAATAATCCAGGGAAAAATGGTCGCCTTCCACCAAGCAATCGATTGTGAAAACAGCCCGTTCCTTGCCGATTTTCATTACAGCGCAGTCGTCGCCGATTCCGCGCAACACGTTTTTGTTTTTCGGCTTTCCGAGTATTTTTGAAAGCCTGTCGATAAGGGCAAATTCCCCGCCAATCTGTTCCACGGTAGGCATCACAATTTTCCTCTGAATTTTTTTGTCGCCTTCATCGGGCAGTACTGCCCGCACATTGTGCAAACCCCGCTTTTTTTGTTCACTCCTGACCGTTTCCTGTACTCGCAGGCTTTGTCGCCATCCAATGCTTCCCTGAACATGCCTGGCCAGTCCAGGTTGAAGCGCGCTTTCGACATCCTGTCGTTTCTCTCGCGCGTGCCCTTCTTGCCAAGCGCAAGGTCTGCGGCGTGGCCTGCAATCCTTGAAGCGATAAGGCCTTCCCTTACACCAGTTTCATCAGGCAATCCGAGGTGCTCGCTTGGTGTGACATAGCACAGGAATGCAGTGCCGTAATATGCTGCGAGCGCGCCGCCGATGGCGCCTGTAATATGGTCATAGCCTGCCCCGATATCTGTCACAAGCGGGCCGAGAACATAGAATGGGGTTTCGCCTGCATATTTTTTCTTCAAATCCATGTTTTTCTTGATTTGGTTCAATGGCACATGCCCAGGCCCTTCAATCATTACCTGCACGCCCAATTCGCGCGCCCTTTTAGCCTGCCTTGAAACAACCTTCAATTCCTCTATCTGCGCCTTATCGGTGGCATCATGTGTCGAGCCAGGCCTGAGCGCATCGCCGAGGCTAAAGGCTGTGTCGTATTCGCGCACAATTTCGCACAATTCGTCGAAATATTCCGTGTAAGGGTTTTCCGCCTTGTTTGCAAGCATCCATTTTGCCATTAAAGCGCCACCCTTGCTGACAATTCCTGTAAGGCGGTTTTTCGCATAAGGCAGGGTTTTGCGCGTGATGCCTGTGTGCACTGTCACAAAATCAACGCCGTCCCTGCAATGCCTTTCCACGATTTCCAAAAAAGCATCCACCGGAATGTTTTCGAAATCCTCGAACGAGCCTGCCTGATAGACAGGAACAGTTCCAACCGGGACCGGGCAGTTTTTTATGATTTTGCGCCTGTTTTTGTCTATGTCACCGTAATTGCTCAAATCCATTACAGCATCAGCGCCGTATTTAAGGGAAATTTCAAGTTTCCTCATTTCCTTTTTGAAATCATAATCGAGAGGGCTTGTGCCCAAATTAACATTCACTTTTGTGCGGAGCATTGAGCCGATGCCCAAAGGCTTCAAGCCCTGCTTCAGGTGCTCAGTATTGGCAGGAATTATGAGCGCGCCGGATTTCACCCACTGCAATATTTTCTTTTCAGGGAAACCTTCTTCTTTCGCGACGCGTTTCATTTCCTGGGTGATTTTTCCATTGCGCGCTTCTTCAAGTTGCGTCATTTTTTCACTGCTTCCAGCAATTTCTTTGAGCTTTTGAAAACATCATCGGTTGCAACAATGCAGGATACTACAGAAATTGCATCGGCGCCTGAGTCGAAAACACTTTTTGCGTTCTCGGGGTTGATGCCGCCTATCGCCATTACAGGAATTCCCACTGAATCCTTTATCTGCTTAACCATTTCCAAGCCAATCGGGGCGCCTGCATCGCTTTTTGTGCCTGTGGCAAAAACAGGGCTTGCAGAAACATAATCCGCACCGTCGGCTTCGGCCTTTTTGGCTTCATCCAAACTGCTCGCTGTCACACCGATTATGGCTTCCGGCAGGAGTTCCCTTGCGTCCTGCACAGAGCAGTCGCACTGCCCTAAGTGGATGCCATCCGCGCCGCAGGCAAATGCAACATCAGGAAAATCATTAATGAAAAGAAGGGCTTTTCCTGAACAGATTTCTTTCAACCGCAAGCAATCCGAAACCATTTCTTCAGGCGATTTTTCCTTTTCCCTGTACTGCACGCAGGGAATGCCTGCTTTCACTGCATTCCTGCAGTCCTGGAAAATGTCCTTTTTTGTGAGTTTCGAATCCAGGACAAGCATCACCCTGATTTTTTCTGTTTGAACTTTCATTTGCATTCCTCAATCTTCGCTTTTTTCAAATCCTTTTCCGAGAGCAAATAAAGCGCATCGAAGAATTCTACCTTGAACTTCATCGGCGCTTTCGCCTTTTTCGCAGCAATCTCTCCAGCAATGCCATAGCACGCAAGGGCGCACGCGCTCGCTTTCAAAGAATCTTTTTCCACTGCATTGAATGCGCCGAGCACAGAGGCAGCCATGCAGCCTGTGCCGACAATTTTCCCCATCAGTTCATGGCCGTTTTTCACGAGAAGCGTTTTCGTTCCATTTGAAACAATGTCTTCTTTGCCTGTAATCACCACGATGCAATTCTTTTCCTTGGCGAGCTTTTCCGCGATTTTTAGGAGCGAGCCTTCAACTTTCTCGGCTTCAACCCCTCGGGTAAGGGCTTTCGCCCCAGCCAAAGCGCCGATTTCGGAAGAATTTCCTTTTATCACAGTAAAGCGCACTTTTTCCATGAGCTCCGCGCACTTGGCTGTCCTGAATTTTGTTGCGCCTGCACCCACAGCGTCAAGCACGACAGGGATGCCGAGCGCATTCGCCTTTTCGCCTGCAAGAATCATCGAATCGATGAGTTTGGAAGTAAGGGTTCCGATATTTAGCACCAGAGCGCCTGCAAGTGAAACCATTTCTTCCACTTCTTCGGGCGCGTGCGCCATCACAGGCAGCGCGCCGCACGAGCGCGTGATTTGCGCGCAGTCATAGATTGTAACCCAGTTGGTGATGTGGTGAACCAAGGGCTTTTTTGCGCGGACCGCAGAGAGAACCGAAAAAGCATCGTACAAGCAAACACCCCCTATCTGATTGTAAGCAGAAAAAATTAAAAGCCGACAATGATTAAAAACCATGCCTGCCGAAAGGAAAAGACCTAAACGAAATGATTAAATTAATCAAGCTGCTAAGTATATTGGTGATGTTATGACTGCGCCTGCCGGAAAAAAAGCGAAAAAATGGATACCGATAAATAAGAGAAAAAAGGGAATTCCAGGTACCGCCTTGAGAAGGAGGCTTGGGACAAGAACCTACACTGCCAGGCCGCTCCCCGAAGGAGTAAGAAAAATCACCACAAACTTGGTTGTTTTGTTGAATATGGGCCCAGGAAGGCTATTTGAAAAAGACAGGAGAGCGGACGCTGAAAAGAGACAGGCATTGCAGTGGGCGGTGAAAAGAGGCATTTATGATGACGCAATGAAAATCAAAAACGGGCTGAAAACAGATGAACAAAAAGGCAAGTTCGTCAGAGATACTATTTTCCGTCTTGCCAGATTGCCGGAAAAACAAAGAACCGCAGTGTTTGCAGCGATAGCACCGTTAACGCCCGAAAGGTCATTCTTAAGAAAAGAATTCAATCACCTGATGCTTACAGCCGACCCGGAAAGGATAATAGCTTCGAGGAAGGAAGAAGCCGGGAAAAAAGCAGCAGGCAGAAGGCCAACCACCTGGTAACCGCAAAAACCGGAAGCGCCCACAGGCAACCCTTAAAAACCGTGCCCGCCCTTAATTTTATGCGTTGGGATGTAGCAGTGGTTTTGAGCGGGTGAGGCCTGAAAAGCGTTGCACAAGCAAATACCTCAAATACAATCCCCAGCATCTTTTAAAAAACAACCTTGAAGGGAAAAAAAGGCGATTCACTGGCAGGTTATTTCTTCAGGCTCGACAACGCCGTTCTTGCTAGAATCGAATAGCATTGTGTACCAGTGGTCCTTCACCTGGTTAACATCGGCGTTAGAATAGCATTTGCCTGGCTGAATGAATTGCCGCAACTTTTCCTGTTTTTGCGCAGCAGTGAATCCAAGGCCACCCCAATACTCACAAAGGATTTCCCTGCATTTCTGCATTGTCAAGGCTTTGCTGCCGCCAACCTGGCAGTCATATGCCAAAGGGCAATAAATCCGGTCCTCGCAAACGCCTATCGTTGGCAACAAGTTATAGGTGTAATCAACCGTCAAGCCATTCTGGGTAACATCAAAGCCCTCGGTAAAGGTTTTCGTGCAATAAGCCCCTTTTGATTCAAGCGATGCATCGGAATTCGCTTTAGCGCAAAGCGAAGCACAGGTATCCTTCATAGCCTGAAGTTGCTGGGCTAACTGCATTTCCTGCCGTTCGCGCATTATATTTGCAGATCGGCTCCAGTCCCTGCAATTAAGCTTTGCCTGCCCCATGCAAAGCGGGATAACCAAAAAAAATAAAACTAGCTCAAGCAAAGCCAAAAGGGCAACAACGGCCAACATCGCCCGCTTTTTATTCCTCTCAAAAAACAATAAAACAAAGAAAATGCCTATAAAAAAAGCAAAAGGCCCAAAAACCCACAAAGACCCGCAAAATTCAATGTAAGGACAGTCCCAGTTAGTTGAAACCATTTGGAGAATAAACATAATAGAAAGCAAAAAAGTGCATAGCCAAGCGGCCTTCCAAATCTTCCTTTTGGGCTCCTTCCTTTTGATAGAAAAAAATGAAAATAAAGGCAACAGGATTGGGATTGACCACAAGGTTAGCAAAAGTAATTCGCCAAGCATCGAAAACCAAGCCAATATTGGCAAAATCCAAACCAGTAACGCCAGCCACCCGAACCTGTTTTCCTTAAACGATTTCACTAAATCCATGCCAATAATACTCTTTCCCTGAATTTAATGCTTTCTTTCGGGAAAAAACAAAATTATTAAACCCGCAAGCACCAATATTAATTGGGATGGGGCTATGGTGTAGCCTGGTTTAGCATACTAGCTTTGGGAGCTAGCGACCTGAGTTCAACAAAGAAAAAGACCTGAAGGATAAAAGAAAAGGCTTTTCCCGAATCTTTTTAATTGTATCCCCGCACTTTCATTAATTGCAAAGGTTTTGTGGGCCCGTAGCTCAGCCTGGTTTAGAGCACCAGACTCTTAATCTGGGTGTCGCGGGTTCAAATCCCGCCGGGCTCACTTCCGGCCTTTCTTTTAGGAAAAGAAAGGCTAGGCTGCAACTCAAACCAAAGGTTTGAGTGCACACTTAAATCAAAAGATTTAAGTTGTGGCCAAAGAAAAAGACCTGAAGGAAAAAAGAAAATTCGGGTTGGCCAAAATAAGGAAAACGAATTTTCGGCCAAAGGAAAAGCCGGAAAGTCAGTTTGTGAAAAAATCCTTTTTCTTGAACAAATAAACCGCGATTGCAATGTTGACTGCAATCGTAATCGCTACCACGAAAAGGGTTATTGGCAGAACCAATGAAAAAAGCTCGCCCGCCGAAATACTCAGGTTCGACCCTTCCAATTCCGGGGTTAAAACGTATCGGACATAATTTTCTTGGACAGTGCCGTCAAAGGCAAAAAACAAAGAGTTGGCAATGCCAAGAACAATGGCCAAAACATATAGCGCCAAAATAAACTTCCAGGCCCACTTGAGCCGCTTGATTATTCCGAAAACAACCAGGCCGTTTGCAGCCATGTGAACCAGGACCAAAAAAATTGCCGCCCAGCCAGTCAAAAACAAAGGGCCGAATTGCATTGGCCCGCGGAAAGACTCCAGCAGCCCTAGAATGCCCAGGCATTCCACGATCAGCACAAGGACCATTCCGGTAGGCATTTTTTGCTTTTGCTCTTCCAAGTTCGAGACCCCCAAAGGCCGAAAACAGTATTTTTGTTGCTGGAAAAAGCATAAAAATCCGAGCAAAAAGCGCAGAGCTGTGTCAGCCGGCAAAATCGCAAGCAAGGCATTATAAATTCTGCCGCATCCAAATATTATTGTCCGCCGGGCTCCCGGCATATGCCGATGAAATCCCGATAAGGCGCAATAAACGGCATTTCAGCAGGGGCTGTAGTGTAGTCTGGTCCATCACTCTGGCTTGGGGTGCCAGCAACCTGAGTTCAAATCTCAGCAGCCCCGTTTCCGGCCTTTTCTTTCTTTGCGAAAGAAAGAAAATGCTAGGTTGGCCAAAAGAAAGAAACTGGGCAAGTTGCCAAAAAGAAAGAAAACTTTCGCTTGGCCAAAAGAAAAACACCTGAAGGAAAAAATAAATAATCGATTACGCCTAATTATTGCATGCCTGAAGGAACGCAAAGCAGGAACGTGCTTTTGTTCGGAGTCAAAAGCTACTGGCACAGCAGCAGGCTGGCGAACATCCTTCGGATGCTCGAACCACACTTGACCGAAGGCAAGAGAATCGGCCTTGACGTTGACGAATCGGCCCTCAAGTTCTTTGAAAATTTATACGACCGCCCGCGCGAAACATATGTGGAAGGGGCTTTGGAGGCGTTCGAGCCCACGCGGAGGGGGCTTGAAGAGAGCGGCCAAGGCAGCCCCGAAGTTGCCCGCGAATATTTTGAGGGCATATACGACCGCAGCGACCCGGAAGGCATATGCCGCCGGCTTATACACGATTTCCTTGAAAGGAGGACAAAGCAAATCCTTGGAAGGAAAGCCGGGGAGGCACCGGAATGGTTTTCTGTTCCCTATCGCGGCTTTGAATTTTTATGGGACGTTTACAGGGCAGCAAGGGACAGGAAAGCTGTTGTTTTCGCGCTCGAAAGCGCCGGGACAAGGAACAGGAGGGCAAAACTGGATTCAGGGCTCAGGCTTGCAGTTAGAAGAATTCCGCGCGGAGGCATAAAAACTCCTCGCGGGTTTGCAAACAGACTGAAATTCCGCAGGAGAATGAATTTGAAAAGGGAGCTTGATTTGGTTCCGAGGGAGCTTGAGGCCGCCCAAAGAATCGCGAGGGACAACATCGGTTTGGCAGTGGTCGGGGCAGAAAACATTGAAGGCCTGCGCTCGCTCGAAATTCCCGGAGTCAGATGGCATGTCGCCAATACCGAGGCGACAAAAATGGGCGTGAAAAAGGATTTGGCGAGGGCCAGGTATCTTGAAAGGCTTGACAGGGCAAAAAAGAGGCGGAAAAAACCGTTCGGGTTCGAAAAAGCCGGGATAAAAATCAAAAGGCCGGCTTGAAATTGCACTTTGAAAAAAAGTCGGATTATTTAAGGTATTTGGAGTATTTGCCAAGGGCTTGGTCGGCATTGAGCAGTTTTCTTTTGCCGGTTTTTATTTCCTTGTCTAGTCTGTCAAGCTTTCTGTTGACAAGCTCCACTTCGCTAAGGTGCTTCTCTCCAAAGTCCAATATTGCCATCCTGACCGCTTCGGATTGGGAATTCGCATAACCTTCCTTTACAAGGGATTCCACAATCTGCTTGGTTTTGCCTCTCAAAATCACATTCATCCAAACACGCCCCGCAAAGCACAATACAAACAAATAAACAGGATATGATTTAAATATGCTTCGATTTGAAGCAAGATTGAAGCAAACGAGGGGTTTTGGCTGATTTCAGGCAGTCATATTCTGGTGGTTCCAAATGGTGTCCTTTATGTGATGTCAATGAAGAAACAATTAAAATTCCCAGTTGGCACAATATTCATATGCCAAAACGCCCAAAACTCCAGAGAAGAAGATTGAGCGAGCGATTGGAAAAACTGTTTGAAGAAAGGTACGTTTTCCTTCCAAGGGCCGGGGAAAGAATAAGGGAAGAGAATTTGACGCCTGTGTCCAAAAAAGCATACTCCCGGATTTCACAGATTTCCGATATTCCGCTTGAAACATTGTTGCCTTCAATGGCTACAGAAATGCCTCGGTATTTATCTGGGGGATATGATTTTACAAGCCACCAGATAGGCATTAAAGACGGGATAGGAGAGCCGTCAAAAAGGCCATTTGTTGCAGAAAAGACTGCTGACGAAGAATTGCAGCACGGGCTCCAGGGCCTTTTTCAGGAAACCCCAATGCTTAGGGCACGTAAGACAGGCAAACCGCAAAGAAGGCAGAATGGCAGGACTGTCTCTGCAAACAAAGCATATTACCAGCAGCTTAGGGAAAAACCAGGAATCGAAGCAACAGCCAGGGTTCACATAAACCGGCGACAGGCTTTTGGAAACGCAGTTATGTTCCCCGCCATGGTTCTTCCTTTTTTGGGGTTAAATTATAAGGCGATACTTGGGCTTTTTGCTGTCACAGCTTCCAGGCGCGTGTTCAACACTTTTGTTGCAAGAGGCTATTACAAGCGCCATGGCACAGACGGATTGATATTGCTGTTCGCAGACCCGCCTAAAAACTGGAGCATGCTCAGGTTAAGGGCAAAAGAGCGCTTTTTCATCAACAACGGTTTTTTGGAAAGGCGGGGCGGCCTCACAGAAAAAGGAATCGGTTATTTCCGCCAAAAAGCCCCAAAAGAAAAAATAATGGAAAACCTGAGAATTATGAGGGGCCAGCAGGGTTAATCCCTGGCCTGCAGCAACCCAACCCTTAAAAACAATAACAGCCTTCAATTATTACGTGGTTTTAATGGCAAAAGAAAAAGAACCAGGGAAAGCGAAACCTGAAGCCGGAAAGGGAAAAACAGAACAGGGGAAGGGTCAGGAGCAGACCCTTGCGCTTACTGTTACCAAGGCCGAGGATTTCACTGAATGGTACCAGCAGCTGATTCAAAAGGCGGAACTGGCGGATTACACTTCGGTCAGCGGCTGCATGGTTTTAAGGCCTAACGCTTATTCGATATGGGAAGGCATCCAGGCAGAATTCAACCGCAAAATCAAAAAAAGCGGGCACAGGAATGTATATTTCCCGCTTTTCATCCCAGAACACTTGTTCGAAAAAGAAAAGGAGCATGTGGAAGGCTTCGAGCCTGAAGTCGCATGGGTTGAAAGCGCAGGCAACACAAAACTTGAGGAAAGGCTTGCGATAAGGCCGACCTCTGAAACGATTTTTTACGAAAGCTATGCGAAATGGATCAGGTCGCACAGGGATTTGCCATTGCTCTTGAACCAATGGGTGAATATTGTCAGATGGGAATTCAAGCACCCGCGCCCTTTTATCAGGACGCGCGAGTTCCTTTGGCAGGAAGGCCATACGGCGCACGCCACAAAGGAAGAGGCCGAAAAGGAAGCGCTCATGATTTTGAAGGATTACACTGATTTGGTTGAAGGATTCCTGGCAATCCCGGTGCTTTCAGGGAAAAAGTCAGATGGAGAAAAGTTCCCTGGAGCGGATTACACGCTTACAATGGAGGCTTTGATGCCTAACGGGAAGGCATTGCAGATGGGCACTTCGCACATGCTTGGCCAGAATTTTTCAAAGCCGTTCGGAATAAAGTTTTTGGATGAAAATGCAAAGGAAGAATTTGCCTGGCAGACCTCGTGGGGCATTTCGACAAGGCTTATCGGGGCAGTGGCAATGGTGCACGGCGACGACAAGGGCATGGTTGTGCCGCCGAAAATCGCTGAGAGAAAGGTTGTGATTGTTCCGATTTTCTTTGACAAATCAAGGGCGCAGGTGCTCGAAAAGTGCGCTGATTTGGGGAAAAGGCTTGCGAAGTTCGGCGCTTTTGTGGATTCTGATGAAAACCATTCCCCTGGCTTCAAGTTCCACCAGTGGGAAATGCAGGGCATTCCGGTAAGGGTTGAGGTCGGGCCGAGGGACATTGAAAAAAAGCAGTTCATCGCGGTGAGAAGGGATTCAGGTGAAAAGGTTGCGGTGAAAGAAGGGGAAGCGGAAAAGGAAATCGAGGGAATGCTGGAAAAAATGCAGGCGGCTCTTTTCAAGAAGGCAAAGGATTTCCTGGACAAGAACACTGTTGAAGTGAAAGACAAGCAGGGTTTCGCTAAGGCTGTCGAAGGCGGGAAAATGGCTTTCGGCTTCTTTTGCGAGCAGGCTGAGTGCGAGGCAAAAATAAAAGAGGAAACGCAGGCAAC
>JAPLVS010000001.1 GCA_026396995.1 Candidatus Iainarchaeum sp.
TTTCAAGCGCTTTTTTTGCCTGGCTGGTTTTTTGGCCGCGCCTGCCGGCTTATCTTTTTTCAAGCGCTTTTTTCAGCAAATCGGATTTTGTTATGATGCCAACGATTTTCCCGTGCTCTGCCACAAGCACCGCATGTTCGTGGTTCAGTATGCCTGCGAGCACAGGGAAGAGCGCCTGCGTGCTCACAATCGGCAGAGGCTCGTCCATTATTGCTGAAGCGGTCAGGAGGTCGAATTCGCTGCCCTTTGACCTGAGGGCCGAGAGGGCGCCGCTTTCTGTCACAATGCCTATGCACTTGTCCTGTTTTATCACAGGCAGCTGCGAAAAACCGTTCCTTTCCATTATCGCCACTGCCCTTCTGGCGCTTTCATTTGACCTTACGAATTTCACCTTCCGGCTCATGATATCGGCGGCCTTCGCCTCCTTTTTCTTCCCGATTTTTTCAAGCGCCTCGAACAGCTTCTTTGCCTTGTCGTAGCCTGGAACTATCGAATTGCCCTCGATTTTCGCTATAAGCGACTGCGAAACCCCGCTCATCTCCGCGAGCTCTGCCTGCGTAATGCCGAGCCTTTTCCTCAGCGCCTTTATCTCGGAAACATCAGGAAGCATTCTCCCAGCCCTTATAATTCATATTTGAATATTTTATTACTGAAATTATGAAGGAATTATTTAAAAGGCTTGCGAACCAATTTTTTTCATGCATTTCTTTTCTTTTGGGAGCGTGGTTTTATGAGGGACGGGAATTATTTTTTCACTTCTGAGGCAATGGCTGAAGGGCACCCTGACAAGGTGTGCGACCAGATTTCTGATGCCGTGCTTGACAATATACTTTCGCAGGACAAAACCGCGAGGGTTGCCTGCGAGACAATGGCCGGAATGGGCTTTATTGTCGTCACAGGCGAAATCACGACCAAGGCTTATGCAGACGTGCAGGGCATTGTAAGGGGTGTGCTGCAAAGGATAGGCTACACGAAACCCGAATACGGCTTCGATTTCCATTCTGTCGGCGTACTTGCCAGCATCCACGAGCAGAGCCCTGACATTGCAATGGGCGTCGACGAAAAGGGCAGCAAGGGGACAGGCGCAGGCGACCAGGGCATGATGTCAGGTTACGCGACGATTGAAACGCCTGAACTGATGCCTGCAGCTATAATGTTCGCGCAGAAGCTTGCATTAAGGCTTGCTGAAGTGAGGAAGAAAGGCATTCTCCCCTATCTCAGGCCTGACGGGAAAACCCAGGTCACGGTCGAGTTTGAGAAGGGAATGCCGAAAAGGATTGACGCGGTTGTTGTTGCGGCGCAGCACGACCCTGACGTTGAGCTTGAAAAATTAAGGGCAGACATCAGGGAGCACGTGATAAAGCCGGTTTGCGGGAAAATGCTGGACTCAAATACAAAATATTTCATCAACAATACAGGCAGGTTTGTGATGGGCGGGCCTGTGGCCGACAGCGGCTGCACCGGAAGGAAAATAATAGTGGACACTTACGGCGGTGTCGGCAACCACGGCGGCGGAGCCTTTTCAGGAAAAGACCCGACAAAAGTGGACCGCACTGCAGCATACATGGCGCGCTATATCGCGAAAAACATTGTGAAGGCAGGAATCGCTGAAAGGTGCGAAGTGCAGTTGTCTTACGCAATCGGGAGCAGGGAGCCGATTTCAGTGTTCGTTGACACCTTCGGCACAGGCAAAATCGACGGCTGGAAAATCTGCGATTTGATAAAAAAGAATTTCGACCTCACTCCAAGCGGAATGATTGAAAAATTGAACCTCCACAGGCCGATTTTCTCCAAAACAGCATGCTACGGCCACTTCGGCCGCGACGACCCAGATTTCACCTGGGAAAAAACCGACAAGGCACAGG
>JAPLVS010000068.1 GCA_026396995.1 Candidatus Iainarchaeum sp.
AAGTATCGGCAAAAGTCTTCCCGGTTTGTGTTTCAAGCTTTGAAGAAACAGTTTTGGATGCCGGAAGCTGCACGTTATCGTTCAGGTAAAAGCTTTCGCCTTTGACAACCAAGCCGAAATCCCTTTCCTTATCAGGAGAGAAGGCATCGAATGCAATTTTAAGCAAAGGATTCTCGGCAAACTTTGTAGCAAACCCGAGATCCGGCTCTCTATTGGAAAGTTGAGAGTCGGAATCCAGTTTTTCAAGGTTTGCTGTAAGAGAAAACTCCACTGTGGCTGTCTCCCCATCAACTGCAGTTTTCACATTGTAATAACCTGGTTCGGCCGGGCTGTTCTTGAAAGACCACTGCGAAATATCGATTTTTTTGCCCTTGAAAAATTGCCCGGAATAATATTCGGTGAAAGCGCTCTTGAACGAATCAGAATAATTGTCAGCCAACAACAGCACACTCAAACCCGCCAAATCGCCGCCGGAAGAAATCCTGTTCGAAAGCATCACACTGAACTGCGTCGCATCGCAAAAATAACCGCTCTCGCCTTCCTTCAAAAGCGGGTCGCACATTGTATCCGTGATCTTATCCGAATCCCATTCGAGCAGGACGCGGTCGAGACCGTAGGCGCTTGCGGTCTCAAGGCCTTGCTGTTGGGCAAGGGAGGGCGGTTCAAGCGGCGAATAGCCGTATTTTTCGATAAATTCGGCTGTGGAAACCTCGTAGCCGGTCAGAATGCGGTCGCTTGAAGGAAAGTAGGCGGCATTATAGGTCTTGAAAAGCTCTGGATACTCTTCAGGCGAAAGGCAGTAAAACTTGCCGCCTTTTGGAGCGCAGCGAAGCAGCCCCTCACAGACGTAATAGCGCTCGTAATCTTTTTTGCAGACATCATCTGCGCCTTTGAAAACGCCCTGGTATCTTTCATAAATGTCAGGGTCGTTCGGGTCATCAGGGTTGCAGGAAAGGTCTTCATACAGGCGTTCGCACATGCAGCGATTCGAATTGCCGATTCCATCAGGCACATCACAGGCCCAGCTGCACTTCTTTCCCTTAACCTCGGACTCGCTTTTCATAACGCATGCGCTGTTCTTGCAAACGTACTGTTCAAAAAATTGCTCCTGCTGGTACCAGGTGTATTTTTTTCCGGTTTTGGCAAAGCCGGCCTTCACACCATTTTTGACGAAGTTTGACCATTGGGCACTATCGATTTGGAGAGTAGTGAAATCCTTGTCAGGAACGGTGCGCTCGGCATCGAAATCATTGATGTTCCTTATGCATTTTACTTCTTGGATCCAGTGGTTCAGCTGTGCACAGTCCGGGTCAGTTTTGCAGGAGGTTGCAGCCACTTCGCCTTCGGCAAAAGCCGCCATGGAAAAGGCTAAAAGGAAGAAAAACAAAATCAACACTTTGCCCGAATCTGACAAGCGCATCCCCATAGATAACATGCCACTTCATATTTATATATTTTTTCATTTATTAATGGGCAGCAGTTATGCGGTTTTTTAGTAAAAAGGCAAAAAAGCATGCTAAACCGCCCGCAGCAGGGAAAAAGATAATATATAAAGAAAGCGTAATAATTGCATGAAATGCCTTCTCGTTACACTGATTGTGCTGGTCTTAGCTTGCCTGCTGCTCGGCAGGCTTGTAGCAGGAGATACTCTGCCTACTGGCGGCGAGATTGGTTCAGATAAATCATCTGACAATCCAAGCGCAAATTCAGGAGATGAACATTCAAAAATCGGAACAGAAACAGACATCAGACAAGATAGACCACCAGACGTTCCCTCCGGTACAGGCAACATATCTTCAACTGAAACAACCGGCGGCCAGGTAACCGGCGGCGCAACCGGGCAGGGAACAACAACCGATGCCGCTTCAAGCCAGCCATTGGCGACAGAAGGCTGTTCCGCGCAATGGTCCTGCCTTTCTTCTTCGTTCAGGGCGCTTAGGAATGCGGATTGCTCGTTTGGGCCTGAGGAATATTGTGCTGGCGGGTGCTCGAACGGGGAATGCAGGCAGGCATGCAAGTCGTGCTCTGCGGATTATGCCGGCCAGTGCGGTTCTTTTTCTGACGGGTGCGGTGGCACACTCCAGTGCAAGTGCGGTTCGGGTTATGATTGCGCCGGCGGAAAGTGCTGCCGCAAACTTTCCTGCAGGGCAGGCGAGTGCGGCCAGAAAAGCAATGATTGCGGGCAGTCTGTTGCCTGCGGGGAGTGCGAGGAAGGCTTTTCCTGCAATTCTTTCAACCAGTGCATCCTGAAGCAGCCGCCGAACAAGCTTGAAATAAGCAATGTGCGGGTTTTCCCTTATTCCACCCATGCAGTCATCACCTGGCAGACTTCGGTTGAAGCGGATTCGAGGGCAGAATTCGGGGAAACAGAAAGCCTTGGCTCAAGCGCTTCTGAAGGCATTCCGGCAGCAGAGCACTATGTCAGGCTTTACGGCCTCAAGCCTGAAACAAAATATTTTTTCAAAGTGGTTTCTTCCGCAGGGGACGCAAGAAAGGAAAGCGCAATCCTGCCTTTCACCACAACGCCGTGGAAAGAAGAACAGCTTGAAGTCCTTGCAATCCTTGTATCCCCTGAAAGCAAAACGCAGCCCGAAGGCCAGGCGTTTTCATTCAAAGCAATCACTAATTCAGCCGAGCCTGAAATGCTGGAATTCTCCTGGGATTTCGGCGACGATTCAAATGCCCTGGGAGAGAGGGTTTTCCATTCGTTTTACGGCCTTGGATTGGAAAAGGAAAAAGACTTCAATGTAAAGGTGGAGGCCAGGGACTTGAATGGCAAGACCGCGGGCGCGGAAGTGAAGGTAAAGGTTTTGAAGGCAAAATTCAAGGCGCTTGTGCTCGAGCCAAAGCAGTCGGAAACGCATTCAAAGGAAAAAGACCTCAATGTGCTCGTTGAATTCCTTGATGAAAACGACATGCCGATCAGGTGCGGGGAGGCCAACGCCAGGGTCCTGCTTGCAGGGAAAATCATCGGAATGCAGTGCACTGATGAAAACATTCTGGCCGGTTTTTTCACGCCCTGGCCTTCGGTTTCTGAAATGGAATTGCTTGAAATAAGCGCGGATTATAATGCCGAAGGGGAAAAGCATTATTTCAAGACCCGCGTTCCGGTATATTTCCAGCCTTCACTTATTGAAGCCACTGACGCGTTCAAGGGCAAAAAATATTTCCTGAACGATTCTTTGGAGAACGCAAAAATAAGGTTTTTGCTGAACGAAATATTTGTCGTATTCCCTACAGAAATAAGGGCAACCCTTGTCTCAGGAAAAAAAGAGCAGGAAGTCAAAATAGAAAAAAACGAATACGATTATGCAATTTACTTCGACCGCGTAGTGGAAGAGAGCGATATCCTTGACGGCCTGGAACTGCACCTTGAAGGCAGGGACGCAACAGGCAACGTGGTGGATGCACTGCAGGAAGTGCCGATAGTGAAAGACAATCCCGCGCTCACGCTGGCGGTCCTTGAGCCTGCCGAAGGAAAGCGCGTTTTCGCTTTCGGGCAGGCCCTGGCCCTGAAAGCCAAAATCCTGTCGAACAATTATAAGGTCAAAGGAAAAAAACTGCTCCTGGAATGCGAAGATCTGGATTTGGCCGAAGAAATGGAATTCGATTCCGCAAGGCAGGAATATTCAACAAAAATACTGCTTCCTGAAAAGGCCGGCGGCCTCAAAAAAATCTGGCTGAAACTAACGGCTTACGGTTCGCTCGTGGAAAAAGAACTGCTGGATTTCGAATTAGTGGAGATAACGCTGTCAGATATCCTCACGCCGGAATTCGTTTTGCCTTCCCAGGGAACGACAAAAATTTTCGGCAGCGAACTGAACGAAATCAAAGTGCGTTTCCTGCAGCCGAACGGACTGCTTTTTTCGGAAAGGGCGATTGAAGCGGAACTGGAAGTGGACGGCTCTGCCAGGCAGGTTTTCCTGGAATTCAATGAAGGCGAAAAACTGCACAAGGCAGCGCTTGCGCCGCCGCTGGCATTGGGCGGGCACTCGCTGAGGCTTTCTGTTTCAGGGGATTTTTCAGGCGAGAAAGCCATGGCCGTGAAAATCGAGCAGGAACTGCTCCTGCTTTACGGAGCATGCATTGCAGGCGCACTGCTTGCCATTGCATTGATTGCATTTTTCCTGAAAAACTGCCTTGCAGACAGGAGGGCACTGCGCGGGGAAAAGGAAACGCTGTCAGGCCTTGAAAAAAAATACAAATACGAGTATTTCAAAAGGCATATCACTGAGCGCGAACTCAACGAAAAAACAGCAGGCAGCAGGCGCGGCATTGAATCAGCCAATGCGCTCCTGAAAAGCCGTTACTGGCTATACTCAGGGCTGCTGAAAACCTTTTGCTGGAAAAAAGACCTTAAAAAATGCCCGCAGGCAGTGCAGGCTGCATCGCTCACAGTAAGGCTTGCAGGGAAAAGCAGTTATTTTTCAAGGGAAGAAATGGTAAGGGCGATAATCGCCGAAGGGCACAGCGAAAAAGTTGCGGAAAAAGTGCTGGAAAAAATTTACGGAAAATAAAATCAGGCCTGTTGCTTGGGCTCTTTCACTCTGGTTTTTGCGAAGTAAATCAGTGCCCCGGCAAGTGCGATTAAAACAACGGCTGTTGCAGCCAGGTTTACGGAAAACCCTTCTTGTGCGATGGCATTGAGCATGACTTTTTTTCCGGTTTCGAATTGTGTCGCGGTTTTTGTGCAGACCATGCCGCCCTGTGCCTGCCATCCGGCTTCAGCCCAGTATTTTTCCTCGCATGCCTGCAGTTCAAAGGAGGCCTTGGGAAGCACAGCAAACTTTGAAACATCGATTGAAAGCAAAAGAACAGTGTTTTGGTCGTAGACATTTATTGATTTCCCGTTTTCAAAAAAAGGCAATATAAGCGCAAAATCCGTTTCAGCAAGTTCAATTATGGGAATCGGCCCGTTTTCATCCAGTGGCTCAGACCCCATCAGGTATTTCGGGACATAAAAGTAATAAGTGTAAAGTTCCTTTTCAGAAAAATCAGCTATTTGCGCCTTGTAAGTGATATCGCTTTTTTCCTCGCTTTTCTGCGGGTAAGCGGTGTCGGTGTAGGCGCTTGTCAGGCTTAACTCGCCCCGGTTGTAGTGAACCTTGCAGACATACACTTTTTGCTGAGCCGCCCCAACAAAAGCACTGCAGAAAAGCAGCAAACAAAAAAGCAAAAACAGGGTTTTTTTCATTTCATTCACCTGAGAAGTAGTTAATGGCCGCTTCAAGAACCTTTACAGCCGGAGGGGAAAAAGTGCTCCCCATGTCTCCCCCTCTTTCGCGCATTATGCTGGACTCGGACTCCGCCGGGTAATACCAATAATGCGAAGCGCAACCGCCTTCTAAACAAGATGCACCTTCAAGCAGGCTCCACTCAGGGCAGCCTTTGTTCGGGCTGCAGTTCCAGCCGGTTGGCAAATATTCAAGGAATGGCGGGATTGTGCAGATGCCTGCATTTTTCCGGCACCATTCCTCGACAGTTGCCGGATGATTATCAATGTCTAAATCGCCACTTTCCTCCGATAAGCCGAGCAGGTGCCCTAGCTCGTGCAGGAAAGATTTCCTCCAATAAGCGTCGGTTTGCCGATTTCTGTAGGCGATGTCTTCCCCGTCTACTTGTGTAACTGCGAACTGGCGCCATATTCCTTGGGACATATTTGTATTAAATGCTGCATGGGCTGCTTTGTTCAGCACTATCACGCGGTCATAGCTTGTGCACTTGCTTGCTGCAATGGCCGCTTCACCCCAGTCGCAAGAAACTTGCCAAGAATAGGTGTTTTGTTTGCATGACATGTGGTCGTCAAAAGCAGCATAGATGTTCAGTTGCTTTTCTTTGTAGCTGAACGGGTCGGTCGAAAGCAAGTTGCTAACCGCGTCACGGGCCATTGTAAGGAACTCTTTCTTGTCTGTGAAATTGGAGCTCAAAACCACTATGTCTAATTTCTCCTCTGATGGCCCGTTTTCAAGCAACGGCTCGCAAACCGTGGTGGATTCCGCGGGGGCTGCTGCTTTGGTTTCCTCGGGAGCGGTTGGAAATTTGGAGTTCCAATAAAGCGAGAACTGATTATTAGGCGGGTCGCTGGAAACAGAGAGATATCCTTTTTTGACCTCGCCCAAAACATCTTTAAGTGAAAATTCCCCTTCAAACGTTATCGGTTGCAGCGTTGCAAAAGAAAGCTTTTGCGGCTCAACCGTAATTCTTCTTATCGTGGTTTCTGGTGCAACGACACCATTGTCAGACAACATTTCAAAAGAGGAAGTTTCTGAAACGCATTGTACCACAAAAGAAACTTTTTCAGGCAAAAACAATAACGAACTATACTCCCCAATGTCCTTGGGCCCCGGCGACACAGAGAATTTCCCTGAAGGCATTTTTTCATTCCAGCCCTCACACCAAATGCCGGAAGGCAACTGCTCGGAAAAAGAGTCCCTTATCGGGGCGGTGTCTGAAACCATAAATACGCCTGAACTTGCCCTTTTGAGAGTAGCCCATTCGGCAAGATAACCTTTGTCACCGAAAAACTCTTTCGGAAAAACCTTGCCTGAAGAATCGACAAGAGAATAATAAGCGATAAAAGGAGGCGTGTCATACTGTCTGCTAAGCCAAATAAACGATGGAACCGACTTGTTGAACTTGAAATGCATCGGGCCGCCGTCAGGATATGAAACGCTAAACACTTCGCCAGAAGAAGTGTCTGCAAAAGTTTTGCCTGTTTCGATTTCAACCGTCGAAGAGCCTGTTTTGTTCAAAGGCGGAAGCAGGTCGTCGAACACAGAGCCTGAGGATTCCTGGAAAGGCCCGGTTGTGCCAGCCCCAATTTCCTGGGGAGCCCCGCTTGTTCCGACCTCAATAACCGACGAGCCTGTTTGAGCCTGAGGCAAAATAACGCTGTCTGTCAGGTAAAGGCTTTCGCCCTTGCCGGCCAAACCGAAATCCCTTTCCCCCTCCGAGGGGAAGGCATCAAATGCGACGTGCAGCAAAGGGTTCTCTGCAACCTTGGAGGCAAGCCCCCAGCCCGAATACCTGTTGGTGAAATGGGATTCATAGTCCAGCCTTTCAAGGCTTTTTGCAAGCGAAAATTCCACGACAATAGAATCGCCTTCCACTGTGGCTGTTACATCGTAAAGGCCGGGTTCGGCCGGGCTGTTTTTGAAAGTCAATATCGAAATATCGATTTTTTTGCCCTTGAAAAATTGCTCATAATAATGGCTTGCGAAAGCGGTCTTGAAAGACTCTGAATAATTGTCCGCAAGCAATAGCACCTGCAGGCGGCTGATACTTCGCTCTTCCTCAATCCTTTTCAAAAGCATGATGCTGAACTGCGTCGCATCGCAGAAATAGCCCATCTCGCCTTCAATCAAACTCGGCAAGCACATTCTCGTTGTTATTTTATCCGAATCCCATTCCAGGAGAACGCGGTCAAGGCCGTAAACATCCGGCTCATTCTGTTTCGCTGACCACACAAAAGCCGGAAAAAAGAAAAGGAAGGCAAAAAACGCTATCAGGAAAAAATGCCTCAAAGACACCTTGAAACCCTTTTTCATCAACTATATTACTATTTTCTCCTTTATATACATTAACATTAAGTAGTTTTAAATGGTTCGCCGGCCGGCTTTTCTGCAGCCGGTTCCTTCGCCTTCACTTCGCCGAAGTATTCCTTGAATTTGGGCGTGGTGCGGAGAAGATAGGTTCTGCCGAAAGGCTCTTTGAGGATGAATCCGGCATCTGTCAGTTCTTTGAGGTGGTCGTAGGCTTTGACATTCCTGTATTTCACGACCAGGGACTGCTTTATCGGTTCTTTTATTGCAATCAGTGCAAGCGTGCGCTGGACGCTTTTCGGCATTTCAGCCCTCAACGCAAGGTGCTTTACTTTTTCCATGTGGTGTGGCTTGACCCTCATCTGGTAACAGGAATCCTGGCACACGACTTCAATGCCTTTCCCGCTCGACTCGTATTCATTAATTAGTTCCGCGAGCATTTCCTCTGCGTGCTTTTTGTCTTCCAGGTCTGTGATTTTTGCCAAATCCTTCAGTTCAATCGAGCCTGGGGCCATGAAAAGCGCAGACTCCATGACCTTCTTGTTTTCGTCCCAGTCTTTTGCAATCTGCACAAGAGCGCGAAGTTTTTCCATTCCATCACCAAAGAAGGCAGTACATAACATATAGCGAATTGCGGTTTTTAAGGGTTTTGGTTTTGGGCTTCTGTGATGTTTTTTAGCACGAACAGATAGTCAGAGGCCGTTGAAAGCCTTTTTCAGCACCAAAGCGTCCCCCTCGATGCTCGGGCTTTCGCAGACAACAATCCCGGCGCATCCGAACTCCCTGAACGCCTTGAGCAAGTCTACATAATTGAAATCGCTTTCTTTTAGGTTCAAATGCCTGCGCTCGCCTTTCGCGGTGTATTCTATGCCTGAAACATGGCAGTGCATTTCTTTCAGGGCTTTTTTCCCCAATTCTTTTTCGACAAGGGAAAGCACCGAAGAGAATTCAGGGAAAGAATTCACTTTGCCGTTAGAGCGCGCGTGCAGGTGCGAGAAATCGATGCATGGCAGGACCTGCTCCACTTCCTTGGACAGCGCAACCAATTCTTCCACTGTTCCAAATTGGCTCGCCTTGCCTGTGGCTTCTGGGCGCACCCAGATTTTATTGCCCTCGGATTTCAATTCGGAAACAATTTCTTTCAGTTCCTTTTTCACTGTTTCAAAAACCTCTTTCGGCGGCATCTTTTGGTAGAATGCGGCATGGAAGGTCATCGAGTATGCCCCACAATCCCATGCCCTGCGCGCTGCGTCTAGGACACGCTTGGCGCTCGCCTCTTTTTTGTCTTTTTCCATGGAATTGAGATTGATGAAATAAGAGCCGTGGCAGGTGAGCGCAATATTCTCCTTCTCCGCAATTTTTTTCACTTCGGGCGCTAGAGATTTGCCGATGTTCACGTTGTGCACGAATTCGAGCTCCATCGCATCAAGGCCCAATTCGCGCACCCTTTTGATTCCAGAAAGCGTATCGTAGGGCTGTGTGGAAAGCGGGATTCCCGCGGTTGCGAAAAACAGTTCTTTCATTATGCCTGCACTTCCGTGAAAATTTTTTGCATCGGAACTTTCATTTTTGTGAGCACTTCAAACGAGGCTTTCATCGAGCCGGGCGAGCCACACACGTAAAAGTGCGTGTTTTCGTCGTTATAACCTGCCTCTTCCACCAACGGCTGGACATAACCGCAGGTGCCGTTCCAGCAGCACGGCCCGTCCTTGAATGAAGTTGGGAACAAAAAAAAGTTGTCCCTTTCGGTCGAGTATTTTTTCAGCTCTTCCTTGAATAGAAACATGTCGCAGGAATGGAAGCCGTAAAAGAACTGTATCACTTTCTTCGAGCCCTTGAACATGAGGTCGCGCACCATGGACATTGCCGGCGCAATGCCTGCGCCTGTGACAATGAACACGGCTTTTTCCTTTTGCGAGCGGTGCAGGAATTCCCCGAACGGGCCCTTCAAGTGCAATGTGTCGCCTGGGGCAAGGTGCTCCGAAAGGAATTTTGAAAGCCCGCCTGTGGGCTCAATTGCTATCACGAACTCCAGGAAAGGCATGTGCGGCGCCGCAGCAATGGAATAGGCGCGGTAAAGCAATTCGCCAGGGCTGTCGTTGTTTTTAAGTTTTGGATGCCCCGCCAGCACGAACTGGCCTGCCTTGAATTCAAAACCCTGCGGCTTTTCCATCCTTATCAGGAGATATGTGTTTTTGCCCTCTTCAGCAAACCTTTCCACTTCCAATACCTTTGCGTCGAATTCCCCGGCCATAAAAACGCCCCTGCGATGATAGGAGAATGCCTGCTGGTTTTTTTAAGGTTTTGGGTTTTACATGGTTGTATGGACCGTTTAGAGGAAAAGAAGAAGTTTGCCAAAGGCTTCTGGATTGCGTTTTTCATACTCGCGGCATTCCTTTTATTTTACTATTCCGGGGTTGCAAAGGCGTTCAACAGGGACCTTGATGCTTTCCTTGGCGCCTATGACTGGATTTTCGATTCGCTCCTGCTGTTCCTTTTCGCAATGTTTATTTCAAGGATTGTCACAGGCTTTTTGAAAAGGCAGTTCAGGCGCATAGGGCAGGCCAAACACCTGAAGCTTGACAGGACAAGGCTCGCAATATCGGAAAGCCTGGCCACGGCCACAATTTACATAATCGCATTCATAATAATCGTCGAATCCACGCCTGAACTGAAAGCATACAGCACTTCGGTCCTTGCAGGCGTAGGATTCCTTGCAATCGTGGTCGGCTTTGCGGCGCAGGAAACGATTTCGAATGTAGTGGCAGGCATCCTTATCGCAATATACCAGCCTTTCAGGGTCGGCGACCGGATTGAATTCCAGGGAAAACTTGGAAAAGTGGAGGACATTTCCTTAAGGCACACAGTGATAAGGAACTGGGAGAACAAGATGCTTGTAGTGCCTAACGCGCTGATAAGCAAGGAAACAATAACCAATTACACTTTGGGCGGCGACGAAAAGCTGCAGATGAGCATCGAAGTGCCTTTGGGCAATGACGCCAACATCGACAAGGCAAGGAAAATAATGCTTGAGGAATTGAAAAAGCACAGGAATTTCTTCCAGCCGAAAGACAAGGGCGCGCCTGAAGCCCTGCTAACTGAATTCAGGGAAAGCGGATTTGTCTTAAGCCTTTTCTTCTGGGCAAAAGATTTCCCGACAGGATTCGCAATGTCCTGCGATTTGAGGGAAAGCATCAAGAAAAGGCTTGACAGGGAAGGCATCAGCATGCTGTTGCCGCAGAGAATGATTGTCCAAAGGGAAGGGACAAAGAAATAAAATTCACTCGCCTTTTCCTTCCGGAGCGCTTTCTTCAACCGGCCCTTTCTGCACAGCACAGTCTTTGGGCAGGCTGATGAAGATTTCGCCGAAAAAGGATTCCTGGAACAATGCAATCCTTTGCTTGTGCGCCAGGAAAAGCAGCGGAATGAATGTGTCAATTGCCGACGACGGGGTTTTATCCTCCAAAAGTGTGGAGAACAGCACAAGGCCTTCCTCGTCAGCCTTTTCAAGGAGAATGCCAAACAATTCCTCGATTTTTTCCTCCAAATCCTTTTCATTGAATGCTGGAATTAAAAAACTCGGCGTGTATTCGCCAAGGCCTTTCCTGTATTTCAATGAGCGCTCTTTTGTCTTGTCTATTACAGCCTCAATCTGGCGCATCAGCTCCTCCAAGGAAACAGTGCTTTCCCTTACCTTGGTGAGCGGGGTGAGTTCGGGAAGCATGTCTTCCATGCGCCTGATGTCCTCTTCGGTCAGTTCAGGCTCTTTGGGCTCCTTGAGGAATGAAAGCGAAATTGTTTTGCTTTTCAGCTTGAGCAGGATTGCACAGGCAAGGATTGCGTTTGCCGGCACCCTTAAATTCGATTCCTGCATCTGCCTTACCCTTTCAAGGTATTTTTGGGACAATTTCACCAAATCGATAGCCCAGACATCCATTTTTTCCTTTTCAACAAGGTCTATTAGGATGGTTTTCCAGGCAGGCTCGTCGATAAGCATGACAAGGTCCACGCTCTGCGGCACTGAATCTTTTGTGGTTTTAGGCATAATCGCACCTTAAGAAGGCCAAAGGCGCTGCAATTTAAGCTTTTTCCTCTTACTAATAGCGCTTCCAAGTATTTAATAATATCACATTAACAAAAGAAAACTGCATGCAAAAATTTATTAAATGCGGTGGCATTATATTAAAGGTGAGGTTGAGAAAATGAACAGGGTTAAGACTGGTGTTGAAGGGCTTGATGAACTGATTGAAGGCGGCATTCCTGAAGGAAGCTCGGTTCTTGTGGCCGGCGGTTCGGGAACAGGCAAAACCATTCTTGCAACGCAGTATATTTACAACGGCGGCAAGATTTACGGTGAGCCTGGCATTTACGTGAGCATTGAAACAAACCTTAAAAACATTATCTGGAACATGCAGAACTTCAACTGGGACATCAGGGAACTGCAGGAAAACAACCTCATGAAAACCTACAGGCTCAACCTCGGCCAAACCAAGAAAAGGGAATCTGTAGAAGACCGCATAGACGAAGAATTAAATGTCATATCACAGATGGTCAAAGAATTGGGCGCGAAAAGGCTGGTCATTGACTCGGTTTCGGCTTTCGGCGTCTGGTTCGAAAACACCGGCCTGATAAGGAACTTATTGTTCCAGTTCGTGGACAGGCTGAAAAACCTGGATTGCACAACGCTCCTCACAACCGAAACCACGGGAGCAAGAAGGCAGTTCTCGGCTTTCGGGGTAGAAGAATTCATCGTGGACGGCGTAATCGCGCTTTATTTCACTCCGCCGCACAGGAGCGTTTTCGTCAGGAAAATGCGCGGCACAGACCACTCGAAAACCATACACCCATTCAACATCACTGAAAAAGGCGTCGTAATCAACGCAACAGACCGCGTTCTCTGGGAATCAATCAAATGAATCAGGAGGCGCTTGGCGCTTCCTTTTTCCTGATTTTCTTTTTTTCAAAGCCAGGGCTTCAACCGCTTTTCTGGCGATATTCTTGCGCCTGAACCTGCCGTTCCTTTTGTCAAAGTAATAACCCGGCATAGAAAAATGCTTGAACCTGAAACCGATTTTCTTCAGCCCGTTATAATATGCTTTGACCAGCCTTGGGCTGCTGTCAATTGGCGGCATATCAAAACCGCCTGGAAAAAAATAATAAAATACCGGCGAACTTATAAGTTCACTCACTTCCCTGGAAATTTGGTCAATCGGCTTTGAAACCCCTTTCAGGCTTACAACAGTATAGCCCATCACTTTCCCAGAAAGCGACAAAGAAGCAATCACCTCTGATTCTGCCCGACCGGTTTTAACCGCATCAATAAAATTGAATAAGTCCCCATGCGTTAAGAGGCCTCTGCCCCTCCTTTGCCTGAAAAGAGTCAAAGGATGGGTGTGGATGCCAATTTTGAACTGCTTTGCATATTCGTGGGTTTTTTCATTGCCAACGCTGTCCATCGTCCTCTCAGCTTCACTCACGGTAGGCACAAGCGGCTTCCCGAATTCCTTGCCCCACTGCATTTCATATCTCGCAATGCGCGGCCATTCCTCAACCTGCTGCCTCACGGTTTTCCTTTCGCTTCCAGGAACAACAACCCTTCTGCCAGTGGCCTTGTCCAGCACGGTTCTCCGAACCATCGGATAATTAGGCTTCCTTCTTGCTAGAGGCATAAGCAAAAATAAGGCTCAAAAAATATTTAACCTGATTCAAGGCCTGTTTGGCATGCTTCCTTCAAAAAACATTTAAGCAGTTAGGTGCAAATGTAAAGTATGCGTAAAAGAAGCACTTCAAAAAGGAAAGCTCCAAAGGGAAACATGCAGTCAGGGAGAAGCACTAACAAGGGATGGTTTCGCCAGACAGTCAAAAGACCAAGTCTGGCCATGCAGGCAAAGTTCGGGCACCACAAGCCAAAACTGCCAATAGGGCAAAGGATACAATATTCAGATATCCAGAGTGGCAGCCCTACTTCTTCGCTAAAACCAGGTGAAGCCGGCAGAACCATAATAAGCAAACGTACAGGCGGAATAACACGCTATGCATCTCTTAACACTTCTTCGTACGACACAGAGCAAGTAGAAGTCCTTGGCATCCGAGACCAGCATGGCTTTCGGGTGACACACCAGAAAGTCGAGACAGGCCCAGGGTATTTTGATGCACATTTCGAACCCCTGAAACAACATTTTTATCTTGGCCCAGAAAGCGGCAGTTACCAGCTGGAAGATTTCCTCCCAATAAAGGTAAGGGCCCCCAGAGCGGCAAAGGGAAAAAAGCCAGCCTGAACTATTCTGATTTCTTCAAACCAAGGCCCTGTTTTTCCAAATAAAATTTTACCCCGTCCATCTGCTTCTTGAACGGCCGCCTCGGAAGCGGTCATCTCAATGAAAACAATTTGCTGGCCCTGCTTGTCGGCAATTTCTTTTATCCTGCGCCTCTCCGACCCCACCGAGAAGGAGCCGTCCACAACAAAGCCTTTTCCTGCCGAAAGCTTTCCTTCAAGGAATTCGCACATTTTCGAAAAAACAATTTCGCCTGCGACCGCATTCCTGTTCGTGTTATCCATGTTCAGGTATTGGAAGCCGAGCATTTTCGAAATTTCTTTTGCGAGGAAGGTTTTGCCGGTTGCAGGCAATCCGAAAAAAACCAATAACACGCGCAAAACCCCGGCAAAAGGAACTGGAGGCTTATTGCACTCCCAGTTCCTTGAAAATCGCTTTTGCCGAATCCGTTGCTTCCTTGTTCGCGTCCACTTCGAACAGAAGGCCTTTTGCTTTGTAGAATTCTATAAGCGAAGAGGTCTTTTCCCTGTATTCTTTCAGCCTTTTCTTTATCACTTCCGGCTTATCATCCTCTCTTGTGAAAAGTATGCCGCCGCACTTGTCGCAGACGCCCTCCCTTTTCGGCTTCATTCCGATAACATTGTAGATTGCGTTGCAGTTCCTGCACTGCCTTCTTCCCCCGAGCCTCTGCAGGACGGTTTTTTCGGAAACATTCAGGTAAATGACTTTCTTGAGGCTGCGCTTGAATTCAGGCAGGATTTTTTCAAGGGATTCAGCCTGCACAGGCGTGCGCGGATAGCCATCCAATGCAAGGCCTTTCTCTGCCGGAATTTTCGCCAAGGCTTCCCTCAAAAGGCCTTCCACAATATCATCGCCGACCAGTTTTCCCTGGTTCATGAGGCCTTCGACCTGCTCCCTGAACCTGTGGTCCGCCTTGATTTTCGCCCTTATCAAATCCCCGGTGGAAACCTGTGCAAGGGGAAACTTCTGTGATACAAAACCTATGACTGTGCCCTTGCCTGCGCCGGGGGCTCCCAAAAAAACCAGTGCAACTCCTTTTTCCAAAAACATCCCTCCAATCACAATATCAAACAGCAAAAGAGATAAGAATTGGCAAAAAAAGCAATTTAAAGGAATACCCTATTTTGCCTCCGCATCCACCACTACCTGCACCCTGCTCGGCGAAAAAGAGCGCACTATCTTTTTGTTTTTAATCCTTATTTTCCTTCCGGCCTTTTTTGCTGCTGCCTTTAGCGCTTCAAGCGGCGGCCCGAAAATATCGGATTTTTCCACAAACTGGTAGAAATGAATCACTCCGCCCTTCGGCTTTAAAGCCATAAACGCAACATCAAGGAAGTTTTCGCCGCCGCGCGGCAAAGGCATCACAACGCGGTCGCACTTTCCCGCAAGGCGCTCTGGAACAACTGTTCTGACATCGCCCTCAAACGCCTCCACTTTCCCTTCAACCTTGTTGAGCGCAATGTTTTCCTGCATGAGCCTGAAAGCATCAGGGTTCAATTCCACAGCGAAAACCTTTTCGGCCTTCGAGTGCTTTGCGAATGAAATCGCGAAAGGCCCGACGCCTGCAAACAGCACTGCGACAGTTTCGCCTTTTTTTATCAGCTCCGAGATTCTTTCCCTTTCATGGCTCAATCTTGGCGAAAAGAAAACCTTGCCCACTTCCACTTTGTATTTGCACCCCCATTCTGCGTGCAGTGTTTCGGCCTTTTTTTCGCCTGCAATGATTTCCACAGGCCTTATCCTGAATTCGCCTTCATGGCCGCCGAGAATCCTTGCGACTGTCTTGATCTGCGGGTTGGATTCGAGCAAAGCGTTCCCTATAAGTTTTTCTTTCGGAAGAAGTTCGTCAGGGATCATGATGAGCGCTATCTGCCCGATGACATCGAAAGAAGTTATGAGTTCGGAGAGCTCTTTCTTGGAAAGCACTTTGGAGAGCGCTTCCTCAAGCGAGCGCGGCTTTTTCTGCTTTTGGGTGAAGAGGGCATGGATTGCCTTGGCCCTGCCGGCCTTTTTCTCCAGTGCTTTTTCCTGTGCCTTGGAAAGCGGCCCGAGCAGCGGAAAAATTATGTCCGAATCTGTTTTCCTGAGCTCTTTCGAAGTGTCCAGCAGGCCTTCCCCGAGCAAAAAAAGCCTTGCTGTTTCGCCCTTCGTTTTGCCCACAGACAATGCCAGAGCCATAAACACATATTAAAATGATTAACAGTTTAAATTCTACTTATGGACTTCAATTCCTTGTTCTACGAATACTTCGAAAAGCCGGTGTACGTGCCAGGCACCCAAGGATACAACATAGTGAACACCGCAGTGTACGGCGCAATCCTGCTCGTGCTCGCATTTTTCGTTATTTTTCCCTTCCTAGACAGGAAAGGCGTGAAATTCAACCTCAAATTCTGCCTTGGCTTAATCCCTTACATCCTGGTCGGCACATCGCTCAGAGCAATCACTTCCTCAGGCCTCCTGCCAGGCTTCACCGAAACACTGAACCCGCTGGAATTGGGCTTCTGGACCTTCACTCCAGGAGTATGGTTCCTGACATTTTTCATAACGGTTTTCGGCCTGTTTTTCGCGCGCTGGCTTGAAAAAAGCAAGGTATTCAAATTCGAAAGTGCGTTCGCAAAAATCGGGCTTTGCTTTTCACTTCCATTGCTCGTTTTCCTGTTCCTGCACTTCACAAACTGGCTCGGCTTTTTTGCTGTCATTGCGGCAATAATCGCAATTTCAGGAATCATTGCCTTGGTTTTGAAAAAAATAAAATTTACAGAAAAAATTGCCTCGAATTTCAATTTGCTTGCGGTTTCAGGGCAGGTGATTGATGGCACGGCAACAGGCTTCGCAATCTTTTTTTACGGGTTCACAGAACAGCACCCGCTGTCCGAAGCAGTCATAAGCATAAGCCCTGCGCTTTTCCTTTTGGTGAAGGTTGCGCTTGTGCTTGCAATCCTGCATTACACTGAAAAGGAAATAAAGGGGGAAAATTTGAGGGGATTTATCAGGGCATTCCTTATAATAATGGGCTTTGCGACAGGCCTTGCAAGCGTTTTGAAGATAGGGCTGGTGTGAAATGTTCTACATAATCGGCATTGGCCTGAGGCCGGAGCACCTCTCGATTGAAGCGCTCGAAGCGCTCAAAAAATGCGATGAAATCTTCATTGAAAAATACACAAGTGATTTCCCAGATGCCACAATAAAGGAAATTGAAAAAACCGCAGGGAAGAAATGCACCGAGCTTGGAAGGCAGGCAGTCGAGGAAGGCTTTGACATCGCCAAGGCAAAAAACAAAAACATCGCCCTGCTTGTCATAGGCAACCCGCTTTTCGCGACCACGCACGTGCAGCTCCTCCTCGATGCAAAAGACGCAGGGGTGGACTTCAGGGTTGTGCCCGGAATTTCGGTGCAGGATTATATCGGCAAAACAGGCTTGAATGCGTACAAGTTCGGCAGGGTTGCGAGCATTGTGATGCCAGAACCAAACTACAAACCAGAATCCTTTTACGATTCAATCCTCGGCAACCTTGCGACAGGCCTGCATTCGCTCTGCCTGCTGGACATAAAGCCTGCAAAAAAAATGGCGCCCAAAGAAGCGCTTGCCCTCCTGCTTGAAATCGAAAAGAAAAGGAAAAAATCCGCAATCAAAAATGCGACAATCGTTGTGATGGCTGCAATGGGCTCTGAAAAGGAAAAAATCGCTTTCGGGAAGGCAGAGGCGCTAGCAAAAAAGGATTTCCCGCTGCCTGCGGCGCTTGTGGTCTGCACCGAATTAGGGGAAAAGGAACTGGAAGGATTGGGGAAATTGGCGGAGGAAATCAAATGACCCTCGAAAAAGAACTTCAAAAGAAAACCGAAAAATACCGCGCGCTCACAGAGAAAGCGCTTTCACTTGTGCAAGTCTCGGCAAAGGCCGACACAAAGGAGTTTGAGATTGCGCTTGATTTCCTCGGCATGGCAAAGAATTACTTAAGCGATGGCAAATACTATGAAAAGCAGGGCGAGCTCCTGGTAGCGCTTGCATCCTATTCCTATGCGCACGCCTGGATTGACGCAGGGGTAAGGGCCGGCATCCTGCAGGGCGAGGGCAATGAACTTTTCACGCAGCCGAAAGGCAAATAAATTGCCTGAACATAATTATATTTAATGCCGAAAAGGATAGTGCAAAGGAAGCCAACGTTTGATGAAAAAGACCGTGACTTTGCCAACAGATTGAACAGCACTTATTGCCTGAGGGCAGAACAGGAGTTGTCGCTGAGGAAAATTGCAAAACTAACAGGCGTAAGCCAGGAACAGGCAAGGCTTGACCTGGAACTATTGATTAATTCTGTGAAAGACCGGCAAGCCAAGCAAAAACTCATGGGCGTGCAAAGGACCGGGGAAGCCAGGGCCCACAGGCTGAACAGGGAATTCGACTTTAAGAGGAAGGGCTTTTCCAAAAACGCGATAGCGGAACTGCTGAGAGCCGAACATTTCAAAATGCATAAGACTGACATCACAAGGGACTTCCGGCTGCTGGTTAAATCAGTTAAAAACCCAGAGACAATAGAAATGCTCCAATCAAAGGGGCGGCCGAGGCTTACAAAAGCAAGGATGAGAGAGGCCCGCAGACTGAGGCGGGTATTTAATTTGCGCATGAAGGGCCTGACACAGGACCAAATAGCCCAGAAACTCGGAATGAACGCCCCGGACGCAGCCCGCGACATCAAAACATTGCTTGCATCTGTAAAATAACCTTAAACTCCAATGCCAGAAAGAAAGCACTTGGCATGGTGGCTTTGTTTGTTCTGGTTATTTTGGCACTGCTGGTCATAATCATCGCATTCCAGCCAAAGCCGATTGTCCTCACATTGCACGATAATCCCCTGCGCTTAAAGGAAAAGCAGTACACGATACTGAATGCGGTGATTACAAACATCACAGGCGAAAAGGCCGCAGATGTTTCTGTGAGGGCCGAAGCCGAGGACAGGCAGTCCATCATAATCGGCACGGCAGGAAGCGATTCCGAAAAAATCACAGTGATAGAAAGCGGCCTGAACAGGAAAGTCAATTTCCTGGTGTTTCCCAAGACCGGCATAAAGGAAGGCAATTACAGGATAAAAGTCACGACCTTAATCAACGGCCAGCCGTTCGAGGAAAGCATTGTGTTAGAAGTGCTGCCGAACTAGCGCCTCACTTCAAAACCCTCAAATTCTTTCCTGCATTTTTCCCATTTCACTTCCACTTTTTCCACGCTTGCAGAAGGCGGGCCCTGCTTCAGCAATTCCAAAAATTCCGAGAGCGCTTTCTCTTCGCCTTCGGCCACGGCCTCAACGCTGCCATCCGGCAAATTTTTCACCCAGCCTTTAAGGCCAAATCCTTCGGCCCACTGCCGAGTGTGCATCCTGAAAAAAACTCCCTGGACATTGCCTGAAACAAGGATGTGAAGGCGCTTTTGCATAAGAATCATTCGGGCTTTTGGTTTGAAAGCCAAGTTTTGAAGTCAGCCAGAGAAGATTTCCCGGTTTCCGTGAACTTCATATATCGTTCGCGCAGGACAAAATCTTGTCCAAAAACAGAAAGGAAGGCCTGCGCGTTGATTGTTCCAGGGTGGCTGCTAAATCCTTTCCAGCGTGCAACTGCTTTTTCATATTGTTCAACAAGGCCAGGGTCAGAAAGCTGAGCTGTCGTTTTCTTCCAGCTCTCAGCCTGTTCCCTTCTAAAATCAGCATCGGCTTTGCCCATTCTGGCTTTTTCGATGGTGGTTCTCATTCTTCCAAGCCCTACTTCAGAAAGCCCGGGCTGCCTTTCCCCCTGCCTCGCTGCCTCCCCCCGCGCCTGTGCAGCCCAAGCAGTAGCCTCAGCCCTCCTGTCAGGCAATCCCTTATTCCTCCGCATGAGGGCATCATAATCTGCAGCTGTGCCCCTGTCGACAGACTCTCTGCCCCCGCCTTTCATTCTCGCAAGGTTTTTTGCCTTGTGCTTGTGCTTTTTGCCTGCCCCAAGCGGCTTCGGCGGTTTTTTCCGTTTGGATTCATTCAGTCCGCCCCTGAAGGTGGTTAATTTATGAGCCGGCATAAGAGGAATATGCTGCTTTTGAAAATAAAAAGGTTTTGCATAACGCAGGAGATAGCTTTAAATTATTTTGCCAGTCCTATTCTTTCCTTATGGCGCTTAAAGAAGTCCGCATCCACGGCCGCGGAGGCCAGGGCGCAGTCACAAGTTCCCAAATCCTCGCGATAACCGCATTCTTTGACGGCAAATACTGCCAGGCATTCCCGAGCTTTGGGGTTGAAAGGAGAGGGGCGCCGGTGGAAGCGTTCACAAGGATTTCGGACAAGCCGATACAGGTAAGGCAGCAGGTGTACGAGCCTGATTACGTGATGGTATTGGACCCGACACTGATGGAAGTCGTGGACGTAGCAAAAGGGCTCAAAAAAGACGGCATTTTAATCATCAATTCGGACAAAAAGCCGGAAGAATTCAAGTTGGACACCAAGGCGAAAGTGAAAACAATCGATGTCACAAAGGTCGCTCTTGAAGTGATAGGGAAGCCGTTTGTGAATGTTGCGGTGTTAGGCGCTTTCGCGGCAATCACAGGCGAAATCACGCTTGCTTCGATAAATAAGGCAATCGACCAGGAATTCGCAGAAAAAATGAAAGTAGGCGAACTGAACAAAAAAACAGCTGAAAAATTATTCAATATGGCAAAAGGTGCTTGAATCGAAAAGGAAAGGTAAGGCAGAAAAAGGTGCTTGAATGGCAAAAAAAGAAAATTCAAAGCCGGCTGAAAAAATGGTTTTCAATGTCGGCGCTGTCATTTACGAGCCTGGCTCGACAATAAAAAACAAGACAGGCGGCTGGCGCGCGATGAAGCCGAAAATAGACCAGGCCAAATGCATCAAGTGCGGGATTTGCTGGGCGAACTGCCCTGACATGTCTGTTAAAAAGAACGAAAAGGGAGAATTCGAGATAGATTACGATTATTGCAAGGGTTGCGGCATCTGCGCGAACGAATGCCCTGTGAAGGCAATCCTGATGGAGATAGAAAAGAAATGAAGGCGAAAATAGTTTACATTACTGCGCCGAATTTCGGCGAAGCGAGAAAGATTGGCTTGGGGTTGCTGGAAAAAAAATTGTGCGCTTGCATTAATATCATTCCGAACATTTCAAGCATGTATTTTGAGGGAGGAAAAATAGAGGAAATCAACGAGGCAATTTTGCTTTGCAAGACAGACAAAAGCAAACTGCCGAAAATAACCAAGAAAGTGAAGGAACTGCATTTTTATGAAACGCCCTGCATCAAGGCAATCGATGCCGAGCAATTGAACGAAGATTATTCGAAATGGATGAAAAAAGTCATGAAATGAGAGAGCACTGAAAAAAGGTTTTGGAAAAGAATGGCTGAAAAAGGAATGTGAAAAAATGGCTGAAATGGTTGTCGAAGCAAGCATGGCGCTGGCACTGGGCGCAAAGCTCTGCAGGCCCAAGGTAGTGTCAATGTACCCTATTACCCCGCAGACCCATATCGTGGAAAGGCTTGCGGATTTCATAAGCAACGGCGAATTGGATGCGGAAATGATCCACGCCGAATCTGAGCATTCGGCAATGGCGGCAATGATTGGCGCAGCCGCAACAGGGGTAAGGACTTACACCGCAACCTGCTCGCAGGGCTTTGCATTGATGTTCGAATTATTGCCGATAATGGCAGGAAACAGATTGCCTGGAGTGATGTCGGTTGCAAACAGGGCTTTGAGCGCCCCGATCAATATCTGGAACGACCACTCGGATGCTGTTTCCGCAAGGGACCAGGGCTGGATTCAAATCTACTGCGAGTCCACCCAGGAAGCAATCGACACAACGATTCAATTGTACAAGGTAAGCGAAGACCATAATGTGCTGCTGCCTGCTATGGTCTGCATCGACGGCTTCACTTTAAGCCATGTCTGCGAAAGGGCGATTGTGCCAGAACAGGGGGAAGTCGACGAATTCCTGCCGGCATTCAAGCCTTTTGTGACATTGGACCCTGACAAGCCTGTTTCGATAGGGCCGATTTCTTTCCCGAACACTTACATGGAATTCAAGAAACAGCAGCATGACGCGATTATGGGTGCCCTTCCCATAATACAGAAAGTGCACGACGAATATGCAAAAAAATTCGGGCGCGCTTACGGCAACGGCCTCATAGAAGAATACCGGATGAAAGACGCGGAACGCGCAATCATCGGAATGGGCACATTGTGCGGGACAGGAAGGATTGCGGTCGACGAGTTAAGGGCTAAAGGAGAGAAAGTCGGCATGATAAAACTGCGCTCGTTAAGGCCTTTCCCTGTAAAAGAACTGCAGAAAATCGCAAAGAACCTCAAGGGATTGAGCGTTATCGACAGGCATGTTTCAATGGGCTTTGAAGGCCCGCTTTGCACAGATGTAAGGTCCGCATTATACGGCTCAGGAATCGAAGTGAACGGCTTCATTGCTGGATTGGGCGGAAGGGACATTACAGTCGACAGGTTGCAGAAAGCGCTGCTTTCAACCAAAACCCACAAGCAGGGAGAGTGGCTCTTATGATTAGAGGGTTGCCTGAAGAGGAATACTTTGCGCCAGGCCACAGGGCTTGCGCGGGATGCGGGGGAGCGCTTGCATTAAGGCATGTTTTGAAAGCCACAGGCAAGAATATTGTTGTGGTGCAGGCGACAGGCTGCATGGAAGTCGTTTCTTCACCCTATCCTGAAACCTCATGGAGGGTTCCCTGGCTGCACGTGGCATTCGAAACAGCCGCACCGACAGCAAGCGGTGTCGCAAGGGCATTGAAAACGCAGGGCAAGGAAGACGTGAAAGTGGTCGCATTCGGCGGGGACGGCGCGACATTCGACATAGGCTTCGGCGGCATAAGCGGAACCTTTGAAAGGAACGAAAACATAATGTATGTTTGCAACGAAAACGGCGCTTATATGAATACTGGAATGCAGAGGAGCTCTGCAACGCCTTTCGGCGCATCGGCAAGCACAATGCCTGCAGGCAAAAAAATCCCTGGAAAAAAGGAACTGAAAAAGCCGGTTGCATTGATTTTGGCGGCGCACAACGCGCCTTATGTTGCCACGGCAAGCGTGTGCGACTTAAACGATATCAACAGGAAAGTCAAGAAGGCAATGGCAATCAAAGGCCCGACTTATATTGAAATCAATTCGCCCTGCCCTACAGGATGGTACTGCGATTCCGCAAAGGCAATCGAGGTCGCAAGGCTCGCAATGCAGACCAGGATTGCGCCAATGTATGAAATCGAGAACGGCAAGGTCACAATCACGCACGATATCACCGAACCGAAGCCAGTGGAAGAATACCTGAAAGCCCAGGGCAGGTTCAAGCATTTGAGCCCTGAGCAAATCAAGGAAATCCAAGGGCAAGTGGACAAGGAATGGGCAAAGCTCAAGAAACTGCAGGACGCAGGATGCGAGCTGTGAAGCCGGGCAAAGCCTGAACCTGAAAAGCAGTCAGTTTTCAACTTCTTTTAGTTTTATCGGGTTTTTTCCAAGCCTTTTGAAGCGGTAAACGCCTTCCCATTGTTCTTCTATTTCTATTCCCTGCCTTCTTAATTCCTCTTGCACTCCTTCATCCCCCTTAATAAAGTCTTTCACCCCAAACTCGAGAAATGCCTCTCCGCCAACCTTCAAATAGTTAAGAGTGTTGACCAAAAGCCTGCGTGGCTTTCTAGAATGGATGATTGCAGTCATGGAAAAAATCAGGTCAAATCTTCTCCCGTACTGGTGCTTTTCGGCCTGGCCCACATGAACTTTAATATTAAACCTTTTAATGGCATCATGGAAATTTTGTGATTCAATAAGTGTGTTTGCCATATCCCTTGCTTCCGAATCGGCGAGGTTTGGCCCTGATGCCTTCACCTCTGCGTAAATCAATTCATTCACTTGTTCTGGGCGCAATGGCCGTGCAAGCGTTATGCCTTCCAAGTCCAGCCGATCCCCGAAGCGCTTTCCAAGTTCTGCCAAAAAATAGCCATAGTGGCAGCCGATATCCAGTACGGCCAGACTTTTTTTGCGCTTTAGCCTTTCCTCAATGATAGGGTCAATGCCACGGTATTTTGGCCCCAAAAGCCCCAATTCATAATCTCTAAAAGTGTGTTCATGAACCCAGGCACTCCCAAAAACCCGCCTCCCAAGCGCCCGGTCAGTCAGAGCGAAACCACGGTCAATTCTCCTTATGCCTTTAATGTGGGACGCAGTTGCTTTTCTGCTACTTATCTCATAAGGGCTGAACCGGGGGGTTCTCGGCATAATGGAAATATCTAACCAAAGCCTTTTTTTATCCTTCACAAAAACATCCAGACCAGACCAAAACTTTTTTTAAAGTTCCCAGTCCTATTTATTCGGGCTGGGCCACGAATTCTTTGAACTTCAAGGAATTCAACCAACTCTCTTGGCAGCACCGCCTTCGGGCGGTGTGCCCGGCCCGCTTCCGGTTTAAGGCCAGGGCTAATTTTTTAAACCTTAAGGTTGCAGATTTTATTGGTATCAAAGCCATTTTGAGGGGGCTTTTTTGATGGCGCCAAGCGACGAAGAAGACGAAGGCTCGGAAGAGGAAAGCGAGGACGACGAGGACGTGAACCCGGAAGAGGCAGGGTTCATGCAAGGATACGAGCGCGGCGACACCACGGAATGCGCGAACTGCGGCGAAGAAATCGAAAAGGAAACCGCAGTAAAAAAGAAACTCAAAGGCAAGCTCAAATACTTCTGCTGCGACGAATGCAGAGAAGAATTCATCGAAGTCCTAGAAGACGAAGAAGAAGAGGAAGGCTGATTCTGCCTTTCAATAAGGCAAAGTAATAAATAGTTCAGAACCATACTGTTTGCATATGTCAAGCTCCGTTATAAAGCCAGAAGAAGATCAAATGGGGAAAGAAAGCGCGGCAAAAGACCCTCTGCTGGATTCCCTTATTTACAGGCTTTTTTCTTTTGACGAACTTTCAATTTACAACTACACCCTTGTTTTCTTGGTGCTGCTGGCAGTATACGGTCCAGGCCTGGTTGCGAACCCGGGCGAGTGGGGGTTATGGGAATATTTTTCATTTGTGGCGTTTGTAGTCCCGGTCATAATTGGCACTGCATATTGGCTTTTCCTTGCGTTCAAATATGCATTCAGCACCAAGTCGCCTGGCAGGGATGGCGGTCCGGCAGAATACATGACACATTTTTCTTTCCTTTTTTTGCTTTGCTTCTGGTTCCAGACCGGAAGCGCGTTCATGGACTACCTTAAAGGCCAGGACACGCTTTCCTGGCTTTTGGTTTTCCCCATATTCTCCTTTGCGAAAAGCGCTTTTGCCGGCGGGATATTATGGGTTAGGGACATGGGAAAGCGCGGCCCTCTCACCTTTTCAAAAATGTTCTCTGAAGGCAACGCTTCCAGAATCAGCGTTGTTGCCTGCACCGCGGTCCTAATCGTTTCGTTCTATTACCTGCAGAATATGGGCAACGGATTCATGCCTCCAAAAACAACAGACCCAGCAACAATCACCTGGCAAAATTACCCCCTTATGAACGCAAGCGTTTCGCTTGGCCTGGCGCAGATTGTTGAAAAACTCTTCAAAAGGGAAAAGCCCAAAAATACAATCGAATAAGGATACGCAGCAACTTAATCCGAAACCCTATTTCCCCAGGCACGGCCCTTTTTGCGCCAGGAATTTGCTGCTTTTTCTTTTGTTATAGGGGTTTTCGCTTGGCGAGGTGAGCTCCTCGAAGGTCAAGCGGCAGATGCCCATGCCAGGCCACAGTTTCACAGGCACTTTCGAAATGTTCGCGATTTCAAGCACTAGAACGCCTTCAAAGCCAGGGTCGACAGAGCCTGCGGTCGAATGGATTACAAGGCCAAGCCTGCCAAGGCTGGATTTCCCGTCAAGTCTTGCGGTGAGGTCTGCGGGAAGGCAGACGCTTTCAATTGTGCTTCCGAGAACAAATTCTCCGGGGTGGACAGTGAAAGGCTTGCCTTCAGGCACTTTGATTAGTTCTGTGAATTCGTCCTTGAGGCCTTCCCTTGTGTCCACATGCGTTACTTCTGTGTGCCTGAAAACACGGAAATCGCTGCCAAGGCGCAAATCAACAGAGGCGACAGAAATGTTCTCGGGAATTAGGTCTGAAATCTTCAAGCGGCCTTCCTTGACCGCTTTCCTGATGTCCCTGTCGCTCAAAACAGCCATAAAATCACTTTTTCCCCTTACTTAAAATTCTTACAACATTTTCCTTAAAAACAGGGAACTTTGCTCGCGGCACCGCTCCTGCGGAGGCAGGGATATGGCCTCCGCCGCTTGCACCAGGAATCCCTTTTGTCGCATTTTCAAGCAATTCGTTCATTTTGACCTTGAAGTCCTGCCTGCGCGCCGAGAAACGCAAATTCTTTTCCCCCAAGTCCTGGACAATGATAAGGGTTTTGTCCGGGTGCTTTAAAGTGAGCGAATCTATCAGCGCTGATTTTATTTCGAATGGGGGCTTGAATTTATAAAAAATCAGCCCTTCGGCTTTATGGAATTCCGCGTTTTTCTTGAAGTCCTTCTGCCATTTGGAGAGCTCTTTGCTGAGCATTTTTTTGTATTTGTTCAAAGGGCTTTTGAGCAACTGCTTCGGGGTTTTCGAATGGAATTCCGCGAAGAGGTCAGCGAATTTTTCCCCTTGGATTGTTTCGACCGCGCTTACCAGCCCTTCCAGCGACTGCAATTGCTTCAGGGAAACCTTGTTTTCCTTTATTGTTTTTGCAAAGAAAGGCTTCCAGTTCTTATAACTCATATCCCCCAACAGGCCGACGCAGGCAATCCACTGCTCTTTTTTGAGGCTGACGAGATTTGAACATAAATCAAAGGCGAGCTTTGAAGCAGGGTATTTGCTGCCGTCGATTTTTTTCATGTGTTGGGCCTTGATGAAAACCGTGCGCTTCGAATTGCAGTCCCTGTATTGCTTGTGGTGGTCGATTAAGAGCAGCGGGGCGAGCTTTTCCAGCGATTTCACGTCTTCAGGGCTTTGGTCTATGGATAAATCGAGGGAAACGATTTTGTCAGGCGCAATGGATTTGAGCGCAGCAATTGCCTCGCCGAATTCGAAGTATTCGGCGCTGATCGCGAAGTCCGCGCCGCGGCCGCGGATTTTCTGCAGCGCTTTCGAGAAAACCAGTGCGGCGCAGAGGCCGTCAGTGTCGCGGTGGTGCACTATTGCAACCACGTCATTTTTACAGATTGATTTGATGAATGCCTTGAACCGCTTAAGCAGGACTTCCTTTTTCATTACGGAATAAGCCTGTTGAATAGTTTTAATTCTTTCCTCTTGCTTTCATTTGGCAGTTAAACAATATTCAACAGCCTTAATGGCTGCCTGAAAGGTTTTTAAATCCAAAAACAGTATTTAGTTTGATGAAAGCCAAAATAGCGCTTGCCTGCGCATTGCTGGCCATGCTGTTCCTGTTCTTCAGCGGGTGCGGGCAGCCGAACGTGTGCGTTTCAAGCGACGAATGCGCCGGCTTCAAGTGCGGACTGCAGTGCGGGCAGGGCCAGGTGCTTGAGAAAGCCTGCGCAGGCGGAAAATGCGAGTGCAGGTGCGTGCAGGCCGGAAGCGAGTGCTCAACGGATTCGGACTGCGAAAAAGCAAAGGAATGCGGACTGCCGCCGAACAAGGTTTCCTGCAGGAACGGCTTCTGCAAATGCGGCTTCGAGTGCACTGATGAAGAGGACTGCAGCTCATTCCAGTGCCTTTTGGACTGCCCGCGCAGCTACAATATTTGCGCAAGCGGCGCGTGCTCGTGCAACTGCGAGTCAAAGCAGAAAGAATACATTCCGTGGGAGGCAAAAGAGCTCAGGGATGAACTCGCCGGAAAGATTATTATTGTAAACGGCAGGGCAGAAGCCGGGCTGGCCAGGTGCACTTTGATGGCGTGCACAGCGCAGGAGCCCTGCTGCAATTCATGTTCTGCAGGGCTTGAGCTTGCATCAACAGAGGAAGGGAAAACAGATTCGATTGAAATCCGCGGTTCCTACAAAGGCCTGGAGCCTGCCTGCTCAGGAAACGAGTGCAACATTAAATGCAGCCCGCTTGAAGCCGGCAACATATATTCTGTTACAGGCTTGTGGAAGAAAGAAGAAACAAGCGAGGGCGCGAAATACTATCTTGAAATAATAAAATTCGCGCTGCTTGAGGAAAGCGTTCCCGAAATAAAGCCTGAAAAAACAGAATACGCGCAGGGCGAGCCGATAAAATTCGGCGTTGAATTCGGCAGGGCTGCATTTTTGCAGGCATGGGCAAAGCCGAAAATCCAGAAAAAAGAGGGTGAACAATGGCAGGAATTCGATTCGGAATGCGGCTGCATAAAGGAATGCGGAAAGGAGAGCGGCACATGCGAGGAAAACTTCCCTGAATGCCCTGCCAAGGAAGGGTGCTCGGATGCAAGGCAGGGAGGCTGGCAGTGGAACCAAGAGTACTGCGAATTGAAGGAAATAGCCTGCCAGTGGAGCACGCCTGGCTCGCAGGAAAAAGTCTACTGCGGAAGCGCAACGAAGGCAGGGCCAGGCACTTACAGGATTGCATTCCAGTATGTCGAGGACTGCAGCGCAATAACAAGGCTCACGGCATACTCGGATGAATTCACCATAAAATAAAAACCGCCTGCCGGAATGCCACCAAAAGCCTTATTAAACCAAATTCAGTATTCAATAATATCGATTTGCTTCGGGGTGTTGTGAATGGTTTGCGAACATACTAATTCGAAAGGAAAAAAATATTACCTGCACCAGAGCGGCAGGCTCATGTATTTCAGCGGGGACCCAAAGAAGGGAATAGACCTTCCGGCAGGCATGACAATCGTTGAAAACCAGCGCACAGGCCTTCCGATGGTAAAAAAGAAATAAATGCCGTCAATTGCCAGGTGAGAGGATGAAATACAAACTTGCGGATTACGCGAAAGCGGCAGCGGAATACAGGAATGCCCTGAAATTCCTTGCAAAAAAAACAATTCTCGTGGAATTCCCTTATTCGAACAAAAAGGCCTATTATTCGCTTGCGCCGCTCAGCAATGCGCTGCACGAACTCGGCGCGGATTTGAGCGTAACGCTCCACGAAGGCAAAAGCCAAAACCTCGAAATATTATGCAATTTCTGGAATGCTTTCAGGGATATGGAAGAAGGCATTAAAACGCCTGAAGCCGCGGCACTCGGAGCATTCATTGCTGAAGCCGAGAAAAAGGCAGGCAAAGGCAAAATAAGGGAAAACATGCGCCCGCCTGACGCGCTTATCAGCGCAGAAAAAGAATGCTTTGTTGTTGAAACCGCAGCAGGCCTTTTCCCGCTCGAATTCAAGGAAAAATGGTTCAAGGAAAGGGGCAAAAAAGGCCTGATGGCTGCTGCGAAAAGGATTATTGTGGACGGCTTTGCGCTCAAGAAAAGTGAAAAGTTCTCGGTTGGATTTGAGATTATCCCGAAAAAAAAGGACCTTGAACTGCCATTGGACGATTACCTTGACAATTTTGCCATTGCAATGGCGATGGTCGGCGAGGCAAAGAAGAGGGGGACGCGCGTGGTGATGGGCGCCGGCACAGGCCGAAAATCCAAACTCGACCCGATGAACAGGATTGCCGAGATAAAATCGATTATTGCAGGCTGCGAGCACGACAGGAAAGTGAAAGAGCCTGTGTTCCAGAAATATTCTGCCCTTTCCGGAAAAACAGGGACAAGCGCATGCCGAAGACAAGGGTGGGCATAACTGAAACGCTGCCTATCGAGAATTTTGTTAGGACATGCAATGTAGACTATAACGAAATGAAGGCGCTGACACTTGCAATAAAAAAGGAAATGGACAAGAGCGAGCGCGTGATAGTGCGCGGCAACCTCCCTGAAAAAACTTGCACTAATCTCACTGTTTTCCTGACAAAGGGAAAAATGAGGAGGAAGGTCACGACAAGCGATGCCGACGCAAGCAAAAAACTGAACGCGCAGGTGCTGAAAGAAGACGGCATTATTTCAGGGATGTTCGCGAACTTCCCGAGCGGCGAGGCATTTTTAACACCTGAAAGCATCGAAGGCATTGCCGTGGGCGATGTAGTGATAAACCTTGACAGGAGCCATCTGCTCAGCCCTAAAAACCCGCTTATCGTGGAATTCAAAAAAGGGCGCTGGAAAATCGTGAAAGCGCCCCCCGCAATAAGAAAGAAAATGAATGAAGAGATTGCGGATTCAAAAAAGCTTGTGGCAGAATACAGGAAAAAGAAATCGCTGCCGGCGCCGATAATAAAGCAGTACAGCGACAACATGAACAGGGTGGGAGAGTTCGCAATCAACACGAACCCGAAGGCCAGGCTCAGCAATTACCTTATTGAAAACGAGAAAATCGCGAAAATGATCCACATCGCGCTCGGCTCTGGATTCGAGCCTGACAGGCAGACATTGTACCATTGGGATTTCGTGATAAACTCGCCGAGGCAGAAGCTCGATATTTTCGGGATAGACAAAAAAGGCAAAGAGCACTGGATTATCAGGAAAGGAAAGTTCGTTGTAAAATAGGCGATTGGCAAAATGGCCTCAATTGGCCAAAGGAAAGTTCGCGGTATGAAAGAAAAAATCGCTGAATTGTTCGATTCCACTGGCCTTGACCAAATCCTGATTTTCAGCCGCTCAGCCGAACAGCCCTATTTCCAGTATTTCACCTCACTTCCATTGAACCAGTTTGAGGGCAGTGCGCTTGTCCTTTCCAAGGACAGAAAACCGCTTGTCATAACGAACACGCTCTGGAAAGGCCTTCTTGAAAAAAACAAGGAATTCAATGTTGCTGCAGCCGAGAACAGGAAGGCATTCATTGAAATCCTGCAAAAGGCCCTGCCGGAAAAAAAAGTCTGGGCAAACTACCACGATTTTTCAACAGCCGGGCTTTCAAGGCTGAAAAGAAGGCTCAAGGGAAAAAATCTGGCGAACATTTCCAGGGTGCTTGAAAAGCTGCGCGAGACAAAAACAAAAGAAGAAATAAGGAAGATTGCGCGCGCAGCCAAAATCACTGAGAAAGCGCTCAAAATCGTGCCCCAGCTTGTGAAAAAAGGGATTACCGAAAGAGCCCTCGCAAAAAGGCTTGAAATCGAAATGCTCGAGAGCGACGCCGACACAACCGCTTTCCCGGTGATAGTTGCCTCAGGCAGCGGCGGGGCAACCCCGCATTACAGTCCAAGGGAAAAGAAAATCTGCAAAGGCTTTTTGCTTGTGGACTGCGGGGCAAGATTCGAAAACTATTGCGCGGATTTAAGCCGGACTTTTTTTGTGGGTCGCGCATCGGAAAAAGAAAAAGGCCTTTACGAACTTGTCTCTGATGCAAAACTTGCGGCCGAAAAAAAGGCCGTGATCGGCGGCAGGGCTTCTGAAACAATGAAGGCAGTGGAATCCTCCCTTGCCGGGCAGGGGTTCAAAATGGTGCACTCGCTGGGGCATGGCATTGGCCTGCAGGACCATGATTTCCCTGAAAGCATCAACAGGAAAAGCAATTGGCATTTCAGGCCTGGAATCTGTTTCACGCTTGAGCCTGCGGTTTACGGCAAATTCGGCGGCATAAGAATCGAGGACGACTATTTGATGGAAAGGAAAAGGCTGAAGCCTTTTTCAAGGGCGCCAAAAGAACTTTTTGAGATATAGCCTTTTCAGCGCAGATACTTCAGTGTGTTCCTGAGGATGCCGGGAGTAATGCCCGGATCATAATTGAAGTAAATGCTTTTTCCTTTGGCAAGCGGCTTTTCCACAATGCCTGGGTAATGTTTTGTGGACTGCATGTCATTTATTGTTGCGATTTCGTTCCCTGTTGCGGAAACAGGGAACACTTCAAGATAAAAGAAAGGCTGGTCGCTTGCCGCCGGGATATGTTCTATGCCGATCATTATTTTGCTGTTATAGTCCGCCCTTTCAAGTTCGGCCGTAACGTTCAGCGGCGAGGTGCAGCTTGGCTTGTTTTCCTTTGTGTACGCACAGTCCACAGGCACAATGTCCGAGCCGAAGTTGGCAAGCCAGCCTATGACTTCCGGGGTTTCTTGGTTGTAAATTCCGCTGTTGCTGACAACAATGAGCTTTCCGCCTCTATTGACATAACTTGTAATAGCTTCCCCGACCCCGCTCGGCAGGTATTTGCTGTCCTGGTTGGATTGGTCGAGCATTACAATATCATACTGTGCGAGTTTTTCCTTTGCGTTGGTGCGAAGTGATTCCTCGTCCCTTATCACATAGACCGCGAGATCCTTGCTGTTGTCCAATGCTTCGAGCGCCGCCGGGCTTGGGTTGCCGATAACGAGCATTTGGGAAGGTTTCGGCTGGGTGATAGGCCCGATTTCCCAAAAACCAAGCCAGCCCCCGGCAGCAGCCACAATTACTAATAGGAGAATCAATGCGATTATTCCGAATATGGCAAAAAACGCAAAAAGCTCGTTTTTCATCAAACCCTCTCCGCCTGCACGACAAAATAAGTACGCGTCCCTTGTTTAAATAACTTTCTGGAAGGTGCAATGAATGCCAAGAAAGCGCCAAAAGAACTGGTTGAAATATAAGGAAAAGAAAAAAAAAGGAAAGCCTGCAACTCATTCGGCAGGCGTTGCGGTCGTTTCTGGTTCTGCAGTTCCGGTTTCTGCAGGTTCTGTTCCAGTGTCAATCGAATCCATTGAAGCCAGCGTATAGCTGTACATTGCAAGGCTTCCCACGAGCGAGCAGTCCATCATGGTCTCGCTGTCTGTTCCTGCTGATTCTTTGGCTTCCTTGATTGAAGTTTCAAGGTCTTCGAGGCCTGCTTCCCAGGAAGTGAAAGACGCGCCCGCAGGCAGGCCTGGCTGTTCGGCCTTTTTTGCCTTGAGGTCGACTTTAACGGAACTGTCGGAGATGCCGAGCATGTCGTTTTTGACCATGTCGGCAAGTTCTGTGTCTGTGCATGAAGCCGGCACTTCAAAAGAGTAGGACACAGTGAAAGTGCCGTCCTCGGCCTTTTCCGCTTTTTTTGCAAGCGACGGCATGCACTGCTTTGCGCTTTCGAAATACGGCTGGAATGCGGATTTTTCATCTGAAGTCATCGAGGTTCCGGCCTGCGCTTCAAGGAGCGAAACAAATTTTTCGAACCCGCAGTCCTTGCCTCCGGCAAACAGCCCGTCATAAAGAAGGATTAGTTTCCCGAAAGCCGTGGTGTCTGCAAAAGCGATTGCCTCCTCTTCGGTGCCGCCCTGGGGCTTCAAAACGCCGCCGAAATAAATGACAGCGGCCGCGGCCAAAACCAAAAACACTGCAACCGCAATCCAGAGTGTTTTCGAACCGCTTTTCTCGTGCCCGGCCAGGCTCTCCTTCGGGGCCTGTTCAGCACTGCTTTTCCTGAATGCTCTCGCCTTCGCTTCCATAAACAAAAACCTCCAAGGATGACAGAATAATAACGCGCTTTTGGTTTATTAAACTATATGAAATCTGCACTTGGCACATGAACCGCTTATTGCAGGTATCTCAAAGTGTTCCTGAGGATTGCCGGCGTCAGGCCAGGATTATAATTGAAGTAAATGCTTTTCCCCAAAATCCCTGTCTTTTCCGCTATCCCAGGGTAATACTTTGTGGAATTCGCGTCCTTTATTATCGCTATTTCATTGCCTGTCGCAGAAACAGGGAATGTCTCGAGGGAAAGGTAAGGCATGTCTTTTGTTTCAGGAACCCTGTCAATGGCTAACATTATGGGGTGGTCATAATCAACCCTTTCGAGCACGGCCGTGACATTCACAGGCAAGGTGCAGCTTGGCTTGTTTTCCCTTGTGAAAACGCAGTCCACCGGCACTATTTCAGAGCCGAAATTGGCTGTCCAGCCGATTATTTCAGGGGCATCCGGGCTGTATATGCCTGAATTCTTCACCACAATAAGCTTTCCGCCTTTTTCAGCGAAAGCAGAGAGGGCTTCAGCGGCTGCGCTCGAAAGCATTTTGCTTTCCTGCCCTGACTGGTCCAGCATCACAATATTGTAATCGGCGAGCTTTTCCAAGGCGTTTTGGCTCAGGAAAGCCTCATCCTTTACAACAAATTCGGCCAAATCCTTGCTGTTGCCGAGCGCCTCAAGGGTTTCAGGGCTCGGCTTGCCTATAATGAGCATTTTTGCAACATAAGGCCGGGAAGGATTAGAAGGGCTTGAAGCGGTTCCTGTGTGCTGCAGCTCGCTGCACCCGCAAAGCAAAAAAAGCACGGAAAACAAAACCAGCAAAAATATCCAGAGCTTCATTGAAAGGCCTCCGCAATCCAGAGCGGACTGTTAAGATTGGCGTCTTATTGTTTAAATATGTTTCCAAAAAGCTTTTTGCGCTTCCTTTTAATTCATTTTCTTCCTCTTTTAATCCATGGAACTCCCTGAAGCGAAAGCCGTAATCGAGGACGCCCTCCAGAAAAAGCACATGCTTTGCCTTGTGCGGGGCTGTTTCGTGGAATAACACTTAAAAGGTGACTGTTAGACTGGGTATTTTTGGATTTTTTTGCTTTAAAGGGGTGTTTTTAGGGCTGGCGGGGTTTGAAAATTTTCATTCAGCTAAGTTCTTTTTTTCCTGGTTTTTTTCTCATTTCTTCTGCCAGTTCGTTCAGTTCTTTTAAGGTCTTTTTGGCAAATTTTTCAAAATCTTTGCCTGGTTGTTCCACTATAAGCCTTTGTTCTTCGCCTATTTTGAATTCTTCTTCAAATTTTTTGTTTTTGAGGTTTTCTGCATACTTTAGGTATTTGAACATAAATTCGGTTTTTTCAATTGCCATTTTCTTTACCAATTTTATTGTGGCGCCCTTCGTTGAAAGAACATACAAGTCAATTATGTCTCTTGCTTTGAATCCACGCCTTGTCAATATGGCCCGGATTTTTTCTGCAGCAATTTCTTCAAGCGAATAAATATAAAATTCTGGGCTTTCTGTTGCCAAAAATGCGTGTTCCGGGTATTCGAGTTCCAGTTCTTGCTTTTGGTTTTCGGCTATTGCCGCCAGCTTGTGCTTTTTTGGTTTTTGAATAATCTTGTCAATGAAATTTAATTGTATTTTGATGAAGGTTTCTTTTTCATTGGTTGTCGGCACATACCAGAATTTGAATGTCGTGAACCTGTTGCTTCCGCCAAATTGGGCATAACGCTTGTTTGATTTTTCAGGCTTGAAATCCAAGCCAAGGTTTTTTGCCGCAGTCTCGAATAACTGCATTAGCTTGTTTATTTCTTGGGAAACTATTTTTCTTGCTTGGTTTTGTGTTTTGCCATCGAATTGTTTCTGGTCGATCCAAGTGAAATCCAAGTCTTCCGAAAAACGATAATAGCCAAAATAGGCTTTGGTCAAGCAAGTGCCGCCTTTGAATGCAAAATTTTCAACAAAATGCCCTGATTTGGATAACTCGATGAGCAGGCCTTGGAGGTAAAGGTCTTTTTCTATCAAATCCCTTTCGGTTATTTTTAGGTCGTTTGAAATCTTTTCCACAAGGTCTCTTGGAATCATTTTAATTCCCCTGCAATTTTTCTGGCTTTTGCGCTGTAGCGTTCTGCATAGTTCAAAAGTTTTTTGTGGTCGGCTTCTTCCGCCCATTCAATGAGTTCGTCAATTATTGCTTTTTCAGTCTTGCCTGAGTGAATTCGCAAGTGAACCAGGTCCAAGAGTGTTTTTTCCAGGTCGGAGTATGGGAATTTCCAGTCCTTTTTTATTCCAAAACCAAAGAGTTTTTTATTCAATTTCACAAACTTGACTCTCCTGTCCAAAATCTCGAATGGCTTGGCCCTGAAAATAGTATCTGAAACAACATAATCAATCGTAAAATATTCGTGGGTTATGGCGTTGAGTTTGATGGCTGTTTCTAACCCAAAATACCAGTTCTTGACTTTCTTGTAGTCCATTGCTTTGGCTATTGCTTCATACGAGCTTGGGCTGCCGGTATTGAGCCTGCGCTCTTCAACAGAAGGAATGTAAAAAAAGCCCCGCACAATCCGTTTAAGGTATTTGTTGCCGAAAAGATAGGCCAAAGCGTCAGTATACTTGATTTTGAGCCTTGCGCACAATTCCTTTAACTCGACATCTGAGATATAGCGTTCTTTCCATAACAGCAAACGCCGAACCAAAACCCTGTATTTCATTCGCATCACAATTTAATAATAAGTATCAAATTATAATATAAACCTATCGCGGGAAAAAACCGCAAAAAACAGGCGCCAAAAAGTTTCTTTTTCGGGAAACTATTCACTTGCCGGGAAACCAGTTTTTTTCAATTGTTTTGGCAGCCTTGCCCCCACAATGAGAGATTCCCTCCAAACAAGGCTTCCCTGAGGCTCCGAGCCACTTGCCGGCCATTCTTAAACTTTTTTAATGGCCGCAAACATCCTCAAGCACCATTAAAAACAATTCCGCACTCTCCCTATTTCATGGAATTCATGCAAGCACAAAAACAAATAATGCAGGCAATCGAAAGAAAGGAAATGCTCTGCGTAATCGGAGAATGTGCCGTGGAATACTGGGGAAGGGCGGCAAGCAAGCTGCCCAAGGGAAAAAGAATGCTCCTGATTAAAGGCGACTCCTCTTTTGCAATCCACCAGAACAAATTGCTGAGGCCTGTGAACTACATGATGGGCGCAGCTATTTCCAGCGAAATCCGCGACGGAGTGCTTGTGGTTTGCGCAGAAAAAAGGAAGCCTGCGGAAAAAATCACTGTTTCGTTTTACGATGTCGGCTTTGCGCAAGCATTCGAAATGGAGGATTCACAGGATTTGAGGCTTTTCGGTTCAGAGGCCGAACTGAGCAAAGAACTCATGGAAGACCTTTCCTTTATCGAACCAGGATTGAAGCCCGCAAACCAGGAATGCCCTTTCAGGAAAGGCATGGTGGACATCGTTGCGGAGGACGCGCAGGGCAACCTTGTGGTAATAGAAGTGAAGAGAAGGAAGGCAGACTACAAGGCAGTATCGCAGCTTTACCGCTACATGAAAGAAGTTGAAAAAATGAAGGGAAGGAAAAGCCGCGGCATACTTCTTGCGCCCGACATCCAGAAAAAGGCAAGGGAAATGCTCGAAGAATACGGCCTGGAATTCGCAAGGCTTGATTTTGAGATAGGGAATCCCAAGGCAAAAATCAAAGGCGTGAAAAGGAAGCAGGCAACGCTGGCTGGATTCGCGGGTGGGCAATGAGGGAAAGGGCGTGAAGAAAAAGCAGGGCACGCCGGCTGGGTTTTCTGATGGGCAGTGAAAAGATTCACAGGGAAATCACAAAAATAAGGTCAAAGGAGGCGACAAGGATATGGCAGTTCCTTCTGGGCCTTGTAATCCTTACCTTCATTTTGCTTGTGCTTTTTGTCGGCTTTCTCGGCCCGGATGCCGCATGGATAGCCTATTTTTTGTCGGTTTCTGTTCTCGCAGGCTGGCTTGCATTCCATCTCCTGAACCTTGAAAGCAGGAAACAGGAACTGGAAGAAAAAGCAAAGGAAAGAAAAGATATTTAAACAAGGAGAGAATTATTATATCGTGGTTTTAATGAACCGTAAATTCGCAATCCCTGCAATCCTGGCTGTCCTCGCTTTTGTTTTTTTGAGCGGGTGCATGCAATCCCCGCTGGAGAACACCGAAACAACAACCATTTACAAATTCACAAAGGATGCCGGCGTCGAATTTATTTCGGAAATGACCGGCAACCTTACAAGCGCGGCGGACGACTGGAGCAACTGCAACGAAAAGATAGACTCGCTCTTCGACATGATGATATCGTTCAGCCAGATGGCAGCCAAGGACATGAACGAAGAGCAAAAGCAGCAGCTCGAGGCCTTCAAGAAAATGAAGGACATAATAAACTGCGAATTCACGCAAAACAAGGATGCGAATACAGGAAAACTTTCTTTCAGCATGCTGATTACAAGCGAAAGCTTTGGGGTGCTGAAATCCATGGGCGGGTCTTCCTCAGCCGGCAATTTTTCGGATGTGGTAAAGAAAAACGAGGACGGCACGATCGAGGTCAACATGCCGGTCAAGGAGGGGACAACCTCAGTCAACATCACCGGAATGCAGTCGCAAAAGCCCAAGGAAGTAAGGATTTTTGTTGAAGGCGAAGTGCTCGAATTCACGCCCGAAACATACGTCAAGGAAAACGGCTACTATGTGTTCAAGGACCCGGCAACCCTGGAAGGCAAAACCCTCCACATAAAGTACAAAAAGCCGTCTACGGCGCTCCTTTCAATAATGGGCTTCGACATTACAATGGACGTGCTCCTGATAATCGGCGGCGCGGTTTTGCTGCTGATAATTATAATAGTCGCTGCCATATTGCTCCTCAAGCGCCGCAAGAAAAAGGCACCGGTGCAGGATTATTCGCAGATGACTCCGGAGCAGAGGGCAAAGCAGGCGATAATCGAGGGTGAAAAGGAAAGGATAAGGCAGGAAATGTTCCAGGCAACAGCCCAAGACCGGCATGAGGAACAGCCTGCGCAGATGCCGAAACCGCAGCCGGCCCAGCCGCAAAAACCGCCCCAGCCGGCGGCAGGCGGCGACGAGGCAAAAATCGCAAGGCTTGTCGCATTGCTGAAGCCGAAAAGCAGGGAATACGCTTCGAAAGAAATAAGGGACACGATAGTGGAGGGCGGCTATTCGGAAGCAATCGCGGACGAGGTCATAAGAAGGCTTGGAATCTGAGTTTAGCTTCTGCGGATTAAGATGCTTCGCCTATTTCCACTTCAATTTCCTCTTCATCAAAGTCCGCTTTCACTAACTCCCGAAGGATTGCGTCAAGCTTTCCTTTCGGCTTTCTTTTATCGAAGGCATCCACGGCAAATCAGACAGATTGAAACAGCGAAAGGTTAATTAAACTAACTTTTTGTTTTTGCAATCCTGGTCATTTGAGCGCTTTTTCGATTTCCAAAAGCCGGTTGTATTTCTCTGCGCGCTCAGAACGCGCAGGAGCCCCGAACTTGCACTGGGCTGCGCCGATTCCCACAACAAGGTCTGCAATGAAGGAATCGCAGGTCTCGCCGCTGCGGTGTGAAATTACAACATTCCATTTGCTCCTGAAAGCAAGCCTTGCAGCCTCAAAGGATTCTGTGAGAGAACCTATCTGGTTCACTTTGAGGAGGAGCGCATTGCAGGCTTTAAGGCCAACAGCTTTAGAAATTCTTTTCGGGTTGGTTACGAGAAGGTCGTCGCCCACAATCTGTATTTTAGAGCCTGATTTTTTTGTGAATTCCTGCCAGGCCGGCCAGTCTTCCTCTGCAAAGCCGTCTTCTATGGAATAAATAGGGAAACGCCCGCACAAATCAGCATAATAGTCGATTAATTCGCCTGAAGAAAACTCCTTTTTCCCGAGGCGGTATTTTCCGTTTTCGAAAAATTCGGATGCCGCACAGTCAAGCGCGAATTTTATTTCCTTTCCATAGCCGGCTTCCTCGGCGGATTCAAGCATTAATTCAAGCCTTTCTTCTGTGCTTTCAATCGGGGGCGCAAAGCCGCCCTCGTCGCCGAGCGCTATCGCCGTGGACCCGAATTTTTTCTTGAGCTTTGCCTTCAAAACCATGTAAGTTTCAACGCTCATCCTGAGGCCTTCCCCGAAGCTTTTGGCCTTCACAGGCGAAATCATGTGCTCCTGGATGTCGTGCTCGAAGCCTGCGTGCTTGCCGCCGTTCATTATGTTGAGCATAGGCAGCGGAAGGCAGAACTTCTTGTTCCCGAACTTTTTTCCGAGGTATTCGAACAATTCCAGCCCTTCGGACTTTGCCCCGGCCCTTGCAACGGCAAGCGAGACAGCCAGGATTGCATTGGCCCCGAGCTTCGACTTGCTCTCAGTGCCGTCCAATCCAATCATCAAGCGGTCTATTTCTTCCAGCCCGAAAACATCCATGCCTTTTATTTTCGGCGCAATGATTTTTTCGATGTTTGAAACAGCCTTCATTACGGACTTGCCGCCATATTCTTTTCCGCCGTCCCTCAATTCGAGGGCTTCAAATGTGCCTGTTGAGGCACCGCTCGGCACCGAAGCGCTCGAAATGCCATCCTCTGTCTCGACAAAGCATTTCACTGTGGGATTGGCCCTCGAATCAAGGATTTGCATTGCCTTTACAGACTTTATCTCCGCCATCCGCATACCAACAATAAAGAACACCCAATAAACTTTTAATAATTAGTAAGCAATCTATGTTCATTCTTCGGGGGCTTTTGGATGAAAAACTCTGTTATTCTTTCCGGAAACGCGAATCCGGAACTGGTAAAGGAAACCGCAAAAAAATGCGGTGCAAGGCTCGGGAAGGTGCACATAGAAAAGTTCCCTGACCTTGAGACATACGCAAGAATCGATGAGCCTGTCGCAGGCAAAAAAGTTTTCATTGTCCAGCCGACCTGCACTCCGGCAAACGAGCACCTGGTAGAACTTCTGCTGATTGCGGATGCGACAAGGCGCGCCGGGGCAAGGAAAATAATCGCAGTTGTGCCCTATTACGGTTATGCAAGGCAGGACCGGAAGGTCAAGGAAGGCGAGCCTGTTTCGGCCCAGCTCTTCGCAGGCCTGCTCAGGAAAGCCGGAGTGAACGAATTCATCGCAATGGACCTGCACTCGCGCGCGGTAGAGACATTCTTAAAACCCAAGGCGCACCTGCATGCGCTCCCTGTAATCGCAGGCTATTTCAAAAGCAAAAAAATAAGGGATTTGGTTGTTGTCGCGCCTGATAAAGGCGCCCTTAAAAACGTGAAAATGCAGGCAAAAGCCCTCGGGGCAAAAATCGCAGCAATTTCCAAGAAAAGGATTTCAGGCTCGCAGGTTGTGGCTGAAAAAATCGAAGGGGATATCAAAGGCAAAAACTGTGTAATCATTGATGACATAATCAGCACAGCAGGCACAATGTGCGAGGCGGTCAGGATGCTCAAATCAAACGGCGCAGCAAACGTTTATGTCGCTGCCACCCACGGCGTGCTTGCAGGGAAAGCGATTGAAAGGCTCAAGGCGGCGCCAGTGAAAGAAGCGATTATCACTAACACGATTCCGCAGGCAGAGCATAAAAAAGCCCTGAAAAAATTGAGGGTGCTGAGCGTTGCACCGGTGCTGGCGGAAGCAATCAAAAAAATGGCTTAATTAAAAAAGGCCTGGCCTTACCAGAATTCTTCCTTGTTCTTGATTGCAATCACTTCGATTGCGACATCGCAGCCCTTGTGCACTGTCTTGTTGACTTCGACAAGGGTGCTTGCAGGCGCTGAGTTGGCAAAATATTTGCTCCTTACAGCCGAAACGTCCTTGAATTTGGATATATCGGTAAGGTAAATAGTTTCCTTTACCACGTCGTTGAAGGAGGCGCCATCCTGCTGGAGGATTTTCTGGATGTTCTTGAAAACAAAATCAGCCTGCTTTGAAAAGTTTTTCGGGGCAACAGCCTTGCCTTTGCTGTCGACAGCGACCTGGCCGTTAACAAAAATTATCTCCTGTGCGCCCATGTCCCTCTTTATCCTGTGCGAGAAGTCAACCTGTGGAATGAAGCGCTTTGGATTCAAAAGAACTTTGCCCATATAACTAATTTCCCCAAGGGAATGAATAAAAAGGCTACTGGAGGCGCTTTTTCAGATCTTTAAGCCCATAAGGCCTGTGTCCTCTTCGAGTTCCCTGTGAAGCGGGTGCCCTGATTTAAAAAGCACTATCTCGGCAGTAACTTTCACTTTTGCTGAAAACAGGTGCCCGCCCTTCACTTTTTTCTTTTCATCCGCAAGCGCGGCATGAAGATGGAAATTGTACACTTTCGGCTCCCTGATAATGAGGCCGCTGAGCGCAACAAGCTCGTGGGGCTTTTTGAAAGATTGCTTTGCATAATCGCCTTTAGCCCTGAAATAGCCCAATTCAAAATCCGAAAGCATTCCCACAGCAGACAGCACAACAGCGGTCACTGTGCCTGTCCGCTTGCACGCCTTTTCCAGCTCCTCGAAAAAATCCTCGCCTGCGTACATGCGGACAAAAATTAAGCCTTCTTCCTCTTTGCAGTCCATAAAAAGAACAAGCCTGGAAGTGCTTAAAATGGTTTCCAGGGCTGCAAAAGAATATCCTTTTATTTCCCTGAAACAACAAATTATAGCATGAAGCCAAGGCAGAGGAAAAGCCACGCTTTCCCAAAACAGAAAGCCGAGGCAGAACAGGCCGAAGCGCAAAACCCAGATGCGAGGTTTTCCTACACTTTCCAATTCGAACCCACTGCCAGCACAATGGCATACCGAAGGGCAGGGAGAAAAAGGGTTTCGCTGCCAATGCTGGCAGGCTGGCTTGACTCGCCAGATCCGGCAAAAAAACTGCTTGCAGCAAAGTCCATTGCCAAGTTCAAGCCCCAGACGCTGGAAAGGAATCTGAGCGAAGGGCAGCTGGTGAGGATTGCAAGGTTCGGCGGCTGGCCTAAAACACAAACGCAAGGCCAACAGGCACTGGCAATAATGTACGCAAGGAAAGGCCCTGACGCGATATGGGCGCTCAAGGCAATGGCTGAAGGCCCGATATTTGAATTAAGGCCGGCTGCAGCCGATGCACTGGCAATGATTTATGCAAAAATAGGCCCTAAAGCAATTCCCGAACTCAAGGGATTGCTTGAAAGCAAAAACCTATTCATAAACAACGCTGCGGGCCTCGCGCTTTTTGAAATCTATTCCAAAATGGGAGCGGACGGCTGGGAAGAGATAAGGAAAATGCAGAAAGGCGAAGGCTATCCGATAGTGCCTGGCGGCGCATTGCTGATGCAGGAAGCAATCGAAAAGAGGGAAGGCATAACTGGGAGGCAAAAGAAGGTCAGGGAAAGGCTCGAACTGTTCCCGGAAGGCAAGGAGCGGAAACTGCTCCTTGCGGCAAGGGAACCGGCTTATGCCACCCCGCAAGCCAGGGCGCTTTTGAGGAGGACAGCCCTGATAAACCAAATCGCAGGCCAGCTCGAGGCAAAATATGGCAGGGCATTTATTGGAATAGTGGTTTTCGGGAGCGCCTCAAAAGGCTATTTCAAAAACGTTTCCGACCTGGACTTTGCGGTTATCGCAAAAGACGAGGCTGTTGCGGAAGAATTCACGCAGATCGCAGGGCAATACGAATGGTTGAGGCCCTGCATGAGCCATTTCGTGAACCCCGGCGGGAAGCAAAACCAGGCTCCGCTTTTTGCAGGCATTTTCTTCGGCAACAGGAAAAGGCTGCAAAACGCCCAGAAAAAAGCATTCAGCAGCAGGACTCCCGAACAATGGGATATAACCCGCGCGAAAATAGCCAAAGACGAAACAAATCTCCTAAAGGCCTTCGACAGGTTTGGAATCAAAAGCCCGAAAGAGCAAAGGAGATACATTGCTGCAGCCGCAATGAGAGTGCCGCCCCCATACAATGAAATGAAGGCGCTGATGGAAAGCAGGCGGCGCCAAAAGCGCTGATTCAACGCTTTTAATCCTATTCTCCCAAATTCCCTATATGCCGGTTTCTTTCCAGTCCGAAAAGCACTCCGATTCGGAAATGAAGAGATTCAGGGGAAATGAACTCTCAGCCCATTTATAAATAATCTCCGCATAAAATAATTACATGCACTGTGCTCAGTTCTGAATTAGTTTGTGAGGAGATTTTTTGCAAAAATTGTGTTTTAATGGGGGGATAAGGAGAAAAAATAAGGGCGGAATTTACCTTACAGTCTATTCCACGCCTTTTGCGAGATTTCTTCTGGAAAACGGCATTGACAGAATTAGCCTTGTTTTTAACGGCAATTCATTTGTAATAAGGAGGGGCAAGAACAGCAAGGTAACCATGGAGCGCCTGAACAGAAATCAACCGCTGTGTGTTTTTTCAGTTACAAAAATTATCCCAAACTCACTAAAAGAAAAAGCCATTACTTTACGCCGGCAACTGAGAGTAAATGTTTTGGTTGAAAATTTTTGCTCCGAAATAGATATAAGGAAACATAATAAATCTGTCAATTCACTTGAGCCTTCAAGTAGGATGGAACCCGTTAAAGAAAATGAAAAAATTGACATTGGCTGTGCCATCACCTGCTTTCGGTCAAAAAACAGTTCTTTTTATAGGTTCTCAGTAAGGCACAGAATACTCGAAGAAATAGCAGATAAAAAGGAGGAAATTATCTTAGGAAGAGAAAAAAACGGCAATTTCACCATTAGAAAAAATCCAAAAGGAAAAAAATTACACCTATACCGCTATCCAAATGGCCACCCGCTTGCATATTTGCAAATATCCCAAAAATTCCTGACCAAAAAAGAGAAAGAGATATTCAAAAATGGCCGAAGGAGCATTTCTTACAGGGCTTTTCTTTCGGAAAAAGAATTTGAATTGGATATTAGTAAATTTTTTAACGCCAAGGAAGAAAGAGAATTAGCATATTCTTTACTTAAAAAAGGAGTAGAAATCAGCATCCCGAAAATGGGAGAAAGACAGGGGGATATTATTCTGAAAAAGTCCGGAATTCAAATTGAAATAACCAACCTTCTGCCGGGCAAAGCCTCGAATAAAAATAACGCCCACGGAGAAGGCATCCACATTAACGGGCGGCTTTGTGAAGGATTTCTCAGAGTAAAAAAGCAGGAAACTCCTTTGTTCGTTGTTGTCTTCAACGAAAGGTGGGTTGAACAAAAATGGGTTGAACAACTAGTTCAACAGGTAAAACCGGAAGTAATTGTCATCACAACAAATTTTAAGGACGATTGGGCCGAAGATGTTTCCCGCAAAATAGTTAATGCAGCAAACAAGGTGCTTTAGATGATTGAATTTGAAACAGAACCAGCCACCGATAAAGAAATATTCGATTCGCTTAACCCGCTACTTTCGAACTGGTTTAAGCAAACATTCGGCTCTTTCACCGAACCTCAGAAATATGCCATCATGAATATCCACAGCCTAAAAAACACCTTGATTACTGCCCCAACCGGGACTGGAAAAACACTATCTGCATTTACCGCTATTCTAAACGAATTAATTTCTCTCTCGGAATACGGCCAGCTGGAGGATAGGGTTTACTGTATCTATTGCTCCCCGCTCCGTGCTTTGAGCAACGACATTGAAAAAAATCTGAAAGAGCCCCTGGAAGAAATCACCGAAATAGCAAAAAAACAAGGAAAGAAAATCAACATACGCGTTGCAGTACGTACTGGCGACACTCCGGCAAGTGAACGGGCTAAAATGCTAAAAAAGCCGCCCCACCTCCTGATTTTAACGCCCGAAACATTAGCCATAATACTCAACAGCCCAAAATTTATTGAACATTTGAAAGGAACAAAATGGGTTATCATAGACGAAATCCATTCGCTTGCAGAAAACAAGCGCGGCGTGCACCTGAGCCTTTCGCTTGAAAGGCTGCAGGCATTGAATCCGGACATCTGCCGCATCGGCTTAAGCGCCACGATTTCGCCTTTGGAAGAAGTGGCAAAGTTTTTGGCAGGCATGGAAAACGAAAAGGAGGAAAGGGACTGCAAAATCGTGAATGTGCAGTTCACTAAAGGATTGGACCTGAAAGTCTTGAGCCCATTGCCAGACCTGATTAACACCACTGCGGAGCAGGTAAGCGAAAAATTGTACGAAAAACTCGATGAACTTATTCAGGCGCACAAAACCACACTTGTTTTCACGAACACGCGCTCTGCAACCGAAAGGGTTGTGAACCATCTCAAGGAAAAATTCCCAGGCAAATATGAAGGGCAGATCGGCGCACACCATTCATCGGTGAGCAGGGAAAAAAGGCTCAGCATAGAGGACAGGCTCAAGAAAGGCGAACTGAAGGCTGTTGTGTGCTCGACAAGCCTTGAGCTCGGCATAGACATCGGTTACATCGACCTTGTGGTATTGCTTGGCTCGCCAAAGAGCATTGCAAGGGCGCTGCAAAGAATCGGGAGGAGCGGGCACCATCTCCACGACACGATAAAGGGCCGCATAATTGTTCTGGACCGCGATGATTTGGTTGAATGTTCGGTTCTGCTGAAAAATGCGATAGAGCAGAGATTGGACAAAATCAGCGTGCCGAAAAACTGCCTTGATGTGCTTGCACAGCAGATTTACGGGATTGCGATTGCGGACAAAATCCATGAAAGGGATTTGTTCAACCTTGTGAGGAAAAGCTATTGCTATCACTCGCTTTCAAAAGCGGATTTCAACGAGGTCATATCCTACCTCAGCGGCGAATATACCTCACTTGAAACAAGGCATGTTTACGCGAAAATCTGGTACGACAAGGAAACAGGAATGATTGGAAGAAGGGGAAAATTCGCGCGCGTGATATATATGACCAATATCGGCACAATCCCTGACGAGGCGCACATAAAGGTCAAAATAGGCAATCACACAATCGGAAACATCGACGAGAACTTCCTTGAAAGGATGAAAAAGGGCGATGTTTTCGTGCTCGGCGGCGAAAATTTCGAATTCAAGTTTTCGCGCGGAATGACAGTGCAGGTGAAGGCAGCGGAATACAGGCCGCCGACAATTCCCACCTGGAGCTCAGAAATGCTTCCTTTGAGCTTCGATTTGGCCAACGAGATGCAAAAATTCAGGTATCTGATGGAGGAAAAACTAAAAGCGGGAATGAAAAGGAAAGAGGCAATGGAATTCCTCCAGAAATACCTTTACTGCGATGCGAATGCCGCCGAAGCGATTTTCAATTATTTCAGCGAACAATACCGTTATTCCAAAATCCCGCACGAGAAGAGGATGGTCATTGAGCAGGTGAAAGAAGGGGATGAAAATTCCATCATATTTCATTCGCTTTACGGCAGGAGGGTGAACGATGCCCTCAGCCGCGCGTTCGCTTGGGCTCTCTCGAAAACAGTGCACACCGATGTCATGGTGAGCGTGAACGACAACGGCTTTGTGCTCACAACAAACAAAAAAATGCCGATAGAGAACGCATTTACAGTGCTCGAAAAAAACGATTTGAAGGGAGTGCTCGAGAAAGCGATAGGAGATTCTGAAGTGCTCAAGAGAAGGTTCAGGCACTGCGCCACCCGCTCGCTCATGATTCTGCGCAATTACAAGGGCCGGGAGAAAAGCGTGGGAAAGCAGCAGATGAGCGCAAGGCTTCTTCTTAGCGCGGTAAGGGGAATTGACGATAATTTTTCAATCCTTAAGGAGGCAAAGCGCGAAGTGATGGAAGACCTTATGGATATCGAAAGTGCGAAAAAAGTCATCGCGATGGTGAATTCCGGCAAAATAAAAGTGGAAAAGCTCCAGCTCGAAACGCCGAGCCCTTTCGCTTTCGGCATTTACGCGATGGGCCGCATGGACCTGATGAAAATGGAATCAAGGCTCGAATTCATCAAAAGAATGCACGAAAAGGTGCTAAGCAAGATAGGCTAAAGGCAATGGCCAATAAAATGCCTTTCATTGATTTCCTGCGCAATTTGTTACGCCATCCTTGGTGAAGCAGCCCTCTATCCATTGCAGGCCCATTAAGCCGCAAATAATGTAAAGCTCGTTGTCTGCATTGCCTAAATATATTCTTGCAGTAAGGCCTTCGTGCAAAACCGGCTGGTCTTCAACCGAATCGGCTATACACCCGCTCACGCTGCACGCTTCCCCGCCTGGAGTCACAATCTGGAGCCTGTCACCAGGCAAGGGCGCCCCTTTCAAATATTTTCCAATTGCAATATCAGAATATGTAAACATTGCGAGGATATCTTCTTCTGCCAAAGGCCCCTGCCCCGCATTAGTGAGATATAGTTCCACACGCCTTTCCTTTTCTTTTGGGTCAAGGATTTCAATGCCGTTCACATCCAAAGCCTTGACTTCCGCTTTCTCAACTTTGCCTTCCACAATGTAATCCGCCTGTTCCTCAATGTACTTGGAATCGCCGCATTCCGCAATCAGCATGTTGCTGCCGCCGACGCCAATCACCTTTACCGGCGCGCTGTTCATGGGAAAGAAAACAAGGAAGCCGGCAATTACTACCGCCAAAATTGCAAAGCCTGCAAGAGCATAGAGCAATTTTTTGTTTTTGGCCATTGGATCCCTCCGTCAAAAAGGCAACAAATGCCGCAATATAAACGAAGTTTCGGTTAATAAGCATTGCGGGGCTATTCGGCTGGCTGAATTCAAAAAGGAAGGGAAATAACGGCACTTTTAATATTATTTTCTAATCAGGTTATTAGCTGGCGTCAAAGATGAATGAAAAGAAAGAAATTCTCAAAGGGATGAGGCCAGTTAATCTTGGCCTCTTCTTTGAAAAGGAAAAAATCCTTGCAATCGCAGACCTGCATTTGGGTTATGAGGAAATGCTGAACGCGCAGGGCGTTTTCTTGCCGCGCACGAATTTTGAAAAAATCAGGAAGGCTCTGGATGAAATGCTCAAGGAATTGCCAAAATTAGACATAATCGTCATCCTCGGGGACTTGAAGCACGAGTTCGGCTTCATCTCGCAGCAGGAATGGAAGGAAGTCATCGAAATGCTCCAGTTCCTGCAGAAGCACTGCAAAAAAATCGTGCTCATAAAAGGAAACCATGACAAAATTTTGGGACCGCTTGTGAAATGGGAAGGACTCAAAATCGAGGAAGAATTCTACATAACCAAGGCGGGTGTTTTGTTCCTGCATGGGGATAAAATTTCTGCAAGCGATAATTTCCAGAAAGCGAAAACCATCGTCATTGGCCACGAGCATCCCGCGGTTTCATTGAGGGAAGGGATAAAATCTGAAATGTTCAAGTGCTTCCTGAAAGGCAAATTCAAAGGCAAAAATCTGGTCATATTGCCGAGCCTTGACTTGGTTTCCACAGGCACAAACATTTTGAGGGAAAAACTTCTCAGCCCCTTCCTTAAGCAGGATTTGGGCAATTTCGAGTGCTGGCTTGTGGAAGACAAGGCGTATTATTTCGGGAGACTAACGGAACTGCGATACAAAAATATATTAACAAGGTAAATGCTAATACTAAAGAATGAAACATGCAAAAACAGCGCTCTTCTGCCTTTTTGCGGTGACTCTGCTTTTATTAGAGGGATGCACGCAAACAAAAGAAGGCCTTGCAACACTCGAAAGCAAAGACGCCATATACTTTGAAGAACCGCAAACTGCAACCTTCACCCTTGACCTTTCAAACAACGTGGCGAAGTACAATTTCAAAGACATATCAAATCCGGTAGAAAACTCCAACCTGACGCTTGAAACCCTACACCAAAACTGCGGCATAAACCAAATATCGTCCTATGAACCTTCTTACGAAACCAAATACTATTCGGACGAACCACAATACAAACTTGCCACAGGAATCGGGTACCACGTGCACCTAAGCCCTTCAATACCATGCACAATAACCCTTACTGGAAGCCCATGGCAATTCCAGCCTTTCGCCCTGACCGCAAACAAATGGCATTTCATCGGAACACCATACACAACAGTGACAAAAGAACAAATAAAAGGCACATGCGAAACCGCAAACCTTTCCATAGAATACGACGACTACACCAGCGGCTCGCTGAAAACAATTACCAATGTCACAAAACTTGAACCGGGAAAAGCCTACTGGGTAAAAAGCACGCAAAACTGCACGCTACAGACAACTCAAACCCCAACTCCAACACCCACACCAACCCCGTCACTTACACCAACCCCTACTCCGACTCCCACGCCGACCCCCACATCCACGCCAACACCGACGCCTGCACCCGCCGATGGGGAACCTGTTACAATTTACGTCGGCGGCGCGCCAGCCCAGTTCAATGATTCCGGGACAGTGAAAACATTGAAACTTATAAGCCGCCAAGACGCAAACGACCTGCAGATCTGCAATGTAGAAATGAACGACCTGCAGGGAACTTCTGCTTACCCTTACAGGCTTATCAATGGCGTTCCATTCGGTTTTAGTTTAGACCGCCAATCCGGATTCCTTGTAGTTGGTGCCACGACGAACGGCTGCAAAATCCTGATATACAGCAAAAGCAATGTGTCATGCAAAGACAGCGACCAAACGGTTTTCATTGTAAACCCGGATGGCAGCACAAGCTGGCCGCCAGGCAACGACAGGTATACCACGGGCGGAATCGACATAACAAACCAGTACGCGATCCTGTACGTTGAAGACAAGTGCGCCAAAAGGACAGTAAACAGCAATGGAACCTCCAGATATGACCCTGTGCTGGCAGGAGAGTACGTGCTCGAGATGGCTTGTGTTAACGGCCTGGCGCCAGGGGCAGTGGAAACCCAGTGCCAGAACGGATGCAGCAACGGGCAATGCAACCCGTGCACCCCGAAAACCTGCACAGACCAAAACTGGCAATGCGGAACAGGAAACGAACCAAACTGCAACACAACAATAAACTGCGGAAACTGCACAACCGGAACATGCCAAAACAACAAATGCATCGATTCAAACAATCCAAA
>JAPLVS010000050.1 GCA_026396995.1 Candidatus Iainarchaeum sp.
TGAATTCCAGCAACATTGCCGCAAAAGGGCTTTACGAAAAAGCCGGATTCGGCTTTGTGGGATTGTTCCAGGACAGTGAAACAGGCGAATCGGTCGAAGAAATGGAAATAGAATTCGAAGGCCCGACACCAAGCTATGTATCGTGAGAGAATTTAACTGAAAATCCTTTCCAAGGCTTTTCCTGCTCATCCGAATATTCTCTTCACTACTTCGGCTGCAATCCTTTCCGAAAAGCCTTCGCCGATGACTGATTCGAAGATTTCGTTGCGCGTGTAAGCGAATGCCTTGGGCTTCAGTGCGAAAACCAGTTCGTTCACTGCTTCCTCGTCTTTTTGCTGGAGGGCGCCCTGCCTTGCAAGCATGTCGATTTTTTCTCTTACGTCCTCTCTTTTTTTTGCTGAAAGGGTTTCCTTCGGCTTCGGGAACTCAGGCTCTTTTTGTGCCTGGGCTTCTTTTGCAGCAGCAGGCCTGAATTCCTCGACAACTATCCCCTGCTGCGCCGGCTTTTGGGGCGCTGAAGTTTTCGCCTTGTCGGATTCCCTGCCTATTATCAGCGGGCTTAATGCGTCCTCTGATTCGAGCCTTTTCTCTATAACCTGCCTTGCATGGTCTTCTTCCGGCTTTGGTGCGGCCTTTGGCCTGCCGAAAAACAGTGGAATGCGCGGCTTTGCCTGCCCCTCGCGCTTCTGGGGCTCGATTACTATTTCATTAATCTCCTTTCCCTCCCTTGGAATTGCCCTCGACTTTTCGCCTTTCTGCAGTTCAAGCATCCTTTCCTTGAACTCTTCCTCTGAAATGCGCCTCTTGTAGAATTCTATTTCAAGCCTTTTCTTTTCCTCTTTCAGGAAATCCTTTTTTTCAGGCTGAACTTCAGCCTTTGCGGTTCCCTGAGCTCCGGCCCTGAATTTCAACCTGATAAAATTCGCAAAGTATGCAAGCGCTCCGACGACCAAAACCAGCAGCAAAAGGCCGATCCAGTCGAACGCCTGTGAAATTTCGGTGCTCACTTCGGCGTAGCCCTTCAGGCCGTCGACATTGCTCAACGCCAGTTTCAGGGAATGCTTTCCGGAAAGTGCGCTCTCAAGCTTCAAGGCATACTGGTTTTTTTCTGCGCCCCTTGTCAGGAGAACGTCCTGCTTTTTCCCGTCAATGTCAAGGCTGCCCCTGAAACTGTTTTTTGTGGGCGGATCCCCGTTTGGCAGGCTTACAGACACTGTCAGTGTTTTGCCGTCGCCCTGCTGCTGGATTGCGCCTGCGGCAGGGTAAACAAATGAAACAATGAGTTCGCTTGAAAGCGAAAATTCCGCCTCCTCGATATCGCCAACTTCGGCGCCGCCGGCCTTTGCAGTGCCGTAAAGGATAAGCCTGGCTTTTTCCTGGCCTGATCCCGGGAGCGTTATCTCCCCTGAAAAAATTCCTTCCTGTTCCGAAAGCTCTTCTTTTTCCTTGGTTTCAGGCAGGAAAACCCATATTTTTGCATCCTGTGCGCCTGCACTTGATTCAAAGGACGCGGAAACCTGCACTTTCTGGCCTGCTTTGAGTGACTCAGTTCCAGGCCCAGGCGATTCGAATTTCAGGTTGAACAAAGGGTTGTTTTTTTCCAGTTCAAGTGGGAAAAGTGTTTCGGCCAATGC
>JAPLVS010000009.1 GCA_026396995.1 Candidatus Iainarchaeum sp.
AGGGGCAATGCCTTCCCGAGCGCGCTAGAGGGCGCGCTCAAGATAAAGGAAGTGAGCTATATCCATGCAGAAGGCTTTGCAGGCGCTGAACTGAAGCACGGCACGATTGCATTGATAGAAAAAGGCGTTCCTGTAATCGTCTTCATGGCAAGGGATAGCGAAAAACAGACTGCAAGCAACGCAATGGAGGTAAAGGCAAGGGGCGCATTCCTCATAGGCATAGGCGAAAAGAAAAGTGAAATCTTCGATGAATTCTTTGAAATGCCTGAATGCGGCGAGGCCGAGCCGATCCTCAGGATAATTCCGGTGCAATTGCTCGCCTACTATCTCGCGCTAGAACGCAGATTGGACCCTGACAAGCCGAGGAACCTTGCAAAAAGCGTCACAGTAAAATGAAAAAGAAGGGAGAACATGGGAAAAGTTTTTGGCACGGATGGAATCAGGGGAAAGGCAAACACCTATCCCATGACGCCTGAAATGGCGCTGCGGGTAGGCAAGGCTGTTGCGCTTTATTTCCAGAAAAAGAATTCAAGGGAAAAGCACAGGATTGTGATAGGCAAGGACACAAGGCTCAGCGGATACATGCTTGAAACAGCGCTCACAAGCGGCATTGTCTCGATGGGCGTTGACACCTTCCTTGTCGGGCCGATGCCGACTCCCGCAATATCGCACCTCACAAAATCAATGAACTGCGATGCAGGCATCGTAATCAGCGCTTCCCACAACCCGAGCGAGGACAACGGCATAAAGATTTTCGACACGCAGGGCTTCAAGCTCGACGAAAAGGCAGAGGCTGAAATCGAGGCCATGGTGCTTTCGGAAGAGCTCAATTCGAGCGCTTCCCCGCACTCGATAGGCAAGGCTTACAGGATTGACGACGCAAAAGGCCGCTATATAGAATTCGCAAAAAACTCTGCCGGCAATATTCCGCTTTCAGGCCTTAAAGTGGTGCTTGACTGCGCCAACGGCGCGGCATACCATATTGCGCCTGATGTTTTCTCCGAGCTTGGCGCCGAAACCACAGTGCTGAACGACAAGCCCGACGGCTACAACATAAACAAGGACTGCGGCGCCCTGCACCCCGAAGTGATACAGGAAGCCGTGAAAAAGCAGAAAGCCGACATAGGGATTGCGCTCGACGGCGATGCGGACAGGGTGATAGTCTGCGATGAAAAAGGGAACATTGTGGATGGCGACGCAATCATGGCGATATTCGCCTCCGACCTCCTCAAAAAAGGGAAGCTTGCCTCGAAAACCATTGTCGCGACTGTAATGAGCAATATCGGGCTTGAAAAGGCAATGGGAAAACTGGGCATCAAAATAATCAGGGCCCAGGTCGGCGACAAATATGTGATTGATGAGCTGAGGAAAGGCAATTTCGAGCTCGGCGGCGAGCAATCAGGCCACATTATCTTCAGGGAATACAGTTCGACCGGGGACGGCATTGTCTGCGCACTCCAGGTTGCCAGGATAATAAAGGAAACAGGCAGGCCGCTCTCATCGCTTGCCGCGATAATGGAAAAATTCCCCCAGATTCTGGTGAACATCGAGGTCAAGGAGAAAAGGCCTTTTGAAAAAATGCCTGCGGTGAAAAAAGCGATGGAAGAGGCCGAAACGGAACTCGGGAAAAACGGCCGCATTTTGGTGAGATATTCCGGCACAGAAAACAAGGCAAGGGTGATGGTGGAAGCAAAGGACAAAAAAACAGTGGAACGGATTGCGGAAAAGATTGCATCCGAAATCAGGAGAGAGGTGGGGAAATGAGCCCGAAAGAATTTCTCGTGTTTGTGAAAAAAGAACTGGATTCCAAAAAAGAATTCGAATGGTGGCATATCCTTGAAGGACTTGAAAAGCCAGGGGAGAAAATTTCTGATTCAAGGAAAGGCATTGTCGAGGAAAACGTGCACGTGGACGGCTGCCTCGAGGTCGCGGAAGGCGCCATAGTGAAAAGCGGAACGAGAATAGAGGGCAATGCCTTTATCGGCAGGGCCTCTGTTATAGGGCCAAATGCCTATCTCAGGAAGGATGTCATTATCGGGGAGAACTGCCACATATCCAATTCGGAAATAAAGAACTCCGTCATCCTCAACAACTCGAATGTGCCCCACTATTCTTATGTGGGCGATTCCATTATCGGGGAAAACGTTAATTTCGGGGCAGGCGCCAAAATCGCCAACCTCAGGTTCGACAATAAGACAGTGAAAGTTTCGGTGAACGGAAAGAAAATTGATTCCGGCAGGAGAAAGCTCGGCGCGCTTGTGAACAGCGGCTCGAAAATCGGCATCAACGCCTGCATAAACTGCGGAATCATAATAGGAAAAAACTGCTTTGTGAAGCCAGGCGCCTTCGTGGAAAAGAATATGAAAGATAACGAAAAAAAATAAAATCAGCCGGTCTCAGGTCGCCAGTATTTTCCCTGTGACCGCGTCGACCAAAACCCTGCTTTTTTTGCCGTAGCGGTCTTCGAGCGTGCCTTCATAGACAGGCCAGTAGATTTCGTCGATGCCTTTCACGACCATTTTCTTCCAGACTTTGGAGAGGACAGCGGAAACATCTTTTTTCGAGTAATGCTCGCTTTCCTTTGAAAGCACTTCGCTTTCCACCAAAGGCAGGCTCTTGATTGAATCGTGCAATGGATGCAACGGCGTGAAGGGCAATTCGAAATCCGCGCCAAGGCCGAAAACAACAGCATTTTTCACTGTTCTCGCCTTGACGAGCCCTTTTTCGCCCAATTTTTTCAGCACCTGCTGGACTTTCGCCTCTTCGAGATGCGCCTGCCTGCTGATTGCCTTTGCAGGCCTCGGCTGCGAAACCACGTTCAGCACCCTTACCTCTTCCTCACCCAGTTCATACAATCTTTTCAGGCCGACTGATTCCACGAATTTGCGGTCCTTGTAGTGCAGGAATTCACCGCTCATGGAATTCACGAAAAGCTCGCCTGACCTGAAGGCGTTCTTTTCGTTGAAATAATTGAAATTCACCCTGAACACAGGTATGTGCTTTAACCTCAAATCGCCCATTCTTGTGCCGGCACCAAGCAATCCCAGGATGCCGCCTAGCTTTTTCTTTTTTATTATGTCCCTTGCCTGCGCCTCGCTTATTTTCAGGCCGAACGCAAGCAGGCTTATGGGAATTTCCTCTCTTTCTTCGGGCCTTGCTTTTTTTGCAAGGTGCTCGGCTTCCTTGAGCATTTCCTTTTCCTTCAATTGCTCGATTTCCTTGGGCTCAGGGCCTTTTTCAACCTCGATTTCTTCCTCTCCAGCTTCATCTTCCACTGCCTCTTCCCCGGCCTCCTGTTCTTCAGCAGGCTTGGCTGCTTCCGCAGGCAGTTCGATTATGCCTTCCTTTTCCTTGAACACCGCGCCCCTCTGCTTTAATTCACTGATTATGTCGCCCAATGCAACGCTTGCACTGTATTTTTTGTTCATGGAATCCAATATTCTTTCCAGTTCTTTTTCCTTGAAATAATTGTCCCTTTTCAGCCGGTTAAAATACATCCCTGAAATCAGCCTTTGTACGGCTTCATTGTCAAGCGTTTTCGTGACCTCTATTGTTTCAGCCTCCCTTCCCTCGTGCTGGCTCATCCTCGGCCTGAATTTCAGCAGGAAAGCGCGGCTTGTTTCCTCGCGCCTGTCGCCTGCCATTGCGGTGCCGACAGGCAGGGTTTTTATGAAAGAGCCGGCCTTGTACCTGTGGGGAATGATTGCCGGCGTCCTCTTATAAACAGCCTTCACGTCGTCATTGAACACAAGCTTGTGCGTCATTATCACGTCCAACTGGCTTAACACGCGCGAATCTATTGCCGAAGGCTGCTGCGTCGCAAACACAAGCGAACAGCCAGGCCTCCTGCCTTGCTTCACATATTCAAGGAGCCCTTCGGTTGCCGGCGTTTTAGTGTTACCGCTCGGAATCAATAAGTGCGCTTCATCGATAAACAGCCAGGTCGGCGGAATCTCGAATTCCAATAATTTGCTTTCCTTTTCCACTTCCAGTCTCTTCGCTGCTTCCTTCCTTGTCGAAACCTTTCTCGCCGCAAGAATCCTCCTTGCAAGAATCCCAATCACCAGCGCCGTGACATTGTCGTCAAGGAAAGAGGTGTCGATTACAGTCATCTGGTTTTCGCGGCTCAATTCTGTCAAAGGCGTTCCGGTGGAATCGAATATGCCCCATGCCCTTGCGCCCGCAAACCTTGAAACAAGCGCCCTTATCGAATCCTTCTTGTATCCTGTGTCCCCTGAATTCAAGTCAATGTCCTTTTCAAGGCAGAAAACAATGTCTTCAATGCTGTAATCCTTTCCCTTTGCCTTGATTGTTTCCTTTTCAGCCGTCATATAGCCGCTTTTCAGTTTCTCGATTGCCTGCTCAAGCAACAGCCCTGTGGGGGAAAACTTGTCGATGCCGAAGGTAAGGCACCAGTCTGTCGAAGTGAGGAGAGAAGGCCTTATCGAAAAAGTGGCATCGTATGTTTCCCTTGGGGTTTCCTTCTCCATTCCTTTCGGGATGAAAACCATCAGGTTGTCAAGGCCCTTCGGTTTCATGCCCCATTCCTTGAGCGAATCAAGCTCCTTGTCCTCGCGGTTCGGGAACCTCATGCTCCAAAACACGCCAACCGGGTCGATGACTATTGTTCCAACATTCTTGTTTCTCAGCGCCAGCTCTTCAGCCATTATGCCCAAGGCATAGCTTTTTCCTGAGCCTCTTGCGCCGCAGACAAACACCACATGCGGATTCAGGCTGTCGAGGTAAACCTCCTTGCCTGAAAATTCCTGTTCGGCCACCTTGCCGATATAAAGCGCGCCCTCAAACCCGTATTTTTCAAAAACAGATTTTTTCCTTCCTATCAAGACAGCGTTTTTGCCGTCGCCAAGGAACGCAAGCGGCGGGTAAATTATCTCAGGCCCTGGCTCCACAATCTCTGCCACAGGCCCTTTGCCAATGCCTGCGGACGGAAGGCTTTCCTCGAAATAATCCTGCGAGCCGCCGTCCGAAAGGTCATCTGCTTCCTCTTTTTCCTGCTTCCTGGCTTTTTTTGCGGCAGCCTTATTTTCTTCCTTTTTCGGCTCTGGTTCTTTTTTAGGCGGCTTTTCTTCCTTTTTTTTAGGCACTTTTTCAAGCGGAATTTTTTCCTCTTTCTTTTTTTCCTTTGGCTTTTTTTCAGGCTTCGGCTTTTCCTCTTCCGGTCCTTCCACCGATTCAGGCTCTTGCTCGGCCTCGGTGAATTCTTCAGGCTCTTCCTTTTTCGCGGCCTTCGGCTTTTTCACCGGTTTGGGCGTTTCCGCAGGTTCGGCCTCTTCTTCAGGTTCAGGCAAAGGCTCTTTTTTCATTGCTTTTCCCTTTTCCTCTTCGACCAGTTTTTTTATGCGGTCGCGTGCCTTTTTCTTGTCTTCTTCGAGGCCGAACACCTCGTCGAACTCGTCGCTCAGCTCTCCCTCTGCCTTTTTTTCCACAGCCTTTCCCGCCATCAAAAACACCTTAAAAACTGAAAAGCATTATTATTTAGTCTCCCACTATATAAAATTGTTTTCATGGGGGCGCAAGCGCAAAAGATACAATATTAAGCCTATAATTCGTATAATTGTTCTTGGAAACGCAGGCCAACGGTGGTTTTATGGCTGAACTGACAATAGGGAACAAGGCGCCGCAGCAAGTGAATGCGGTCATAGAAATACCGAAGCACAGCGGCGTAAAATACGAAGTGCACAAGAAAACAGGCATGATTAAAGTGAACAGGTTCCTGTTCACTTCGGCAAGATATCCCTACAATTACGGCTTTATCCCTGAAACGCTTGAAAACGACAACGACCCGTTGGACCTTTTGGTCATAAGCGACGAGCCTGTTGTGCCTGGCTGCATTGTGGAAGTCAGGCCTGTCGGCATCCTGAAGACACAGGACGAAAGCGGCGTGGACGACAAAATTATAGCAGTGCCGCTTGAAAGAATAGACCCGACTTTCAGCAAAATAAAGGACTTAAAGGACCTTGATGACCCTGTCCTCAAAAGGATAGCGCACTTTTTCGGAACCTATAAGGAACTCGAGCCCAAAAAATGGGTGAAAGTTTTGGGCTTTGGGGGAAAGGCAAAAGCAATCAAATGCATAGAGCAATGCATAAAGCGCTACAAGGCAAAGCAGAAAAAGCAGGTGGCATTGTCAATAAAACGGCACTCAGTGAAGGGTATCAAATCGGCATTTAAGTGAGGGCTACTTTAAAGATCATTAAGCGCTTCTTTGAGTTGATTCAAACAACCAATACAAATAGGTTTTCCTCGAAATTCCGTATCTTCTTGTTGACCAATGAATATGCCAGAGCACCCTTCACTGTGTTCAATGTCATCCGCTACTTGGTTTCCACAAAACATGCAATAAGCCATACTATCACCTAAAGAATTATCTTGATATAATCCTATAAATTTAATTCTCAATCAAGTTTCTGACAAAACCAAGCAGGCAAAAAAATAAATACTACCTTGCACCTTAATTCTTCCATCTCTCGAAGGTGATTTGATGGGAAAACTTGAAACAGTAAGGGATGTATTTTCAATAATCAGGGACGCCCTGATAATAATCCTCGTTATAGTCGTCATAATGCTCGGCCTCACAATAATCGGCTTCGTGAACTCAATCGACCCGAAAAGCCTTTCCTGCGCAAACATGGTCAACACAGTCATGAGCGGGGACTTGAGCCCGATACTGGGCGGCGCAGGCGGCAGCCAGGCTCCAACCGCCAAGTATACGCCGACGCAGGAAATGGCCGGCCTCATGAGCGAAATAGAAAAAGCCGCAGGGACAGGCGACAAGCAGACAGCGCTCGCAAAACTTGACACGCTCAGGGCGCTCTGCTCTTCAGCGGGAATGACTGACGCAGTCCAAAAAATCGACGAGCTCAAGATGGCAGTGGAACAGGAAAACTACATGCAGGCCCTCGCAACAGGCTCCACGCTCAAAAAAATGTTCGGGCAGTAAAATAATTGTTCCTGAAAGTTCAGCGTCTTGCTGGTCCAACGGCTTTCAGGCAAACAAACCATTAACTTCCTAATGATGCAAATTGATTTATGCTTTTCAGGAAGCCTTGGAAAGCAAGGCCAAAAAACCCTGCATTTGATGGATCGCTGGACGAAAGGATTAACGCCAGGGCCAGAATGGGAAAGGGAGCTCTTAAGGAGGAATTCGCAAGGCTCGGTGCAGCAGAAAAAATTGCATTAATCAACAGGATTCGCAGGGAATCGAAATCCGTTGTGATTTGGGTGGACAACGATGCCACCGTGTTTTTCAATGTTCCATCTGAAGGGATTAAACCTCTTGATTTTGGGAGAAGGGCCAGATTCAAAAAGATGTACTATGATGATGCCCACGCAAACATTTTACTTAAAGAAAACCAAACGAGGTATTATTCGCTTGGCCAGCGCAGGGCCCCGGTCGTCACCTCAAGCGCTACCGGTCCATGCATTGTGTTTCTTGCCTATCGCACGAACGAGAAAGGAGAGGTTACAGCGGCAGGCGTCAGGCACTCGTATGGGGCAATTCACGACCCTTGGCGTGATTACGGCGTCAATATCCTGAT
>JAPLVS010000043.1 GCA_026396995.1 Candidatus Iainarchaeum sp.
TAGATTCGGAACCGGGTGGAATCAGGGCAAATAGGCTTGAGAAAAAATCATAAAGAAATTTTCTGCCTTGCTGCCCGAAGCGCCGGCTATTTCGCAGGCTTTATCTGCCTTAACAGCAAGTCCCTTATTGCGCTTGCATTCTTTTCGCTCAATCCGTCGATATGGCCTTCAAGGCCTGAAATTGTGGTGATAGTTGAAAGGTGCACATCATAGAGCTTGAATGCCCTGTCGAAAATGTCCTGGTCCAGGAAAACGTTCTGCACCATCTTGAAAGGAATTATCACTTCGGTGATGTTGAAAACGCCTTTCCTTATGACAAGATGGTCGGAAGCGATATTGTAATAATAGCCTTTGAGGTAGGCTTTTTCGTAAAGGAATTTGGCAATGGCGAAGATGACAAAAATAATTGCGGCATAGGCTGGCGCATCGGTAAAATAGGCTTTTGAACTGTAAACCTCAGAGCCATTCGTGGATGAACTGGAACTTAAAATCGGGAAAATGCTGAACCATGCCACAATCACAGCCAGAACAATGAACACAAAAAAAGCGCCTTTCACTGTTTTCTTCAACGGCTTCCTTTTTTCAAGCGGGATTTCCTTAACAAGCGCAGGCTCTATCAATTTCCCTTTAAGGCCGATTTTTTCCGAAAGCATTTCCCTGAGGGCAAGCGCGTCTTTGAGTTTGATTGCCGGAATGTTGTTTTTAACCCCATAACCGCCTTGGCTGCCGGAACTATAATAGTCGCTGCCGCTCGAAGCGGCCATAATCCTTTCGCCTGTCTGCACCCTGAGAGTTGCCAATCCAATCAATCTTTCAAGGATGCCCCTTGTGAGAATCAGGTCCTGCACTTTATCGAACCTTATGTTGGCAATGCTCTGGCTTATAAATTTTCTTTCAATCTGGATGAAATCTTTCCCTATCCTGTACTTGTTGCCGTTGAGTTCAAGGTATTCTGCAAGAGCGGAAATTGAAATCAGGGCGAACATGAGCGCTCCGAGCCCTATAAAGAAAGGCAAAATCTCGCCCATAGGAATCCAGGATAACAGGATTGCCAAAGGAAAAAGCCACAAAAACAGGAAAAGCGGGATAAGCCAGAAAAAAAAACCTGCTTTAACATAAAGGCCGGCGTGTATCTTGAAGGGGCTCTCCAAAACTTTTTCCTGGCCTTTTTCAGCCAAAACCGCCTTGCCGGCAGCCGCTGAAGAACCAGCCATCCTTGAAAGGATAATTCCTTTAAGCCGGTCCGCATCGGAAAATTCCATTGACGCCAGAATGCCTGAAAACGCCGAAGCCGGCGAGATTGTCACAACCTCAAGGCTTTTGAGGCCAAGAAATCTGTCAAAAAGCCCCCTCCGCTCCCTCACGTCCTGTATTTCCTTGTAGAGCAGGAGCGACTGGCTTTTCGCGATAATGCCGCGTTTCACCAGCAGGCCGTCCTCTTTTGGCACGAACCAGGTGTTTATCAGGCGCAAATAGATGACCAAAAAGAAAAACGCTAAAATGGCAAGAAAGCCGAACAAAAAAAGCGGCGAGAAATCCTCAAGCATGGCTGCAAAAAGCCAGAGAAAAGCCAGCAAAAAGCCAAAAGCCGTGCCGGCCAGGGACTTAAGGCTCGGCCTGAAAGTTTCTTCAGCCATTTTTTCACTTCTTTTTGCTCTCGTTTATTTTTTCCAGAATCATTTTTTTCATTGTTTCGCCGTTCTGCACGGTAACGCCATCGATATGGGCTTCCCACCCTGACATGAAGGTCGCGGTTGAAACATGCAAATCCCACAAGGAAAAAATCCTGTCCCAGATGTCCTGGTCCATATAAACGTCCTGGAACTTGTCATATGGCAAAGTGGTTTCGCGCGGCATGAAAACGCCCTTCTTTATGACAAGGAAATCCTGCCTGATATCATAATAATAGCTCTTGAAATAGGCGACCTCGTAAAAATAAACAATTGCAAACAGCACAAAGTAGGAGGCAAAAAACAAAAGCACAAACCCTGGGAAGAATGGTTCGCTAACTGGGCTTTCGCCTTGCTGAATTAGGCCTCTGCTCGGCATCATTGGCGCAATCAGGGAAAGGAAGGCCAGACAGACGATATACAGGATCGCGACCAAAAACATTATTTTCACTGTTTTCTTCAGTATCTTTCTTTTCTCGAGCGGATAAATTTCGACTGTCGCCTTTTTCTCATCAGCCATTTCATCCCTCCGGCAATATTAAAATAACTGCAAGGGGATTAATAATGCTTTCCAATCAAAATAGAAAAAGGGAACCATGGCAGGACCGGAGGTATCGTATGGCTAAAAAAAATTCAAAAACTAAAAGCCGGCTCTGCGGCGGGGTCGCAGAATACTTCGGCATAGACCCCACAATAGTAAGGCTTGTATGGGTTTTGCTGGCGCTCGCCGGCGGCGCAGGGATACTGCTTTACATCATAGCGTGGATCATCGTTCCGAGAAACCCCAAAGAAAAATGGGATTGAGTTCTGCCGCAGCCTTTGATTATGCCGCGCCGCCTTTTTTGGCCTTGGCGGCAACCCATTCTTCGACAGCCCTGCGTATTTCTGAATCCAATGCCTCGAACACCTCGATTCCGGCTTCGTTCGAGGTCGACATCCTCAGCACAGCATCAAAGCCAGCGCCGCCATATTGCATCATGGTTTCCAGTTCCTTGATGGCTCCACTGTCAAGTTTTCCGGCCGCCAGCATGCCTGGCCTCCCTGCCTTGATTTCTTCCAGCCTCGCCTTGGCTATTGCCGCCATTTGCTCGCATTCCCCGAGGAACGGCTCATCAAAAACGCGCTTTGACCGCTTCGTAAAATCCAATTTAAACTTCGTTTCAGCTCTTGCAGAAACCTTTTCAGCTTCTCCGAAGTTCAGGATTGCATCCAAGCCCTCAAGGCCGAAAGAATAAATGCTTGAAATCTCATTGAAAGTCAAAGCATCCGGCAATGAAAGCGCCTTTTTCCAGACCCGTCTTGCCAAGTCTTCCTTTAAAAGCAGTTTTGTGAGCCTGATTTTCTGCGGCCAGCCCCAATTGCCGGAGTAAAGCAGCGCCCTGGCCGTCGGAACATAAAGCCTTTCCTGGAAAAGCATGCCCCATTCCTTTTCAGGCATCCTGCCCTTAAGCCCGATAATTTCAGAAATTATTGATTTCCTTTTCTTTGGGCCACCCAAAAGGCCAAGCATGATGTTTTTTGCCTCAAAACTCGGCCGCCTCTGTGCAGCCAGGGTATGTTCCCGCGGCAAAGCCCTAGTCCAAGAGCCTTTCCTTGGAGGCCCGACACCTTTTGACCTTGGCATAAAAGAAACAATGCACAAACCAGAATAAAATCGTTTTCACTGGGCTCAACAAGCCTTTTTTTCCCTTCGCCAAGGTAAAACAGTTTATGCGCTTCAATGCCTTTTCCCTTGCGCCAATAAAACAGTTCCATCAAGGCTCAATAAGCCTTTTTTCCCTTGCGCGCGCCCCATTCTTTGAAAAGGGAAACACAGTCTTTTTTCATGAAACCCTTTGCCAGCCTCACCCTGAGCCTGCCGGATTTTTTCATTTTTTCGTTCGAAATCTCAAGCTCGTTGAATCCGCCGCGCTTGGCATCCGCAATGCTTGCCCCGTAAATAATGAAGGGAATGCGCGCCCAATGGATTGCAGAAAAGCACATAGGGCAGGGCTCGAGCGTGGAATAGATTGCGCAGTCAGGCAAATCGATTTTTTTCAGTTTTTTGCAGGCCCTGCGGAGCGCAACGATTTCCGCATGCGCCGTTATGTCCATGCTCTTCCAGACCATGTTGTGCTCGCACGCTACAGCCTTTCCCTTGCGCACAATGCAGGCCCCGAAAGGCGCCTGACCTTTGCTGATGCCCTCACGGGCTTTTGCAATCGCCAAAAGCATGAATTTCTTTTCAGGCTTGAATGAAGGCATGAATAAAATTTGGAGGCAACGGCTTTTATTTTTAAGGGTGGAATTGATTATTATGCCGAAGCCGGAAAAGCCGAGAATCGGATGGCGTTCCGCAAGGGAGAAGGCGCTTGCTGCATGGCACAAGCGGAGGCCACTAAATATTAAGCGCTTTTCCGCAACATACAAACGCCTGGTTTTATCCCGTTGCAGGGATGTGGACGCAATCTATGGCGAAACCATAAGGCAGTTCGGCTTCACAAAGATCGCAAGCAGCCAGGAGATTGCCGGCACAAAAAAAGCCGGGGAGCCAAAGGAATACAACTTCAAGACCGGCATTTCACCGGCCGATGCAAAAAAGGCTTTCAATTACCTGCGCGCAAGCGCCATAAGGCTGAACGCTTCGGCCGCCAGGATCGAACGCCTTGGAAGCGTGCTTTCAGCTGAAATGAACATTTGCTCAGGAAAAAGAAGGGAAGAAATAGGGCGTGCCATCGACGAACTTAACTTATTCAAGGAAAAGGCCATGTCCTCAACCCAAGAAAGGCTCATACGTCTCAGCGAGCTTAACAGGCTAATCCAAATAATGCTGATTGAAGATGCCAGCAGGAAATCAAAACCCATGGCTTTCAAGGTAGACTTGCCGAAAAGCCTGCAATGGAAATGAGCAAACAGAAAGCCTTCAAAACGAAGTCCTTGCCACAGCGCGCGGCGCGGCGACAAGGCGCCAGTTGAAGGAAAGCGTTCCTCTTCCAGAACAGGAACCCCAGCGCGTTTTCTGCCCGCGGACTGAAATGCGCCTGAAGGAAACGCCCATAAGCTCGGCCTTTTCCGAAACTATTTTCTGGATGATGGCTTTCGCCTGCTTTTTGCAGAATGCGCCGATGGCTTTGCCTGCAAGGTGCTTTTTCCCGAAAGGCACTTTCACCAGCAGAACGCCCTCTTTCGGGAATGCTTTTGCACCCTGGCGATTGCATTCCAGTATTTCAATCGGCGCCTCCCTACCGAGGAATAAAAGGGAATCCCTGCTGGCTTCTGATTCCCTGGCTATTTTTTCAAGCCTTGAAATGTGCTTCAAAATCCAGGCCTGCTTTTCGGCCATGAATTTTTCTATCATTGAAAAAGGCACTTTTGCCCTTGCAGGAACCACAACTTCAAGGCCGTCCTCGATGCTCAGCTGAAGCTTCAGCCTTCTGGATTTCCTGCTCTGGCGAAGTATGAAACTGACTTC
>JAPLVS010000019.1 GCA_026396995.1 Candidatus Iainarchaeum sp.
GGCCCACTGTGGCAAAAATCGCCTGCTCGGATTCGAGATGCAATTGCGCGGTATCGGCAAGCACGCCGTCGAAATCGAAAAGAACCGCTTTCAAGGCCATGGAATGGAAAAGGCGCGGAATGTTTTAATAAGTTTTTGGCGTTCCTTTATTTCCATGGATATTCCGGTGCTTGTGTGGATTTTGGGCGCGACAGTCCTAGACGGCCTTCTGGCATTGTCAGGGATATTCGCCTTCAGGCTCAATGAAAAAACCCTGATGAAACTGGTCAGGTGGCTGATAGCATTTTCCACAGGCGCCCTCCTCGCCGGTGCGTTTTTCCACCTTCTTTCAGAAGCCCTCGAGCAGATGAGTTCACAGAACGCGTTTTACCTGCTCTTCGCAGGCTTCATACTTTTTTTCCTCATAGAGAAATTCCTGCACTGGCACCACTGCCATGAAGGCAACTGCGATGTCCACCCGGTATCCTACCTTATTCTCATCGGGGATTCAGTGCACAATTTCATTGACGGCCTTATAATCGCGGCAAGCTTTTTGGCAGGCATCCCTTTCGGCATCCTGACAACAATCCTTATTGTCGGCCACGAACTGCCGCAGGAATTGGGAAATTTTGGCATCATGGTGCACGGCGGCTTTGGCAAAAAGAAGGCGCTGCTTTACAATTTCGTTGCCCAGGCGACTGCGGTCATCGGCGGCCTTGTTGGTTATTTCCTCAGCCTGACAGCGGGCTCTGTTTCATTCCTCCTGCCGTTCGCTGCAGGCGGGTTCATTTACATTGCCGCAAGCGACTTAATCCCTGAACTCCACAAGGAAAAAGACCTCTCAAAATCCATGGTTTCTTTTGTTTTATTCCTTGTCGGAATAGGGTTTATGGTCGGATTGAAACTCCTTTTAGAGTAAGCGCGGCCGGCTGAAACCTTTAAAAAATGTATTATATCAATTGATATAAGTGATTATATGGCTAAAACTGTGACTGTTTTCAGGCAGGAGAACATTCTCCGCTATCCGCGGTTGGATACTGTGCTAATGGTTGAAGAGGCAATAAGGGAAGCTGAGGAATATCCGACCAAAGCGCAGCTGTGGAAAAGCCTGCCCAAAAAAATGATGTACCAGACCTTCAACCTAATAATCGACTATTTGGAATATTCGGGAAAGATTCACGTTGACAGGGATGGCGCGATTGTGTGGATTTGGGACCCTGAAGGCGTCAGGAAGTTGATGGCAAACAAGCGTTTGGTGGTCAGGTGAAAAAGCCGGACAAAAGGGAAAAATTCGTTCTTTTCATTGATGAAAATACAAGGGAAGCGTTTGAAAAGCTGCAATCCGGAAAATACGAGGATATACAGCTTTATGGCTTTATTGACCGTGCAATCGACGACCTTAAAGCGAACCCTTTTGTAGGTATTAATCTTCCAAAGCGGCTTTGGCCAAAAGAATATGTGCAAAAATACCGCATAAATAACCTCTGGAAATACGATTTGCCGAACGGCTGGAGGCTTCTTTACACGGTAAAAGGAACCGAAGTAGAAATTATTGCTGTGATACTGGAATGGATGGAACACAAGGAATACGACCGGAAATTCCACTACAAGGGAAAATGAGCCTGCTCTTTTTCGCCAACCAAAGCCTTTAAATTCTGATTCTTGCCCACTTATTATGCATTATTTTGATGCTTGAACGCACGATTTTTAGGGGTGAATTTATGGCAAAGGAGAAAAAAATCGAAAAAGAGCAGCCCAAACAGGCTGAAAAGGCTGAAATAGCCAAAAAAGCCGAAAAAGCGCCTGCAAAAAAGCAGGAAGGCATGGAAATAGAGGAAAAACTGCCTTTCCCGCGCGCCACTGTGACCAACATGATAAGGAAGCATGTCGGTCCAGGC
>JAPLVS010000035.1 GCA_026396995.1 Candidatus Iainarchaeum sp.
GTTTTTCCGAACGCCTCTGGAATGCGCCCTGAAAGCAGGAAATAGAATATGAACAGGACAGCCGAATAATTCAAAACAGCGGAAACAACCATTGCCCCTGCTGCCGCAGAATAAGGCAGGCCCAGGAAAGAGGAAAAAAGAACGAACGAGCCTTCCTTAAGGCCTAGGCCGCTTACGGTCAGCGGCACGAAGGCGATTATTGAAACAGCGGAATTCAGCGCTGTGAGGTCGAGGAATCCGGCAGAGAAGCCGAAGCCCTGCACGATAAGCGAAAGCGAAAAGCCCATCACAAGCACCCTGCAGGCTGTAATGGCAAAGGCGATTGCAAGCCTGATTTTCCCCTCGAGCAGGCAGGATTTCAGGGTTTTATAAAAGCCTGCGAACAATTCCGCGTTTCTGCGAAAAATGGTTTTTTTCAGGATGGCCCTTCCGGGTCCGCTTACCGCAAAAAAAAGCACGGTCCCCAGCGCAATGGCTGAAAAAAGGGAAACGGTAAAGATGTCCAGGCCGAATTTTAGGAAAAAAAGAATCCCAAAAAAAAACTGGACAGTAAATGAGGCGAGTTTTTCAATAAGGACTACGGCCGAAGTCTGGCCTGCCGGGATTTCGCCCTTCAAAAAGAAAGCAAGCGAGAAATCCCCTATTTTTCCAGGCAAAACATAGCCTATTGCCCAGCTTGAAAGGTACCCTTTCAGGAAAGGCGAAAAACTGGTTTTTTTTATGCGCCCAAGGAGAACAAATACCGCGAGTGCATTCAGCAATATTATCAGCGCCATCAGCACCGCGATTGCAGGCAGAAAAAAAAGATTGAAATGCAGCAGCGATTCAACAATCTTTTCAGGCCCGACAAGGAAAACTACTGCAGCCAATAAAAATATTGTGAGCAGAACCCTGGCGGCTTTCCATAAGCCGCTTTTTTTTCCGTCATCCATACACTACTGTTGGCTGCCCGCTTTTAAAAAAACAGCGCCCTTTCTTGGTACATGGCTCGATTTTTTCGCTTTTTTCATTACATTTTTTTAAACAGTTCCCAGCCCCATAATTGCATGAACTTAAGTTTGGACAGGGACGAAAAAGCGCTTTTGGCATGCGCAATCGCTTTCACAATTGTTTACGCGTTCTTTTTCCCCTCGTTTTATTCCTCCGCCGACGAGCACCATTTCCTTGCCACTTCCCTTCAATTGCAGCAGGGCGCTTTCGGTGAAAAAAATGCAGAGCAAACCTGCAATGCCGGTTCCTATAGCTCCAACGGCTATATTTACGGCCAGAACATCGGAAGGGCAATTTCCCTGATTCCGTTTTCTTTCGGCGGCCTCCCGCTTGCAATGCTCTCGGGCCTTTTAATCCACCTCCTTAATTTCTTCATCCTTTCTGTGATTTTCAAAAAAATGAAAATAAGGAGGATTTTCGCCCTGTTGTACCTTTTTTACCCTGTTATTTTCTGGGAAAGCAGGACGCTTTACGCCGAACCACTTGTCCTCACAGGCCTTTTCACTGCATTTTATTTTTTCATTTCCGAAAATAGGAAGCACTGGGCCTTAAGCGGTGCGCTCATGGGGCTTGCGGTGCTTTCCCGCTATGATGCTGCCCTCGGGGTCGGCGCAATACTGCTCGCCCTTCTTTTGAAAAGCCTGCGTTCGAAAAAATGGGAAAAATTCGTTTTCGTGCTTGCAGGGCTTCTGCCTGTCGCACTGGCAGTCCTCCTGTTCAACATGTTTGCTTACGGAAGCCCGCTTGGCACAGGCTACGGCTATTCCGGCACAATGCTTTTGAGTTCCACGATTTTCGGCGCCGAACCAATAAGCCTTCTTTTCTATGTTGGCCTTCTCCTTGCAGTTTATCCCCTCATGCTCGCAAGCCCTTTTGTTTCCAAAAAATTCCCTTACAAGCTTGAATTTACTCTTTTTTCGCTGGCATACCTTTTCCTTGCCGCAAGATACCCGCCTTTTGTTTTCAATAACTCGGTTTTCACAGTCCTTCTCAGGATGCGCTACGCCCTGCCGCTTGCAGGCATGCTTCTCATTCCCTACGGCGTTTTCCTCAATGAATTGCTTGAAAAATTCAAGGCAAAGGAAAAGCTTTTGCTTGCAGGATATTGGGCGATAATTGCAGTGCTCTTTGCAGGCTCAATCTATGCCTCTGCAGTGCACTCCGATTTCCTTAACGGCCGCAGTGCGGTTTTCGGCCAGATTTATTCGCACACCCCTGAAAATGCTTTGGTTATCGGCGGCAGCGACGACTGCATGTATTTCCTGAACGGCTTTTTCCCTGCCCGCAGGTATCTCTCGGTGGACTTGAACCAGCAGCTTGCAGGCAATCCGCAAAACCTGCGCCTTGAGAATTTCATTGACGGCAAAACCTATGTCATGGACCTGCGGTATTCGAACAGGGAGCCGGGCACAGGCGGAAGGCAGGATGTGACCGACGCCGAAAGAAAAAAAGTCCTTGATTTCATTGAAAAGAACAATGCAAACCTCGAGCTTGTGTTCGAAACCAATGTGCCGCATTCCCTGAAAATATACAAATGGGTCGGAGAAAAATGAAGCCGAAAATAAGCGTGGTGATTCCGGCGCACAACAGGCCGGATTTCCTGGAAAATACAATCAGGGCGCTGCTGGCACAGACCCTTGGGGATTTTGAGGCCCTTGTCGTGGGATTTGAGGGAAATGATACTTTCACCGACGACGACTGCTTGCCTGAAAAGGGCTGGCTTGAAAGGATTTCGGTTGCATTCGAAAAAGACAAAGGCCTCGCAGGCATAGAAGGCTTAACCTGGAAAGACAACAGGGAGCTTTACTGCCATGCGACCCAGAACCTTTCAGGCGGGAAATTCCCTGCCTGCAATTACGCTTTCAGGAAGGAATGGCTTGAAAGTGTGAAAGGGTTCGACGAATCCTACAATTTTTTCCGCGAGGACACGGATCTCGCATTCAAGGTAATCGAGGCAGGTGGGAAAATTTCATTTGATAAAAATGTAAAGGTTTTCCACCCTCCAAGAAAGCTCCCCCTCTACTTCCCTTTGAAGGAACTGAAAATGCTGAAAGGCGACATCCGCCTTTCAAAAAAATTCCCGGCGCTCTACAAAAAGAACTTCGGCTTTGTTTGCCAGGGTTCCTTCAAGCAGGCAATGGTTTCCTGCCTCCTGCTCTGGGTTGTTGCAGGCGGGATGCTTTTGCGCCAGCCGCTCCTTGGCACAGTCGCGGCAATTGCCGGGATTTTCCTGTTCAAATACCTTGCTGAAATGAAAGGCAAAAAATTAGGAATCGCGCAGGGCATTGCTTTCACTTTTTTCTCTTTCCTGCGCGATTTGCTTTTCCCGCAGTTTTTCCTTTTCTATTGGTTCGAGATATGGTTTTTTTGACTAACTGTTGTTTTTTACAGCCTTTTGTTTTTCACTTGCGCCAAAAACGCCTTGTGGCAGAATTTTACGAAGTGTTTTTCGTTTCCTGTTTCGACCGACTTTATTAGCGCCTCAAAGTAGTCCTGTGTTTTTTTTGATATGTTCACTATCGAGTAGTTGTTTTCTTGGAGCACTTTGTTGAACAAGAGCCTGCAAATCCTTTTGTTTCCGTCCTTGAACGGGTGGATAAGGTATATTTTCAGGTGAACAAGGGGGGCCAGTTCAAGCGGGTGAATGTCCTTGTTTTGCTCGAACCAGTCGAAAAATCGGCTGAATTCTTCCCTTGCCTTGGCCGGGCCGGGCGGCCTGTAATGGATTTCCTCGCTTTGAAGTGTTTTCGGGTTGAACCTGGCAATTATCCTTTGGTCATCCCGCAATTGCCCCGGGCTTTTGCTGTCAAAAGAAGACATTATTATGCTGTGCAGCCTTAAAACATCCCTTTCAGTCATCCTTATCTTTGGCAGGAAATTAAACCCGGCAATCATTGCGCTCGAAATTATGACCTTTTTGTCCAGAACAAATGCCCCTTTTTCTTTCTGCAGAACCGTATAGGCGGTTTCGACGTCGCCAAAATCGACTTCCACCCCCTCGGTCCTTAATGTGGTGTAGACAAATTCCAGCGCCTGGTTTTTGTTGAATTCGCCTTTTTTCTTCTCGCTCAGCTTGCCAAACCGCTCTAAAAAGTTTTCCCTGACCCTCTCGGCTTCAGCAAGCTCTTCCCTTGAAAGAAAGGAAAACCTGAAACGGCCGAGTTTTTCGGCATAAATGCTGGCCAGCGCTTTTCTTGCTTTTTTTTCCAGCTCTTTTTTCTTTTTCCCGAGCTCTTTGCCGGGCGGCTTCTTCCGGCCCAGGTAAACGGAAACGCGTTTCCACCTGTTTTGGCCGAGCCTGATGTTCTTTTCAAGGTAAAAATAAGTTTTTCCCTTTACCCGCCTTTCAATTAAATCGGCCATAACAGTTATATCCACCAAACTTTTTAAAAACTGTGGTGATAACTGTTATCACCACCTACTATTTATGTCTTGTGGTGATAACCAGGGGCCGCCGGCCGGAAATCAGTGTTTCTGTTTGAGCGCCATTTCTTCAACAAATTTGTTCGCTTCAGCAAGCTCTTCGATTGTGCCTGCGTCCATCCACTGCTTTTTCAATTTGCTTGCCTTGAGCGTGCCGCGCCCTACATAGGTGTTGTGGATGTCGCTTATTTCGAGCTCGCCGCGCGCGCTCGGCTTCAGGCCTTTGATGACTTCAAAAACATGCGGCGTGTACATGTAAACCCCGACTGAAATCCATTCGCTCGGCGGCTCCTTGGGCTTTTCCACGACTTTCACGACGCTGTCGCCTTCAAGCACCGCCACTCCTGACTTCTGGCACTGCTCTTTTGTACCCTTGTAAATAAGGATTCTCGACTCTTCCTTGCCTTTCGCGAATTCCTCGACAAAAGGCTTTATGTTGTCGAACAAAATGTTGTCGCCGTTTATTGAAACGAATTTTTCATCATCGACAAAATTTTCAGCCAGTGCAATAGCGTGCGGCAGTCCGCCTGCCTCGTCCTGAACGCGGTAAGTGAAATTGACTCCGAATTTTTTCCCTGACCCAAGTAATGAGAAAATGTCGCCTGCATGCGCTGTGCCTGTTATGACCAGAATGTCTTTTATGCCTGCATCTATAAGCGTCTGCAAAGGATAGTAAATCATCGGTTTATTGTATACCGGCAGCAAATGCTTGTTGGTCGTGTCCGTGAGTGGCTTTAACCTTGAGCCTGTGCCTCCTGCGAGGATAATGCCCTTCATTTTCCTTTGCCTCCTGCGGCCAGCGGCTTCCACCACCACTCGTTCTCCTTGTACCATTTCACTGTGGCCTTGAGCGCTGTTTCGAATTCCCATTTCGGCTTCCATCCAAGCGCTTCGATTTTTCCGGTGTTAAGCGCATATCTTTTGTCGTGCCCAGGCCGGTCTTTCACATATTCAACCATTTCCTCGCCTTTCCCAAGTTCCCTGAGAACAAGTTTTGTGATTTCCATGTTTGTTTTTTCGTTGTGCGCCGCAACATTGTATGCTTCGCCTTTCCCGCCTTTTTCAAGCAATAATTCGACAGCAGCGCAGTTGTCTTCCACATACAGCCAGTCCCTTTTTTGCAGCCCGTTTCCGTAAACCGGAACTTTTTTCCCGCGCAGGATATTGGTGGCGAAAAGCGGGATTAATTTTTCCGGATATTGGCATGGGCCGAAATTGTTCGAGGCGCGGTGGATTGTGACATTGAGGCCGTAAGTGAAAAAATACGAGAACGCAAGCCTGTCAGCTGCAGCCTTTGAGGCCGAATAAGGCGAAGAGGGCTTTATTTCGGAATCTTCCGTGCTGAATCCCTGCTCCACTGAGCCGTATATTTCGTCTGTGCTGATGTAAACGAATTTGCCGATATCCAGTTTCCTGGCTTCTTCCAGCATTATTGCAGTGCCGAGGGTGTCGGTTTTCAGGAAAACAAAAGGGTCTTTTATGGAGCGGTCGACATGCGATTCCGCGGCAAAGTGCACTACTTTGTTCGCGCCCTTCATCGCCTTTGCAACGCTTTTCAGGTTGCAGACATCGCCTTTGATGAATTCGTAGTTTTTGTTGCCTTTCAATTCCTTCAAATTTTCCATTCTTCCGGCGTAAGTGAGCTTGTCCAGGTTGACGATTTTGTCCTGCGGATGCCTTTCCATGTAATACTTGATGAAATTCGAGCCGATAAACCCGCATCCGCCCGTAACCAGAAGTTTCATTCTCTTTCCCTATAATCTTCTTTGCGCAGGCTTTAAATCGGATTGGTACAATTCCTGCAATAACCCATTTCGTACCAAAACAGTTTTTAAAGCGTTTTCCGAAGATTTCTATATCCTGGTTTTGTGTTACTTATGAAAATTTTAATGCACTATAACGGCACATATTCGGAGAATGCCGGTGTCAGCCGCGTTGTGCGTGGCCTTGGCAAAGCCATGCTGAAAAAAGGCGCCGAAGTGGAATTCCTTTACGGCTATGGCGCGCCAAAGGGAATGCATTCCTATCTGAATGCCCTTAAAGGGCCGCTTCACTTTCTCCATCATACGCCTTTCACAGCGCTCCTTTTCGCAAATTTCATGAGAGGCAAAAATTTTGATATTGTGCATTCGCACACTCCGGAAGCCGCCTTCGATGCTGTGGTTGCGCGCTTTCTCCTTCGCAAAAAATACAAGGTTGTGGTGCACCTGCACGGCCTTGACAAGGCGGTCAGGGAAGAATGGAAAAAGGAAATCAAAGCAGGGAGGGCAAGATATGGCATAGGAACTGACCTTTACCTCCGCGCTTCGATTTTCAAGGCATGGTTTTCAATGAAAATGGCGGACTCTTTTGCGGCTGTTTCGCATGCGGTGCAAAAAGAGGCTGGGCAGTTTTACGGCGTAAAGCCCGAAGTAGTCCTTAATGCGGTTGACTGCGGCGAATTCAAAAAATTTGAAAAAGGAAAGGCTAGGAAGGAATTGGGCTTTTCAGAAAAGGATTTTGTCGTTTTGTTTGTGGGCAACAATGCCTGGAGAAAAGGTCTTGGCTATCTGGTTGAAGCGTTCAGCGGCCTGCCTGAAAATTTCAGGCTGGCGATTGTCGGAATCGAAGACCAGGATTTCAGCAACTCCCTCGGAGGCCTTAAAGACCGGCGCATCAGCTGCAAAGGCCAGGTCGGAACAACTGAAATCTCAAAATATTATTCGGCTGCGGACGTTTTATGCGTGCCTTCTGTGAACGAGCCTTTCGGCCTTGTTTATGCAGAGGCAATGTGCTTCGGCCTGCCTTGCATCGGCTGTAATGGAACAGGGGCCGAGGAAATAATTTCTGACAGCGCAAACGGTTTCCTTGTGCGCAAAAGAAACCCTGAAGACATAAGGCTGGCACTGCGCAAAATTAATTCCAAAAAGGCGCATTTATCTGGGAAACCGCTTCCATTCGGCGCATCCTGGAAAAACGCTGCAAAGACGATGATGGAAATTTATTCGGGTGAAAAAAGATGAAGATATTGTTTGCCACGCCTTATGCCGAACCCGAGAGGGGCGCATGCGTCCTCAGGATGAACTCGTTCAATGATTATTTCAAATCAAAAGGCCATGAGGCTTTATTCCTGGCGCCGGAGAGAGGCAATGCAAAAAATGCTGAAAATATCTTAAGGTACAAGGGAATCCGCGGGCTGCTTAAAATAGTGCTTTCAAGGGATTTTGATGTTTTAGTCGGAACTTCCCCGCCGATGACGCATTCCTTTTTTGCATTGCTTGCGGCAAAATTGAGAGGCAAACCGGTTGTCTTGGATGTGAGGGACCCGTGGACTTATGAATCTGAAAGGCTCGGCGTTTACAGCAAGAAAAGCCTGAAGCTCCGCGCTTACAAATTGATTGAGAAGATTTCCTATCGCCTCGCAGACAAAATATTTGTTGTCACCGGTTTTTCTGAAAATATCCTGGTTTCTTCAGGCGCAAAAAAGGAAAAAATTGTTTTGGTGCCGAACGGCACAATCCCAATGATTTTCAGGCGCGATGAGGCCGAAGGCACGGCTGCAAGAAAAAAACTCGGCATTCCCAAAACATCTGTTGTCCTGCTTTATGCCGGCTCTTTCGTAAAAAAAGACCTTGACAAGGCGATAAATGCTTTAAGCGCAGGCATAAGAGAGCTGGATGTTTTTCTCCTGCTGCTCCTGTGCTGCGAGGAGTCGCAGTCGGGTGAATTTGGAAAAATCAGGGCGCTTGTGCAAAAAGAGAAAATAGGGCGCAAAACAAAAATAATCGACATGGCAGGGATTGCATACAGCGAAAACTGTGGGTATTTTTCGGCAGCGGACATCGGCCTGAACCAGGTGCCTGACGCAATGGATTACTGCATTCCTGCAAAAACCTACGACTATCTTTCAGCAGGCCTTCCGTTGCTGTCAAAAGGCCCTGAAAAAAGCGCTTTAGGCGAGTTCATCAAAAAAGAAAAGGCAGGCTTTTATTTCACGTCCTGGGAAGAACTGGAGAATGAGTTTCCTGGGATTGCGAAGGGCCAGGCAAAGCTCGCTAGCATGAAAAAAGAATGGGTTAAGAAAGCGCCGGAGAAATTCGACCGCGCAATTTCAGGCGAAATTGCCCTGAGGGAAATGAAAAAACTTCAGGCCAAGCTTCACTGACCGGCTTTTTTCAGGACAAAGAAGCGGTGGTACGGATTTTCAAATACGCGGTATGTCCGTTCAATTTCAAATCCTTCCTTTTCAATCGCCGATTTTATTTCCGCAAGCGGAAAGCCTGCTTTCCCTATTTCCCAGTAATGCTGCCCGTCAAAGACTTGCTTCTTGCTGCAGATGCGCGGCACCGGAATAATTTTTTTTATGTGCCCTGTTTTTGGCAGCTGGATGCTGAGCCTGTATGCACGGCTCGAGTCAGGCAGTGAAATTACGGCATTTGCCTTTGACACCCTGA
>JAPLVS010000032.1 GCA_026396995.1 Candidatus Iainarchaeum sp.
CACAGTGCTTCCGCCTGAAATGAAAGGCTTCATTCCTGCAAGCAATCCGCTTTTCCCGTACAGGCAACCCATTCCGCTCGGCCCAAGCATCTTGTGCGCGCTGAAGGCGAAAAAATCGCAATCGAGTTTTTTGGCATTCACAGGTGAATGGGGTGCGCTCTGGGCGCCGTCAAGCAATACAAGCACGCCTGAATCGTGCGCGATTTTGATTATTTCCTTGGCCGGAAGAGTGTAGCCGTCGAGGTTGCTTGTGTGCACAATCGAAACTAGCCTCACCTTCGAATCCATTTTTTCCTTGAAAGCATCCAAATCGAATTCCTCGTTTTTTGCAGACGGCACTATCCTTAGTTCGATCCCCTGCCCGCGGGCCTGCTGCCATGGCACCAGGTTCGAGTTGTGTTCCCTGTCGCTTGTGACCACCGCCTTCCTTTTTCCGAAATCAAGGCTTTTTGCGACAAGATTTATTGCTTCGGTTGTGTTCCTTGTGAAAATTATTTCCTTTTCGCTGCCAGCGCCTATAAAGCGCGAGATTTTTTTCCTCGCATTCTCCATTTCCTCGCTTGCCCTGCTGCCAAAGGAATGCAGCGACCTTCCGGGGCACGATGGAAAATTGAAATAGTAATCGTCCATTGCCTCGACAACCTGCTTTGGCCGCAGCGTCATGCAGGCGTTGTCGAAATAGATGACGCCCTTCCGAAGGGAGGGGAAATCTTTGCGGATGCCTGCAACCTTCATCTTAAAACCCGTTTTCAGGGAAGTGGGCAGTGTGTAAAGCCTGAAAGCTCTTTTGCTGAATGCGGTCCACTCTGTATCCCATTGGGAACAACCCATTGCGGGACGCCAGGTTTCAAATCCCATATTTCGGAGTCTTTCCCGCTCTGCCCTTTTATTCTTTTCCCGTCTTTATCTTCAAATATTATTTCAACTTTGGCAGTACTGCAATCAACGCAGCCGTATGCTGTTTGTGTTCCTGTGAGCTTCAGCTGGTAGATGCCGGGCGAGGATTCATACAATGCGACAGAATGGGTGCTGCAGGAGGGATTCGTTTTGCCTTTTTGGCATTCGACCACAATATTGGACTTAAAGTAATCATACGCCGCTTGCATTTCGGCTATGCTCTTAAATTTGCGGTTCAATCCCCAGTCATTGAAAAGGCCGGTAATGTTGTTTTCACAGGGCGTGCCGCACCAGGTAGCCATATAAGTTTTCACTTTATCTTCGTTGAGGCACTGCAAGAAGCTCATCGGAGTTTCGGCCCCTGATCCCTTGGACGGCTCTGTCAGCGGGCAGGAGTATTCCTTGCCTGCAGGGCAGCAATATGTTTCTGTTCCAGGAATTTTCTGGGCCGGGACTGCTGCTTCACAGACATTGCCGGTGCACTTCTTGCAGGCATCCGATTCATCTGAGGGGCAATATTTGCCTAGCCCGGCATTATCACATAGGCTCTGCCGGCTGGATGTGCTTCCGGGAGTTGTTTCAGGAATCTGCGAAGTGTTCTTCGGCGTTTTGGCAGCATAGTTATCGTAAACAACATAGGCGGCAGCCCCAACGCAGACCAGCACTGCAAGGCCGACTATCCATCCAAATCCTTTTTCCGTAATCTCACAGCCCCAACTTTTTCCTTGCCTTCGGACTCAGTTTTTTGGGGTTCCATTCAGGTTCCCACACCAATTCGACCTTTGCGTTGCCCTTTCCGGCGATTTTTTCAACAGCGTCCTGGGCCTGGCCGACAAGGTAGGATTGCATCGGGCACATTGGATTGGTTAAGGTCATTTTGACATGCACTTTCTGGCCTGAAATTTCTATCCCATAAATAAGGCCCAAATCCACTATGTTAAGGCCCAGTTCAGGGTCCAGAACGCCTTCAAGCGCTTTGGTTACTTCTTTTTCAGTGGTCATTTTCTCATTTCATCTTTATTGCGTTGACAGGGCAGTTGTCTGCGCCCTGTTTTGCGCAGCCTGTGTCCTTTTCGTTTTTGACCTTGGCTTTCGCGCCTGACATTTCATAGTTTGCAGGGCACAATGCCGCGCATGTCCCGCAGCCTATGCATTTGTCGGAATCAAGTGTCACTTTTCCCATTCTCAAAACCTCCGTGATAATTATTTGATGTTGAGCAGGCTTTTCAGCCTTGCGACATCGTAACCGATGACTATTTTGCCGTCAATGTCTATCACTGGAACGCCTGTCTGGCCTGATTTTTGCACCATTTCCCGGCCTTTCGCGGTGTCCATTGAAACGTCTATGTCCTCGAATTTGATGCTGTTCTGTTTCAGGAACTGCTTTGCCTTGATGCAAAAAGGGCATATCGGCGTGGAATAAACCATTACTTTAGGCATAAACGCACCTCTCAGAAATCGTAAAAATTAGGTGGCAAAGGTTTTAATTAACATTCCCCTGACCGGCCCAAAAGGAAAAAAATAAGAGAAAAAGGAAAAAAGAAAAAATGGGCCGTGCTTAGCATGACCCTGAGGCTGCGCCTGCTTCTGCGCCCAATGCCTTGTTGCAGTCTGCAGGCTGCGTGTTGAATGCGCCGCAAATGCCAAGCTTGTAGTTCTCGGCAGCCCTTCCGCCCTCATAGCTTGTATCATTTACAAGGATTGTCGGCGAGCCCTGCACGCTGTATTGCGCATTGAGAGCTGATTCGGCTGCAAGCAGGGTCGTGGCCTCATCCTTGAAGCATGTTTCTATTTTTGCTGTGTCTATTCCCACTGCTTCTGCCTGTGTTTTCCAGCATGTTTCTATGTCGCCGATTGTGCAGGTGGCGTTGACTTTGCTCAGGTATGACCAGAACTTGGCCTTGTCGTATTTCCAGATGCACATCTGCCTGACATCCTCGTTCACTTCCTTGACGCCGTGCATCGAGCAGTATTTTGAGTCCTTGTCGATGCAATAGTCAGGGTATCCTGAGCTGTAATTCGAGTAGATTACAAAGTGCGGCTCGAACTCTATTTTGTCGCCCAAAAGCTCTGCCACCGGCTGCAATCCTGATTCGGCCTGCTTGCCGTAAGGGCAGAAGCTCATAACGAACATTTTAACGTTCGGCTTGTCTGATTTCGGCATTTCTGCCGCCGGAGGCGCCGTGTATGCAATCGGCTCTGTCAGGTCCATCGCGTTCCCGAATATTATCTTTTCCCCGTCCCTTGAGACGTAAACCTTTGATGTCTGCACTGTACTGCCGCTCTTTGTGATGTTGAATGTCAGGGTGTAAAAGTCCGGGAGCAAATCCTCGACTTTTGTGATTTCAATGGCGTATCCGTTGTCCTTAAGGCTGGCTGTCTCAAAGAAAATCGTGTCGCTGTTTTCCATGAAATCCTTGACCGTGGACTTCAGTTCTGTTTCGCTTACAGAAACAATCGGTGTAGCGCAGCTGCCCTGCGCGGTATTCACATCAGGGCATGTTCCCTGTGTTCCGCCCAATGCCACAAGCGGCACAGGCTCCTTTGGCAAAAAGACTCCTATGAATACGCCCACAATAAGGGCGCTTGCCACAAACAAAACCATCAATAAAGCATTCTTATCGAATTTCTTCACATTTGATTCGCTTCCAGCTTCCATACACCCACCTCTTTTTATTTTTCCCAACAAAGCAGAAAAATGCCAAGAAATATAACAATATATTAACACATTAACTTTTTAAAGTTAATTAAATCCTGTTAAGGCATTTTCAGGCTTTTTTCACTATAATTAACTCCCTGCACAAGCTTTTTAAGGCTTGGGCAGATGTTCGGCTTCGGCCTGTTTTCAACCTGCAGGTTTAATCGCATTAAACTTCAGCAATATTAAGCCTGGA
>JAPLVS010000007.1 GCA_026396995.1 Candidatus Iainarchaeum sp.
AGGGCAGGGTGAAAGTGGAAATGAACAAATGGTTGGGCCACATGGTGGAAAAAATCTCGCAGGAAATGGGCTCTTACCCTTACACCTATGTCGATTACTCGATGTTCCAGGATGCAGTTGACAAATACACTAAACTCGAGGAAATTGCAGACGAAAGGGACCGCATTTTGAAATATTTGGCGAAAATCAAGAGCGACTGCGAATTCCTGGAGCAGGAAGTCAAGAAGAAATTCGAAATAGAGGAAGACATTTCCAAACCAGAAGAGAAAAAGCAGTAAGGGGCAAAAACCAGGCTTGGCCGAAAGAGCAAAAGCCAAGGAAGAGCAGAAATAAAGGGGCAAAAAACCCCTTATTTTTTTATTTTTCTTTTATTCTTTTTTTTGGCAATCCTTAAATACCCCTTTAGGCATTATTTTTACAGGTGCTGATATTGGCGAAAAGGGTTGGCAGGGAATGGAAAGGCCCGACAGTCAGGGCTGTCCCCGGGCTGCACGACGTTGCAATCGGGGAGCGCCGTTCGCCTGCGGGTGAATATGTCCAGACAGTCGAAAGCATTCCGGGCTTAAGGGAACTCATGAGGCCGGCAAGAAGGAATTTGGCCTGGGGCAGAAGGCTGCGCGTGGAAGAGGCGGCAAACAAAATTGCAATGGCAAAGAACAGCGAACTGGCGCTTAAGATTTCCCAGATTCCGGAAATGGAGGCAGTCAAGTTCAGCCCGAGGCAGGTGAGGGCTTCGCTTTTTCTCTTGAAGGCAATGCCTGAACCCGAAATGAAAAGCCTCGTGCAGGGGATAGCAAGGGAGCTCTACACCTCCACGAAACCCATGAGGGAAATCGCAGGCGAACCATTGTGGCCTGTTGTCTGGCTTGTCAATTCCATTGTCAGGGCAAGGCTGCCTGAGCACGCTGTCAGGCATATCAAGGCTTCGCCGCAATTACAGGGAATAATCTTCAAGCAATTCGACAGGAAAGGTGTGGGTATTTCGCAGGAGCTCCAGAACCGCTACGGCTTAAGCGACAGGACAATGCTCACTTTAAGGCAGAGATGGCTTGCATGGAACCAAGGTGCGCCTGAAATTTACAGGATGGAACTTGGAAGAAGCCCTCAGAGCTTTGCGCGGATAACATGGAAACTGGCCAATTACAATTTTTACGGAGCCGGGCAAAGGATTCTTTTGGAAGCAATTCTTGAAGGCGAGCCGATCCATATTTCGACACTTGAAAAATACAAGGCCGAACAAGAAGCCAACATTGAAATCGCAAGGAGGGAAAGGGAATGGCAAAAGCTTGAGAAAGAAAAAGCAATCCCTGACCTGAGGAAGCGCGTTGGCTTCGGCGAAGGCTTTCAAAAAATCATGAAGCTCGAAAGGGTATCCCCTGCGGCCGAGCCTGAAAAGGCAGGCGCGCTCAGGAGACAGACAAGCGCAATCCTCGCCGAACTTGACTGGTCAACAGCAGCCTTCCCTGAAATCGCGGAAAGGTTCGGCAGGACAGAGGAATACATAAGGCTTGTGAACACAGCGTTCAATGCAAGGGCGCCCCAGGGCGTCCCTAACAGGATGCGCGAATACATAATGCGCCTGCGGGAGCAGGGCCTGAGCGCTGAAAGAATAGCGCCGCTCCTCAGCGCAAGATGCAGCCGCGCCGCAGGCCGCAAAATCACCATGAACTACGGCACAATAAGAAAAGTAATCAAGGCTGAAGGCAAAGCCTGAAAGCCTTAAATATTCCTTGCAATATTATTTCTTGCATGCCTCCGAAACCTGCGTCGAAGCCTTCCAAAAAACCCGCCGAGCCTTTGCCAGAAAATCCTTTTTCAGGTGCCCCGCTGGAAGGCTTTGCAAAGTTTGCCGCTGAACAGACCGGCGTGCGCTTGCAAAAGCCTGTTTCTAATGGCCAGCGGATGAAGGGCTTCAGGTTAAGGCCTACAAGGGAGCAGAGGGCTTTGGCTGCTGCCGGCGGCCTTTTCGGTTTGCCACAGTTTAAGGGCTGGAAATTGGAAGAGATTGCAAGGCTGGTTGGAGAAGTTGAGCGCAGGCTTTACAGGTCGGTTGATTCGCGTGAAAAAATTGCAAAGGAAATGAGCGGGGACAGGGCGCTTGCAGAAAAGCTTGGCTTGAAGGAATTGGCGCCGAAAGGACTGAAACTATCCGGCTCCCTTGTCGGTGCAATCGAGGAAATGACCGGGGCAAGGGCTGACTGGGCCCTTAGAGCTAAGTCTGTTGTTTCGCCGAGATTGAAGAAACTGATTTTCAGGCAGTTCGACAGGCTTGGCGTTGGCGCTTCTGTTATGATTGCAGAAAGATACGGCTTGGGGAGTCGCAGTTATAAGAGTTTAAGGGCTAACCTGTGTAAGGAATGGGCTGCATTGAATAAGGGCAGGCCAAGGCTTTACAGGGCAGATATCAGGAGGAGCGTTCCAAGCTTTGTCAGGATTGTGTGGAAACTGCAGAATTATCCGAGCGGGCTAATTGAAAGGATTGCATTGGAAGAAGCGCTGGAAGGAGAGTCGATTTCATCAGGGGAGCTGCACCGCTCTTTTGTTGGCAACAAAAATTATTTGCGCATGGCAATGGAAACAGATTACTGGAAAGAGCTTGAGGCGAAGCATCCTGTTCCAGATTTCAACAAGCGTGTTCCGTTCCCCGAGGGTTTCAGGAAAATGCTGAGGGCCGAAGGCATCAGAAGGAAAAGCGACCCTGAAAAGGCAAAAGAACTCGAGGCGAGGGTGAGGGCTGTTTTGAAAGAGCTTGACTGGTCAACAAAATCTTTTAATGATGTTGCCGGGCAAACAGGCGAACCCAATGAGTTTGTCGAACTTGTCAATGCGGCGTTCAATGCGAGGTTCGGAGAAGGGACTTTTTCCAACAAAGCCGACGAGTTCATCAGGCGAGCGGCAAGGCTCGATTATGGTGATAAGCGGATAGCGAAGAAAAAAGGCTGGAATTATACCAGTGTTGGTCGACATTTATCTGGTCGCCGGGCATTAGGCAGAATCAAGAGCCATAAAGGCTATGATGCTCCCCTTGGCCAAGTAATCAGGGTGCTTTACAAAACAAGCCTTGGTCTTTCTCCGACAAGAGTGACTGAACAGGAAGGGATGGGCCGGCGGACAATTGCAAAGATGTTGGGCGATGAAGCCCTTATCGCCGAAATAAAATCAAGGCCGATGTGGGATACGGCAGTGCGCTTCTACGGCGAAAGAATGGATAAGAACGGAAACATAATCCCGCTCAAAAAAAAGTGACTATTTTTCCATAAGATTAAATAGTTCTATTTGCATATATTTTGCATGCGCCGTGTAAGTGGCAGGCCCAGTAGGGAGCTAATTCTTGAAAAGCGGGCACAAAAACCTGACCGTGGTGCGCTGGCGGAGAAACTTCTTTTGTTGCGACGGCCGCGCATTAGGGCATTGGAAAACAAAAGGCTGAGGGAATTTTTGGCTGATCCGCGGGCCCGCCAAGCAATCCAATCCATGGACGGCTTTGAAATATATATGCTGGCTGATGCCTGCTCAAGATATCCTGCCTCTAGGGCCGAGGGAATATTGCGCTTGGGGGATACCGGCAAAAAAGAATTTGTTCCAATCGCTGAAATGATGCTCAAGGACAGAGGCTATTTCAGCGGCTTGAACAGCGAAGATTCGATGTTTATTGGGCCGAAAGGGCACGTATGCGCTTTTGCAATACGCGCCTTGGAGGCGCTTAATGCAAAGAGATCTACTCCGCTTATTAGGCAAAAATTAAATGACCCTGCAGCGGATGTCAGGCGGGCTGTGATAATCACGTTGGTTTCATTTGGGGTAAGGGACTCGGTTCAATTACTTAGGGAAAAATTAAATGACCGTTCAAAAGAAGTTAGAACCTTAGCCGCCAATTTATTGAGCAGGCTTACAGAAGACAAGCGATTCCACCGTTTGTATATGGGGCATGTATCTGATGCGGAACTTGGCAATCCCGGGCGTTCGGTTGTCAGGAGGCCTTTTTCGAAAACAGGCTCCAAAACAACACTTCTTGGAGGAAGATTATTCGGAAAAGTGATTATCCGCGAAATAGAAAAAGGCCCGATGGAGGCATGGGTTAAAGCCCTCACTTCTGTTGATGCTTGGAGAAAAGCAGGTTTCGACTATGTCCCGATAGAGCCAATAATGAGCAGGAAAAATGGGCGGCTCAGGATTTACAGGACGCGTGAAGGCACTTACCGGATTTACACAAAGGTTCTAGGGCGGTCTTTGAGGGCACAGGCGTCCATTGCCGCTCAAAAAGAAGCAAGGCTTCAAAGAGGCCAAATGGAACATGAGGACCTTAAAAGCCTCCTTGACTGGTTTGAACAACAGGAAGTTAATCCAGCCGGCCTTGGGCAGGAGAAAAAAAGGATACTGGATGTTGTGAAGTCTTTAGGTATAGATCATGGCCACGAGCACAATGAAAATTTCTGCGTTGAAATGCACAACGGAAAACCGAGGCTTTACCTTATCGACTTTGACCAGGCCAAACTCACCAGTTAATTAGTTGCTTATCCGCTTGGCCACCGCGCTATTCTTGTTCCTGAACAAAAATGCGTCCAGCACGTTGCGGTTGTGGCATTTTCTCACAATGCTCGCTTTCTCGAAATCGATTATCACAGGCCTGCCCTTGCGCACCAGAATGTTTGCCCCTCTCCCTGCGAGCTGGCCGTGGTCCAAACCCAATTCATCCAGCTTTTCAGCCTGCGCCAGGAGGGCTTCCACGAATTTTTTCACTTCTGCCTTTTTTCTTTTCCCTTCAATCCATTGCCCAAATATTTCTCCTTCAATGAATTCCATCAATAGGATGCGCAAATGCAAGTCATAGGAATCCAGCTTCGGGCCGATGCCGAGCGAATTCGCGAAATGGAGATTGAATGCCTCCTTTTCAAGCATGTGCTGCCTTGTGGAATCATCCCTCTCCACCTTCGCAACAAACTTTTTCTTCCCCTTTTGCACCAAAAAAACCCTTGAAGAGTGGCCTTTTGCAAGGAATTTTTTTATTTCAAGGCCGCGCCTTTTGCAGAAAACCTCAAGGCGGCCTTTTTCCTCTTCCGTGAAATCGACTCTCATTTGTTTTCACTTTTTTTCGCGAAGGCCTTAATTTTTTCAAGCATTTTTTTGTCGTTGCAGAACTCTTCAAGAAGCATTCCCAATATTTCCTCTTTTTCCTCTGGCAAAAGCAGGCCGATGAATTCGCGCAGGAATTCCTTTTTCTCTTCCGATTCCATGCCTGAAAAATATTCCTTTGCCATCTCAAGCATCATTTCGTCCATGTGCGCTCACTTTTTCCATTCGATTTTTGCAATGCCGTGCGTTGTTTTCAGGGCGCCCTCGATGGATTTGAATTTTTCAGGCACTGCAAAGGATTCGATGCCTTCGTTGAGGCGCTTGCCCTGCGCCTTTTTTGCATTCCATATTTCGGAATTCAGCGCCATGAGTTCCTGTGCAGTGAAATCTGGCTTGTGCAGGCCTTTAACCAGTGTCGGGAATGCCTCTGTGTGAATGTCTTTTCCGCGCAGTTCTTTGTACAGCCTGTGGCAGATGAAAGGCATCACCGGAGCGAACAGTTTCAGCAGTGTGTCAAGGCACAAATTAAGGGTGTAAATCGCTGCCTCCTGCTCTTCGTCCGAAAATTTCTTGTCCGAATTATAGGCGCGCGATTTAACGAGCTCTAAGTAATGCGATGCGAAAGTTTCCCACAAGAAGTTCCTTGCTGCCGAGGCCGGATTGAAGAAATCGTATTCATCGAAATGCTTTTCCGAAAATTCCACGAGTTCGTTAAGCTCTCCCAGAATCCATTCATCGATCGGCTGCAGTTTTGGATTTTTTCCTTTCAATTCGAAGCCTGAAATGAACCTTGCGACATTCCAGAGCTTTGTGAGCGTTTTTCCAGCGCCCCTAATCCTTTCCTCTGAGCACTTGAAGTCTGTGTTCGCAAGGTTTCCTTCTGTGGCGCACCAGAGCCTGAACGGTTCCGCGCCGTACTGTTTCAGGATTTTCTGCGGGTCTATGACATTGCCTTTGCTTTTGCTCATCTTGTTGCCTTTCTCGTCAAGAATGTGGTAATTTACCCACACATCCTCGAACACAGGCTTTTTGAACAGCAGGTAGGATTTGAGCACAGTATAGTACAGCCAGGTGCGCACGATTTCCTTGCCCTGCGGCCTAAGGGTGCAGGGGTAATGGGAATCGAAAAATGCGTTGTTCCTTCCGTATCCGAGGATGAATAAAGGCGAGGAGCTTGAATCGAACCAGGTGTCGAAAACCCTTTCTTCGCCCCTGAATTCTGTGTGCCCGCACTTCGGGCATTTCTGCACCGGGGGTTTTTCCTTCCAGGGGCGGTAATATTTTCCTTTGGGCGGAACAACCGCTGTTCCGCATTTTTTGCAGTACCACAATGGGATTTCGGTGGCATAAAACCTTCTCCTTGAAACCGGCCAGTCCATGTTCACTGAATCAATCCAGTCAAGCATTATCTGCCTTGATTTAGGAGAAAAGAAATTGATTTTTTCCGCAAGTTCTTTCATTTTTTCCTTTGAATCCAATTGCTTGCAGTAATATTCCGGCATTGCAATGAATTCTATTTCGTGCTTCGAGCGCTCGCAAATCGGAGTGCGGTGCATTACCTGCTTTTGCTCCACAAGCAGGCCTTTTGCCTGCAATTCTTCGACCATTTTTTCCCTTGCTTCCTTGACCTTCAATCCTTTCAGGAAGCCTGCGTGCTCGTTCATTCTCCCGTCGGCGCCGATTGCAATTACCGGCTCCAAATTCATTTCCCTGAAAAAGCGTATGTCCGACAAATCGCCTGCAGAGCACATCATTGCCAAGCCTGTGCCTTTCCCTATCTCCGCAATCGGGTGCGCTTTAATCGGAACCTCTTTTTCAAAGAGAGGCGTAATCGCGTGCTTTCCGTCAAGGTTAGAATACCTGTCATCCTTTGGGTTGAATATGACCATTCCGCACGTGCAGACCAGTTCAGGCCTTGTGGTGCCGATGATTATTTCCTCGCCTGTCTCTTTCACTCTAAATTTCAGGTCGTTGAATTTCGATGTCTTCATTTCGTACTCGATTTCCGAATCCGCTATGGTTGTGCCGCAGCCAGGGCAGTAATTGTTTATGCGCGTGTCCTCATAGATCAAACCTGCATTCCATAAATCAATGAAAGTGCTTTGCGTCATCGCCCTGTATTCTTCAGAATCTGTGAGGTAGAGAGCGCCGATTTCGTTGCCTTTTTCAAAGGAATTGAATCCTATGCCGAGTTTTTGGAAAGTGTCAATGGATTCTCCGCTGGTCTCCTCCAAAATCTGCCTGCATTTTTCAAGGAATTCCTCGCGCGGCGTGCGGTGCACGGAAATCCCGAATTTTTTCTCTGCAGCCATCTCGATTGGCAGGCCGTTCCTGTCCAGGCCGAGCGGGAAGAGTACATTAAACCCCTTCATTTTCTTGTAGCGCGCAAACATGTCCATCAGGACATAAGTGGCAGCCTGGCCTATGTGCACCGGGGTATTCACATAAGGCGGCGGCGTGTCTATGGAAAACACTTTTTTGCCTTTTTCTTCCTTGAAGGCATGCCTTTTGTCGGCCAGCCATTCTGTGAGAATTGCCTGCTCGAAGTCTTTTTCCCATCTTGTTTCAGTTATAGCCATAATGCCACCAAACTACAATTTCAGGCACGAAAGCGTTTAAAAGGGTTGATTTTGAGGCAGTTTGGAAGGCCTTCCATTGGTCCAAAAGCCGAATAAGGTTCAGGGGAAGGGAGGCAAACGTAGTATTTAAAAAGTTTATTTCGGTTGTGTCTTATAGCCAGGGGGAAAAACCTGTTTTTAGCAGATTAATCCCGTTTCTGTTGAACCGTATCGCTGTAAGTTCAAAGGGCTGAATCGCTTTTATTTGGAGGTGTGGAGAATGGTTGAACAATCTTCCCAGAGGCCGGTAATATTCCTGACCGAGGGCTCGAAGAGAACGCGCGGAAAGGACGCGCAAAGCATAAACATCATGATTGCAAAGGCCGTTGCCGATGCGGTCAAGACAACGCTTGGCCCAAAGGGAATGGACAAAATGATAGTCGATGAATTGGGCGACGTCACAATCAGCAACGACGGCGCAACAATACTGAGCGAAATGGACATCGACCACCCGATAGGGAAAATGATGGTTGAAGTCGCAAAAACACAGGACGACGAGGTCGGAGACGGAACAACGACCGCTGTTGTGATTGCAGGCGGGCTTTTGGAGAACGCTGAAAAAATGCTCAATGACGGCATCCACCCGAGCGTAATCATAAAGGGCTACAGGATGGCCTCAAAAAAAGCGCAGGAAATAGTTTCAAGCATCGCAGACCCGGTTTCATTCGACCAGACAGATGTATTGAAGCAGATTGCAAAGACAAGCATGACCGGAAAAAGCGCTGAAGCCGAAGAAGAGCTTTCGGACCTTGTGGTTGAAGCCGTAAAACAGGTTTCCGAAGTGAACGGCAAGGACATGACAGTCGACAAGGACATGATTAAAATAGAGAAAAAGGAAGGCGCATCGCTTTCAAAGTCCTCGCTGATAAAAGGGATTGTCATCGATAAGGAAATAGTCCATTCCAGGATGCCGAAAAAAGTAACCAACGCAAAAATCGCTTTGGTCGACTCGGCAATGGAAATAAAGGAAACTGAAACAGACGCGGAAATAAGCATTTCCGATCCCAACCAGTTGCAGGCATTCTTAGACAAGGAAGAGGGAATGCTGAAAGACATGGTTTCGGCGATAAAGAATGCGGGCGCAAACGTGGTTTTCTGCCAGAAAGGAATTGATGACTTGGCACAGCACTTCCTTTCAAAGGACGGCATTGTAGCAGTGCGCAGGGTAAAACAGTCGGATATGGAAAAACTCGCGAAAGCCACAGGCGCAAGGGTTATCACAAGGCTGAAAGACATAAGCAAGGAAGACATCGGCTTTGCAGGCAACGTCTACGAGAAAAAAATCTCGGGAGACGCAATGGTTTTCGTGGAAGACTGCAAGAACCCAAAGAGCGTAACACTCCTCCTCCGCGGAGGCTCGGAACACGTCATTGACGAGGCTGAAAGGGCATTGAACGACGCGCTTGGAACAGTCACTGCGGCAATCAGGGACAAAAAAATCGTGGCAGGCGGAGGCAGCAGCGAAATGGAAATGGCCATCCAGCTGAAAAACTATGCCGGCACAATCGGCGGAAGGGAACAATTGGCAATAGAGGCTTTCGCAGAAACCCTTGAAGTAATTCCAAGGGCGCTCGCTGAAACCGCTGGAATGGACCCGATTGACACAATCGTCGAGTTAAGGGCAAAGCACAAAACAAAGGAAGGCAAATACATCGGAGTAGATGTGTATGCAGCCAAGCTCGGCGACATGAAAAAATTAAGGGTCATCGAACCATTATCAATCAAAACCCAGGCCCTCATTTCAGGCTCTGAAGTTGCAACAATGATTCTCCGCATCGACGACATCGTCGCAGGCGGCGGAAAAGGCAAAGGCGCAGGAATGGGCGGCATGCCACCCGGCGGAATGGGTGGAATGGGCGGCATGGGCGGCGGAATGGACATGGACTAAAAAGTCCATGCCTTTTTTTATTTTTTCTTTCGCTTTTTCTGTTTTTTAGTCTTTTGCCCCAAGCCTTCCTTTGAGCCTGCGCTCCCTTCTTTCCAGCCCTCTAACCCTTCTCCTGCTGGAGGCAATGGCCCTATCAATGTATCCTGCAGTCATGTTGTGACCGAACCGTAAGGCAGGGTCACTTGGTGGGCCATCCCTGTGTCTTTCATCGAATAACTCGCCAACATTCTCGTTAACCCCGTGAATTTCCTGGGCCGTAGCCAATTCTCCCCTGGTTCGGGCCAATCTTCCTTCAACTCTTTTCCTGCGGCTTCCTGTCGGCCTTCTTCCAAACATGCAAAACCCTCCATCCAATACAGACTATTCGCTTTTGTTTTATTTATTCTTTTCCCTTTTATTCTTTTCCTTTCCCGCTGGTTGGCAGCAGGATTAAATATTCAGGAAGAGCAATAGTATTGGTGATATTTTATGGGTTTGAGAAAGCGGTTTGAGAAAGGGCCAAGGCAATTGACCAAAGCCCAAATGGCAAAGGCTAAAAGAAGGGGCATACTGGCCGGTGATGACGTGAAAGGCATTACCTGGCATGGGGCGGCCTTTTCAAGAACGCAAAGTGTTCCAGGCGTTGGTGAGTACGGTCCGAGGCGCTATAGGTTTGAAAGATGGGACGGGGAGGGAATCCTTAATGCGAAAAGCACAGCGCGAGACATCAGAGTTGGACCGGTCAAAGGAACATCCGTTGATATAGACTTGGACTCGCGTGGGCGCGTGGAAAGAAGTCAAAGGGTTATTACCGTGCACACGCCGAGAAAAGAGGTGCGCATCCAAACTGACAGGCGCCCTGGCAAAAACTTTTCTTTGACTGTGGCGACAAAACCAAAGCAAAGAAAGGGAGAATCCATAGGCCAGTATATCTATAGAGCGGACCGAGAATACAGAACGCGAACCTTTACTTCAAAGCGGGGCAGGCGGACTGAGTAAAGCCCGGAAAGCCTTTCCAGGTTTCCCGGCGCTATTTTTTCTTTTTTCCCGGTTCTTCTTTTTCTTTTATTTTTTTGGTCACTGTTTTTTTTCAAGCCGTTTTTTTCTTTTTTCAAGCCGGCGGACGCTTGCATTTGCCGACTTGGCGCGCCTTTTCAATATCTTTTCATTACGGTTGAATGCCGCCCTTAAATCCGGGTCGCGTGGAACCGGAAGTTCCAAATGTTGTTCAAGAATGGTTTGATGTTCCTTGGCCCAATGTCTGGCCAAACCAAGCACAAATTCAGTTCCTTGCAGTTTACTTTGTATTTTCTCAGCCCTTGTCATTCTCGGCCCAGGCGGCAGACGTTGTCTTCCGCAGGTATTACAGGTTTTTTGGGGGTTTGCAATTGGCCTTTTCCGAATCATAAAACATCCCCTTGGATAAAGCCATACGCTTTCATTTTATTTATTCTTTTCCTTCAGCCTTTTTTGCACCGCTTCGCCCTGGAGTTCGCGGAGGGCGTCGGCCGCAATCCATTTCGCGCTTTTTGAATCCATTTTTTGGATTTCTTTTGCTGTGGCAATGGCTTTCTTGTTGAGCGCAAGGTTTCTTTTTCCGACCTGCCTCAAAGCCCAGTTCACGGCCTTTTTCACATAATTCCTTTCATCCACTGACTCGCGCTTTATTATTGGCAAAAATTTCTCGAATTCTTTGTCAGAGGCTTTTTTGTCGCCCACTGCAAGAATTGCCATGAGCGAGAAAGAAGTGCGCTTGACGAATTCTTCCTTGCGCGAACTCCATTCCACAACTTTCCTGTAAGCGAAAGGCGTTTCCCTGAACAATCGCATGCAGCACTGGTCGCATGTATCCCATGAATCGAAATCTTCGGCCCATTTGTCCAATTGCTTTTCCGAAGCCTTTTCCGGTTCATCAATCATGCAGGCAAGAATGCGCGCTTCATGGTATCCTGAAGCCCAGAGCTTGAGGGCGAGCGCGTGGTCTTTGCCTGCTTTCTTTGAAATGTCCCAAAGCTTGGGCGTGCACACGCCAAAAGTGCCTTTCGGGCTGATGCCGAAGCGCGCCATGCCCTCCACGTTTTTCGGGTCGGCGTTCTTTTTGAGTTCCTTGATTATCTCTTCGAAGCGCATTTTCTCTTATGGCTTTAATCGGGAAAAGGATTAAATATTGTAAGAGATACAGTATGTGTGGTGATGTTTATGAGAAAAAGGATTTCCATAACCAAACCGCCCAAGAACGTCATGCAGCATCAAGATGGCAGGTTATCAAGGTCCAGAAATAAATCCGGGGGCAGATTGGTTTCCGAAGACTGGAGGAAAGATGGCACGAGAAGGAGGCAGCAGGTGATTTATAAAAGCTCTTCCAGCGAGCTTATGCCTCGCACCCCCGTAGGCAAAAAAGAAGATGGCCATGTAATAAAATGGTTTGACGAAAAAGGAAGGCGTAGCGGGCATGATATTGTCACGCACAGGGATGTCCTCGGATTGAGTATTGACAGGGTATCATATGTTGACAAGGAACGTAGGCAAGACGACGATCACAGAATCATAATTGCCAAAAAGAAACGCTAAGATAATGCGGAGTAGGCATCTCCGCAACCATTTTCTTTTTTTTGGTGGTGAAATCTTCCTGATGCCTAAAAGAAGCTCTCCGGTCAGCAAGCCTGTTTCCCAGGAAAAAATGCCTTTGTCAGAAAATCCGTTCAGTGGGGCTCCATTGCCTGGTTTTGCCAGGTTTGCCGCAGAGCGGACAGGCGTGCGCCTGGAGAAGCCGGAATTCAAGGGCAAGCCGATGAAGGCCTTCAGGGTAAGGCCTACAAGAGAGCAGAGGGCTTTGATTGTTTCCGGAAACCTTTCCGGTTTGCCGCAGTTCAGGGACTGGAAGCCTGAACAGATTGCAAAGATTGTGGGTGAAATGGAGCACAGGCTTTACACTTCTGTTGATTCACGCGAAAAGATTGCAAAGGAAATGAGCGGAGACAAGGCACTTGCAGAAAAGCTCGGCTTGAAGGAACTGGCGCCGAAAGGCTTCAAAGTGCCGGTTTCTCTTGTCGGTGCAATCGAGGAAATGACCGGGGCAAGGGCTGACTGGGCCCTTAGAGCTAAGTCTGTTGTTTCGCCGAGATTGAAGAAGCTGATTTTCAGGCAGTTCGACAGGTTCGGAGTGGGTGTTTCTGTCAGAGTGGCGGACAAATACGGCTTGGGTGGTCGCAAGTATAAAAACGTGATGCAGTCATTACGCAAGGAATGGACTGCAAAAAACAAGGGCAAGCCAAGGCTTTACCGTAGTAGACTATGGAGGAGCGTTCCAAGCTTTGTCAGGATTGTGTGGAAACTGCAGAATTATCATTTTAACGGTGCCGTCAAAAGAATTGCAGCAGAGGAAGCTTTATTGGGGGAACCAATTAGTGCTTTGCACATTTCCGAAGACATCAAAGGAAACAAGCGTTCTTTGGCCCTGGCAATGGAAACCGATTACTGGAAAGAGCTTGAACGGAAAAGAGAAATTCCGTCCATCTATGCAAGAGTGCCTTTTGAAGAGGGTTTCAGGAAAATGCTGAGGGCCGAAGGCCTCGGCCTTAAAAGAGACCGCGCTGAAGCCAAAAGGCTGCGGGAACGGGTGACTGTTGTCTTTGAGGCTTTGGAGCGCCAGAAAGGTCCTATGACAGAAATTGCACGCAAGACAGGCGAGAAGATTGGATTTGTCAATCTTGTCAATGCTGCTTTTAATGTGCGGTTCACAGGATCCCATATGGTGCGCGGGAGAAGGGAAAAATTGCAATAAAGGCCTTCCAAAACAATTAAATAGTTCCAAAGCCTTACTCTTCCTGGTCTGAAATGATTGTTGTGGCGGTTGTCGGCCTGGCCCGTTCCGGGAAGGACACAGTGGCAGGCATCCTGGCAAAAAAGCACGGCTTCGAGCACTTCGATTTCTATGAAAACGTTATTTCGCCCTTGATGAAAGCGCAGGGCAAAAAGCCGAACAAAAAGGCGGCGGCAAAATTCGGGAACGAGATGAGAGCGAAGTTCGGCATGGCTGTTTTTGCAGAAAGGCTTCTGCTTTCACTGAAAGGAAAGGAAAAGGTTGTTGTCACAGGGGCGCGCTCGCTTGAAGAGCTCCGCACCCTGGAAAAAGAAGCCCAGCGATTCTATATTGTGAAAGTTGAGGCGCCTGAAGCGATGCGTTTCCAGAGGCGTTCTGACCTCGACCCTAAAAAGGAAGAGGATTTTTTCGACCGCGACAAGGACGACCTTGAAAACAAGGGCCTGACCGAAGTGCTGCGCACAGCCCAGTTCACGATAGAAAATGCCGGGACGCTGAAGGAATTGGAAGAAAAGGCAAAGGCGCTCGCTGAAAAGGTCGAGGCTGGGCTCTGAGTCTTCGTTTTATGCCTGGCTGTTGAAATAGTTTTTGCAGTATTCGTTGAAGGCTTTTGCCAGCTTTTTTGTTTTTTCCCCGATCCTGAACGTTTTGCCGTCTATGTTGCTTAAAGGCATTATCCCGAAAACCGTGCTTGTCATGAAGAATTCATCGTATTGGCCCAGATTTTCCTTTTTTATTTTTTCTTCCCTTACATCCATTGTCTTTGCTGCAAGCGCTTCGATTATTTTTTTTGTGGTCCCCTCGAGTATTGT
>JAPLVS010000008.1 GCA_026396995.1 Candidatus Iainarchaeum sp.
TTCAAGGTTGATTTTTTTCAGCCTTTCCCAGACTGCGTTTCTTGCCGCCGGATCCAACCCTATTGTAGGTTCGTCAAGGAAAAGTATCTTTGGGTCAAGCATAATTGCAGAAGCAATCTCTAATTTCCGCATCATTCCTCCAGAGTAAGTGTTCACCATTTTGCCCGCAACTTCCTTCAAGTCCATCAGATCAAGCGCGGCTTCTATCCTGCTTTCCCGAGATTTGCTTTCAAGGCCATAGATTTTGGAATAAATAAGCAGGTTTTCATAACCGGTTATATCGGTCCAAACGCTCATTTCCTGCGGAACATACCCGACAACTTTTTTTACCTCGCTTTCCTGTGTGGCAATGTTTTTTCCAAGAACGTACGCTTCGCCGCCGTTCGGTTCAAGTTGGGTTGTGAGCACCCTTAAAAGAGTGGTTTTGCCTGCGCCATTCGGCCCTACAAGCGCAAAAAACCTGCCTTCCTCGACTTCAAGGTTTACCCTGTCAAGGGCAAGGAAATTGCCGTATTTTTTTGACAAGTTACTGATAGATACTGCGTTCATAGTAGTAAGGCTTTTCTGCATTTATGATTAAAAGACAACAGCACGGTGCCATTGGCCGGCAAACAACTCACAACACAGGGCAAGGCATAAAGCGCTGGATATTGGCTGCCCAGATATTCTGGTCAAGTTCAGCACCCTAAGCCCGCTTTTTTATAAACCTTGTGCTTTATCACAATTCCAATCTGGACTCGCAACTGGTGTGCCATTTTGATCTGTAATTAAAGTTAAATCGGGTTGGTTAAAAGGAAAATTGTGGTCTTTTGCAAGAAGATATTTTGCCCTGCAGGAGCGTTTCAAAATTATCCTCATGGTCTCTTGTTCCTTCAACCAAAATAGATTATTGTAAGCCACGGTGGGTCCTTGTGACCATGACTGGAGTAACTCGGCGTGATACTGCTCTATTGCTCTATTGATTCTTTTAGCGTTTTCCTGCACGAAAATCAATTCCGCGACCGTGTTATGGTCTGTAATCCTTAATTGTGAAACATAGTCATCAACAAAATTCTCCGGAAAGGAAGTATCCCAAATCAAATATGGGTTGTTCACATCAAGATGCTCGATTCTGTCTAAAAAAATGGCCGAAAGATCAAAGCAGAGATCTAATTTAATATTTAAGCTTTGAAAAAGACTGGTTCTGATATTTTCATCAAGTTCTATGCTTTTTGCAACCTCCCCTCTTGTAAGATCTAATGACTCTTTCGTTATTTGCATGCTTAGGAGGACAAAAATCAATCCGGCAATGGCTAGCATCACTGAGATAAATTCGTATGACTTGAACTCTTTGCGGTTTATTTGACCCTTACAATAGGCGTATAAAAGACAAAGAAAGGCCCCTAACAGCAAACTGGCTCCAATCAGGTAGCTTTGCCCTTGGGCTATGCCCACTATAAGACATAACGCTGTTACTACGCCGCCTAGAATGCAAGTGGCAGGAATTAGCGTTTTCCATGATGCCAACTTCTTTCTTGGCATCTCCTCCCGAAAGTTTTTTTCAATGAGCGATTCACTTTCTTGTAGTGCAATATTCCCTTTGTTGTGCTCTTGATTTTTGCCTTTTCCCATATGTTATCTGCCCTAGGCAAAGTTTTTTACATTGTGCCTTGTTGGGAAACTAGGCTTTATCCCAGCATCCACAGGCTCGCAGCCATTACCGCCATGCCGAAAAAGATGCCTAAGATTGGCTTGTGGCCTGGGTGGCCGTCATAACTGAATGGCAGCAATTCGTCGAATGAAATGAAGACCATTATTCCTGCGACAGCGCCAAGCACGAGGTCAAGCGTGAACTGGTTAAGGAAAGGCATAAGGAAAAGAAAGCCGATTACTGCCCCAAGCGGTTCGGCAAGGCCTGAAAGCGTGGAATAAAGGAATGCTTTTCCCCTGCTTTTTGTCGCTTCAAAAATCGGCACGAATACAGCGATTCCTTCCGGAATATTGTGGATTGCGACAGCAATCGCTATCGGCAGGCCGAATGAAAGGCTTGAAAGCGAGGAAAAAAATACTGCCATTCCTTCAGGAAAATTGTGGATTGCAATGCCGATTGCCACAAGAGTGCCGCACCTCATCATTTTCTGGTCTTCGCATTTCTCTCCCTTGTATGCGTGGGGCAATAATACATCGATTAGGTATATTGCGCCCATGCCTGCAAAGAATGCAATGAACGCGTTTGCCTGCCCTGCGCCAAGCATTGCCTGCGGCAGCATTTCAGCAAAGGCGACAAAAATCATCACCCCTGCAGAAAAGCCCATTGCAATCGGCATAATTGAGGGGCCTGGCTTTTTCAGGAAAAATGCGAGCAGTGCCCCGATTGAAGTGGAAAATCCTGCGAGTACTGAAAGTACAAGGGCTGTGAAGAACTCCATTCGAACCAACTATTTTGCTGTTTTTTTCTTTATGCCCTGTGCGGCAATCATTCCTGTGACTGCCGCGTAAACTATTCCGCGCGAGAATCCTGAGGCGTCGCCTGCCACGAAAAGGTTTGGGATGTTTGTTTCGAGGAATAAGTTGGCTTCGTAGCGCGTGTCGTAGAATTTTATTTCTGGCGCGTAAATGAGCGTTGTTTCGGATGCGATTCCTGGTATGACCCTGTCAAGCTTTTCAAGTGCTTCGATTAAGTCGTGGACTATGCGTGCAGGCAATGCCATCGAAATGTCTCCGGGTGTAACATCCATCAGTGTGGGCTCGAGCGCGGATTTGTGGATGCGCTCCCAGGTGCTTCTCCTGCCTCGCCCACATCTATCGGACCGTATCTTGTGATTGCGCCGATTTTTTTCAGTTCTTCCCTTAACCAGTAAGCATTGCCTCTTCCAGGGGCGCAGATCAGGTGCGAGCATTCTATCCCGCCGTTGGCTGTTTCAAGTTCGAATGAATTGCCTTTCCTTTTGATTTTTTTCACTTTGGTTTCAAGCAGGAAAGAAATGCCTTTCTTTTTCAGTGCCTGGTAAAAGCGGTCTATGACCTTGCGCACTTCGTCTGTGCCGATGTGCTTTTGCTTGCCTGAAACGAATTCAATGCCTTCCTTGTTGGCTTTCCTTTTCAGCTCCTCGAGGTCTGCGCCGTTCACTCCCGAACATTCTTTTGGAATGCCGAATTTCATTAAAGTTGAATCCACAGAATCAATCATTTTCTGGACATCAGAACCGCTTCTCTTCAGGTCTTCAGGTGATCCCCCTATTTCGTGGGTGAGATTGAGCTTGCCATCAGAATAAGCGCCTGCGCCGCCCACCCCGAAAATAGAATCCGAAGGGGTTTTTGCAGGATTCCTTGCCATAGGCTCCCTGCCCTCATCGATTACCGCAACCTTGAGCTTTGAGCCTGCGAGCTCCCAGGCAGCGAACAGGCCTGCAGGGCCTGCGCCGATTATTGCGACATCGAATTTCTGCATTTCAAACCCAATATCATTCCCTGGTAAAAAATAAAAACATGCCTAAAAGCTCATTTCCTGGCTTTTTTTGGGCCGAAAGTCCTGCCTTTTGCAGGCTGTTTCTGGGGCTTTTCTTCTTCCCATTCCGCTTCAGGGTATGGTTCCTGCCCTTCTTCAGGCAAAAGCTCTTCCTCAGGAGGCAGTTCTTCTTCTGGATAGTTTTCCTCATATCCCTCGTCCCTTGGATTGCCCCGCTCCCTGTAAGGCCTGGTCAGGGCAGGCGCCTTTCCTCCGATCTTTGGCATTGTGACTTTTGTCAGGATGAAAAATATTACCGCAAGCACGCAGTCAACCACCAGCACTTTCATGAAAAAATTGAAATCCAGGGGTGTTCCTGCGGAAAGGAAGACGCCCAGGACCGCGCCAAGCGTGCTGGCAATTACCAGTTCGGCAAGCCGCATCATTGCATTCCCTTCAGGCATGCAAGAATAACGCATTAGGGATATTTAATCCTTATCCCGCCTATTTTCCTTAAATCCAGGGGGGCTGAGAATGGCTAAATCTTTAAAAGGAACGAAAACCGAAAAGAACCTTTTGGCTGCGTTTGCAGGCGAATCGCAGGCAAGGAACAGATACACTTTTTTTGCAAGTGCTGCGCGCAAGGAAGGCTTTGA
>JAPLVS010000026.1 GCA_026396995.1 Candidatus Iainarchaeum sp.
ACAACCTTGCCGACTCTCTTGGCAAATGGGCTATTATTTTATGGAAAACCAGCATGGCAAGAATCTTTGAGCTGTTGAGTTTGGATTCTATCGCAGATTGATGGATCGTTTTTTACCAGAGCCACAGTCGAATAGCAGGAATCTTTTTCAATTCGGTCTTGGATTTTATCACAAATCGAAGGGTCTGTTTTAGCCATAACCCCATAGCACCAGTCTTTGGATTCTTGGGTTTGAATTTTTTCACAAATTGAAAGGTCCTGTTTGGCTACCGCGACCTCGCGATAGCAATAATCTTTGTACTCCTGGCCCGGGATTTTGTCACAAATCGAGATATCTTGTTTGGCCATGGCAATCCCAGCATAGCAGGAGCCTTTCTCCCTTTGGTCTGCGAGTTTCTCACAGAGCAATAGGCCTTGTTTGGCCCTGGTAATATTGCTATGGCAACTATCTTTTTCTTCTTGAGATTGGATTTCATCGCAAATGAATGCGTCTTGTTTGGCTCTGGCAACCGCAGAATAACAAGAATCTTTTAAGGCCCAGTCTTTGATTTTATCACAAATTAAAGGGTCCTGTTTCGCCTCGGCAACGTAATAATAGCAGCTCTCATTGTACCTCCAATCCTCCATTTTATCGCAGAAAGATGTGTCTTGCATGGCCACTGCCATATCTTGATAATTCCGGTCTTGTGACGTTATGCTCGGCCCGTGCATCGAGCACCCTTGCAAAAACGCAAAGCAGAGAACTGCCATAAAAAATACAATAAAAGAAAACTTTTGATTCACGCAACTATATTCGATTTGCTTATTTAAATAGTTATCTGGTTTCCTTTGCCTGTTTGTTTTCTGGCCGTGTTTTGAAGAGTTCGAGCTGGCTGCGCTCGTTAAACGACAAGTAAAGTTCTTGGCCTTTGCCCTGCTGCCTTTGCAGGGCATTTCAAACCACATGGGAACGATTATAATTGTTTTTCAGTCCAATTCTTGTGATCAGATATGGACAGCACCGCCGACAAGATAAAGCAGGCAATAGCAGGGCTTGTGGACAGCGGTGCGCATGTCAGCGTTGCTTCTTCCACAGAATACATCGCGAAAAAGTTCGGGTTGAGCGACCGATGGGTGAACTACACCCACGTGGAATTAAGGAACAGGCTGAACGAATTGAAATTCAAAAGCACGCCTTATTCTGAGAGAATAATGTTTTTGCCGCACTGCCTGCGCAATTCAAAGGAATGCAAGGCAACATACAATGAGGAAGGCCTGCAGTGCGCTGGCTGCGGGAAATGCAAATTGAACGAACTGCTGAAGCTTGGAAGGGAAAGAGGTTACAGGGCGTGCTTTGTGTGCCCTGGAGGCAGCATGGTGCAGGCGCTCATCGAAAAGCACCAGCCCAAAGCAGTTCTGGGAGTGTGCTGTTTTGTGGAGGCAGGCATGGCTTTTGACAGCCTTAAGGGCAAGGGGGTCAGCATACAGGCAGTATTGCTTTCAAAAGCAGGGTGTGTGGATACAGACATAAACATCGAGGAAGTAAGGGAAAAAATGGATTTGCTCGAGGAAAAGGTTGAAAAAGAAAACGCTCCAAACACTGAAGTGAAAGAAGCCGAAAGCAAGGCAGAACAGAAACCGGGCGAGGTGAAATGATGGAAAACGAGGGCATTCAGTTTGTTGCAAAAATGGGGAACTGGGTTGCAGTGAGAAAACTCACAGTCGAAGAAAAAACAGACCCGATAATGGTCATGGAATTTTTGGCAGGATTGAGCGTTTCATTCGACGGCAAAATGGAGGAATTCCTTGGAAAAGCCGTTGAAACCGCAAAACTCAACGCAGCAATAGATGAGGCGACAGCAAGCCTCGGCAAAGGCGAAAAAGGGATCAGCGAAGCGATAGCGCAGGTGAACAGCATTGCGGTCAACAAGACAATAAACGAAATCTGCGAAAAGCCCGAACTGCAGAAAAAGGAAATAGAGGAACTGAAGGAATTCTGCAAAATCCTTGCAATGAGGAAAGCGCTAATGAAAGCCGGCCTCAGGATAGACTTCAGCACAATCGAAACCCGGGCAATCAAGGCGGCAGTGAAAAAGGCAAAAAAGCTAAACAAATAAAAACCAGGGCAGCGTTTCTATAAAGCATGCTCGAATGGTTCTACCAGCTGGACTCAGCGGTTTCGGATTCCATCTGGCTTTTCAGGAGCGATCCGGGCCTGGCAATAGCCTGGCTCATTTCAATTCTTGGAAATCCTGTCTTTTGGTTTTTTGTGGCTGCATTCCTTTACTGGAAAGGAGAGAGAGGCAAGGCATTCCACACAATGTTTTTGGTGATTTTTGCAAGCGTGATTTGCGGTGCGCTGAAGAATGCTTTCAGAAGGCCAAGGCCGTTGGGATTAAGGTTTTCGCTTGTGCCGGAGCCGTTTGCAAGCGAAGCCGATTTCTTTTCCGAATACTCTTTTCCAAGCGGGCACGCGACGGTAATTTCCTCTTTTTTCGGCTATTTCAGGCATCATCTGGCATCAAAAAAACGGCCATTATTGCTTTTGGCAGTGGTTTTAGTTGGCCTTTCAAGGCTTTATCTCGGCGTGCACTACTTAACAGACGTGATTGCCGGCACAATACTGGGCCTCTTGATTGGGGAAACAGTGTTTGAAGCAGAGCAAAAATTCGGCAAAAAACTGCATTCATTGGAATTCCCGCACGGAAAGGCAGGGCTGGCACTCATACTGCTTGCGGTCTGCGGAGCGCTTTGGCTTGACCTCCCGGTCCTTGCCTTCCCTCCGCTCTGATTTTTCTTGGGGCACTTTTATTCGGAACATAAAAAAAAGCACAAGGAAGGATTTTATTGGCCGATGGAAATTTTGGGATTTGCCGGGCTTGCGGCAATCGGGCTTGCCGGATTGTTCGCGCAGTTCCCTTTGCAGGAAGCGCTTTTCTTTTTGTCAGGACTTTGGGTTACATTATTGTATCCGCGCCTATACAATAGGTTTTTAAAAAAAGGCAACAGGAATTAATACGTTAAGGGCTTGAGCCAAAGCCCCAAGGGGAAATCCCGCCTTAGCATAGTAGCTAATGCGTCCGGCTGTAGACTCCAAAAACAACAGGAGGCCTTGTTATGGTCTGGCTGTTACCGGAAGATCCCCGGTGCAAATCCGGGAGGCGGGATTCCGGCCTTTTTCTTTTCCGAAAAGAAAAAGGCTAGGTTGGCCAAAAAGAAAACTGATTTTAATTTCACCCGTATCTGATTTTCAGGTACAGTATGAAGAGCGCTATGAGAAGGGTTACAACATTTGCCAGCATCACAACCAAAGAATTTATCATAAAACCGTAAATTATCCAAAGGAAAACGCCGAGAATGAATACAAGGTACATCGGCAGGCTTATGTCTTTTGTCGATTTTGTCTTCCAGGCCTTTATTGCCTGCGGCAAAAAAGAAATCGTCGTAAGGAACCCTGCAACAAAACCAAGCGTTTCCGGGGAAAACACAAAAGTAATACGCTGGCGGGATTTTTAATTGTAATTGACCGGCCGAAGGTTCAGCAGAAACCCGCTGCCTTGGGGCGTTTAAAAACCACTTAGGGCATTACTGGTTAGGGGGGAGATAGCCGAGGCAGAAAAACAAAGCCATAAATAAGTTTCTACTTATTTTACTTATTTAAGGTGATTAAGTATGGTTAATATGACTTTGGCGGTTCCGGAGCAATTGCACAGGATTATGAAAAAGCACCCGGAAATAAAGTGGACTGAAGTGGCGAGGCAGGCAATTGAGCAAAAAGCGCAGCTTATCGAAGCAGCCGAGAAAGATCCGTTCAGGCTCTATGCATACAAGCGGCTGGCTGAAGAGGGGGAAGATGCAGAAAAACTCTTCAAGTTTTGAACAGGGTAATATTGTTGTTGCCGATATCCTTTATTCCCAGCAGGTCGGCTGCAAGCGCAGGCCGGTCCTTATAATAAGCAATTCGGATTTCAACCGGCAGTCAGCCGACATTATAGTGCTGAGCATTTCTTCAACGCCGGCAAGGGCAAAATATGACGTGGAACTGGAAAACAAGGACCTGGAAAAAGGCGAACTGAGAACCGAAAGCAAAATACTCGCGGACTTTCCCACCACAATAGAGAAAGCAGTTGTTTCGCAGGAAATAGGGAAAATCTCCAAACAGAAACTGAACGAAGTAAAGCAAAAACTGAAAGAACTGTACGAACTCTGAATTCTGCCGGCCGGATTTGCCCTGCTTTTATCTTCAAGTTTCTGTGGAGACTTCTACAGATACTTGCTCATGCTTGGGCAGGCACGGGTGCAAAGTGAAATCAAACACTATCGTTCCGCCGCTTCCGCCATAAACAAAGTCTTTGCCCCATAACGGAACAAAGAAGTCATTGAAAGTTGCTGTGTGGACTTCATCCAAGAACACGCCCATGTGGACATAATTACCATCAAATGTTACGCCCGGCGACCACTCCGGCTTCGATGGCTTGGATGGCCCCGGTGGTTGTGATGGCGCCGGCGGCTGCTGCGGTCCAGATGGCGGCTCCTGCCCTGACGGCGGTTCTTTCAAATATAATGTTCCTTGCGATGCAGGTGGCGCTTGTAGTTCAGGCGGCGGTCCTTCAGGCGGCGAAGGAGAAGGCGGCTGCGGTGGCGGCGAAGGAGAAGACGGCGGCTGCTGTGACCCTGAAGGCCTTTCGCCAGGCGGCAGCAAATCGAATTCTGCCTTGGTCATGATAACCTCCACGTTTTTGTCAATTGTATCCCCGTCCCTGTTTATATCGACCTCCACATCAACCGTGGTGACCTTCAGCTTAGCCCCAATATAGGTCCCTGCTTCAAGGCTTACAGAATCCAAAACTATCTCTGCACCGTCCGAAGTCAGCTTCACGGTTTTTCCTTCCGGGCTGCTCCAAATTGTCACCCATCCCTTGCTTTGGTTTTGCAGCTGGATTTCAGTGATAGTCGGCTGAAGGTATTTTACTTCAGGCAGGCCATAATCCTTAACAACTATTTTTAACTGCGATGGCGTTGGCGTTGCAGTGGGTTGGTTGCTTTGGCTTGGCGCCGGTGAAGGCGATGCACCGGCAGGAGTCGGAGTGGTTTGGCCTGTGGCGCCCGGCTGCCCGGTACACCCGCAAATAAGAATTATTCCAATAACCGCAATGGCTAAAATTCCAAAAGCCAAATATTTCCGGTCAGTCATGCAACCATTAAGTTTGACCTTATATAAAAAGGTTTCTTTCCGCGGGTTTTCGCGAGGCTTGATTGCAGCCAATGGCGTGCCCAGGCGCAAACTATAAATACAACGAACGCCTAATTTAGGATTGTGGATAAGAAAATCAAAACAGGAATATTGTTCGGCGCAATCGCCGGCATAATCGATTCAATCCCGATGGTGCTCCAGAACCTTTCCTTGGATGCAATCCTTTCAGCCTTTTCGCTTTGGGTTATATCCGGATTCCTGATTTCCACTTCAGCCCTGAAAATCCACTGGGTGCTCAAAGGGCTTTTGGTTTCATTTTTGGTTTTATTGCCTGCGGCAATCCTTATCGGCTGGAAAGAACCGGCGAGCCTCCTGCCCATCGCAATAATGACGCTGGTGCTCGGAAGCCTGCTCGGTTACGCGGATGAAAGGTTCGGAAAATAGGCGGATTTGCCTGTCCAAACCCTTAAATATTTTAGTGCTCCAATTCATACATGCGCATGTGGGGTTGGTTCCTTGTATTGCTTGCATTGCTCACTTTACTGAGCACTTTCGTTTCGTTTGTATTGTTCTGGCCGCTCGCAATATTGCTGTTTTTCCTTGTGCTGGGCTCGATAAAGATTGTTTTCGAATACCAGCGCGGGGTGCTTTTCACGCTTGGAAGGTATTCCGGCCTCATAAACCCGGGATTCAACATTATAATGCCAGTCATTCAAAGGCTTGCGATTGTGGATTTGAGGGTTGAGGTGACAGAGGTGCCTGAACAATCGCCGATAACCAAGGACAATGTTTCAATCGGCGTTGACGCAGTGATATATTTCAGGGTAAGGAAGGACGAGGCACAGAATTCAATAATCAAGGTGCAGGACTATGAGTATGCGATAAGCCAGTTGGCCCAGACAACAATGAGGAATATCATTGGCGAAATGACACTGGATGAAGTTTTAAGTAACCGGGAAGAAGCATCAAAAAAGATACAGTTGATTGTGGACAAGGCATCAGACCCTTGGGGAATACAGGTTGATGCAGTCGAATTGAAGCACATTGAATTGCCTGAATTGATGAAAACAGTCATGGCAAAGGCAGCCGAAGCCGAGAGAATGAAACGGGCTGCAATAATAAAGGCAAGCGGGGAAGCGCTTGCAGCGGAAGTCATTTCAAAGGCGGCTGAAACATTGAGCGGAGTTGAAGGCGGCCTGAACCTGAGGACATTGCAGGAACTTGGCGGCATTGCCTCGGATCCCTCAAACGAGGTAGTATTCTTTTTGCCATTGGATAATTTGCGCACGACAGAAGGTTATGGGCACAAAGCAAAAGCGGTGGCCAAATAATGGCAGCGGACTTGTTTTTCATTGCAGGCTTGATTATTGTTTTCATAATGCCGCTTTTCCTGTTATTCCTGTTCCTGCTGGCGCTCGCATCGATAAAGATAGTGAACGAGTATGAAAGAGGGGTAAGGTTCACGCTCGGAAGATACACTGGAGTAATGGGCCCCGGCTTCAATATTGTCATCCCAATCCTGCAGTCCTGGCAGAAAGTGGACATAAGGACCACTGTGATAGATGTGCCGAAGCAGGACATAATCACGAAAGACAATGTTTCGGCAATCATCAACGCAGTTGTTTATTACAGGGTAAGCGAACCCAACCTTGCGGTGCTTGAAGTAAAAAAATACAGGTATGCGGTAGGCCAGCTTGCGCAAACCACGATGATGGAAGTCGTAGGCGAAGTGAGCCTTGACGAATTGCTTGCAAAAAGGGACCAGATCGCGAAAAGGATACAGGAAATATTGGACAAGGTCACAGACCCGTGGGGGGTAAAGGTCGACTCTGTTGATTTAAAGGAAATAATTCTGCCAGACAGCCTTGTGAGGATTATTTCAAAGGAAGCCGAAGCGGAAAGGGAAAAAAGGGCAATAGTGTTGAGGGCGCAGGGCGAACTCGAATCCTCCAAAAACCTGAGGAAAGCAGCACTGGAACTTACAAGGACCACCGGTGGAATGCACTTGCGCACCCTGCAGACAATCCACTCATTGAGCACAGAAAAAAGCAAAACCCTGGTCTACACTGTGCCGTCCGAAATAATAAAGCAAATCAATGTCAAGTTCGTGGACATTGCGAAAAAGATTCTGAAATAACCGAACCCAAACGCAAAGAATAAATATTTGGTCAGCGCTAATTATTGCATGGACTTCAAGGAATTCTTCAAACCGGCTTTAGGCAAAGTGGCGCTTTTCATTTTGATATTTTTGATGGCACCATCACTCGCTTTTGCGGATGTGCCCATAGCGCCGCCTACGCCGCCGCCTGGCGAGTATAAAATTGTAGATTATAAGGGAGCATATGTTTTTGACGGCAATTTCGACGATTATGCCTTTGTCTGCATGGGGAGCCTGCATGATGCCGGAATGTGCCACCCGGTCATGGTCACGCCGTCCTCCATTGGACAAGAATTGCCATGCCCGCAATACAAATTATGCTCCAATGACTTTTACGCATTCCCGAAAACAGAATTCGAAAAAATCGTGAAAGAGCTTGAAATACAGATTACAACAGACGGCTATGAAATCGAAGTAAACCCAGATGAGGAATTCCTACAGGACTTTGTCGACCAAAACAAGATTGCTTATGCTATAATGGAACACGATTCCAATTACCCAATGCCGGAATCTAACGAGGTTTCAAGCTATTATTTCCCCAGGGGCGATCCAGAGTATAAGATTATATCTGAAAAAGTTGTCACCACAACAGTCACCATTAAAGGCGTCGACTTCCAGAACAAGAAAATACTGAACGACACAAAAAGGGAAGTGACAAAGTTCATTGACTACACAAACGGCAGCGAAACCCCGGCTCCAACCCCGACACCTCAAAACAACGAAACGCCTGCTCCAACTCAAACACCAAACAGCCAGACGCCCACGCCAAGCCAGGGTCCAGCCCCCGCAAGCAATGACTTGCCAGCCATGGCAATACTTGGGATGGCTGCTGTTGCTGCCATAATAATCGTGGCAGTGTTTTTCCTCAAGAAAAGGAAGTAAAATGCTTTACCTGCAGGCTTTGGCCCTGACAATCGTCCTCGAAGCGCCTATTTTTTCAATAGGCCTGAAGGGAATCCGGCGCGGCATTTTTTACTGCATTCTGTTCAACTGTTTCTCGCATCCGCTGGCATGGCTTGCAGTATTGAACCTTCCCGGCAGCTATTGGGCAAACCTGTTGCTTGTAGAAATTGCGGTTTTTGCACTGGAAGCCGCGCTTTTGCACTATGTTGCAGGGCTGGAAAAGAAAAGGGCGCTGGAAGCATCGCTGGCAGCAAACTTTGTTTCGGCAGCCGCAGGCATCCTGATTAATTCAGCTTTCCGCTAATGAAAAAAAAGAAAAACGGAAACCGCTTTACGCGGTTTCCACCAGTTCTATTATTTCTGTGCGGAAGCTGGACTGGATGTTTTCCAGTTCCTGTATTTCCATCACGTTCGTGCAGAAGGTTATTGCTTCCCCTGTTTTGCCGAACCTTGCGGTCCTGCCAATTCTGTGCACATAGGTTTCCTTTTCCTTCGGGAAATCGAAGTTGATTATGTGCGAAATGTCCTGAATGTCCATTCCGCGCGCCAGAAGGTCTGTGGTCACCAGAACCGGAATCTTGTCTGCCCTGAAGCCCTCGATAATGCGCTGGCGGACGTTCTGTTCAAGGCCGCCGTGGATCGAGCGCGCAGGGACCCTGCGCTGTGTCAATTGCTTTGAAACCCAGTCCGCTGTCCTTCTAGTCCTGCAAAACACAAGGCATTTTGTCATTTTCTTGTCCTGGATAAGCGCCGCAAGGATTGACAGGCGCTTTTTCGGGTCAACACTGATATAAAACTGGTTTATCTCGTCAACCGCAAGCTTGTCCTGTGAAACATTCACAAAAATCCTGTCAGGGCGCAAATGATGTTCGGCCATTGAAAGGATGTCGTCGGAAATCGTTGCAGAAAACAGCATTGTCTGGCGCTGTTTCGGGCACCTTCCAAGTATGAATTCGATGTCGTCCCTGAAGCCCATGTCGAACATTTTATCCGCTTCATCCAAAACAACGAATTTAATCGCATCCAGCCTAATCCAGCCCCTGTTCATCAGGTCCATCAGCCTGCCGGGGGTTGCAACCACAATGTGCTGGCCTTTGTTCAAAAGCCCGCGCTGGACGCCTATGCTCTGGCCGCCGTAAACCGCGGCGCAAAAGATTCCCTGGCCTTTTGAAAGCGCAACGAATTCTTTTTGCACCTGGTCCGCGAGCTCGCGCGTAGGAACAATAACCAGTGCCTGTGTCTGGCCTTTAAGGCCTGCAAGCTTTTCAAGCAGGGGAATCGCGAAAACCGCTGTTTTTCCTGTGCCTGTCCTGGCCTGCACTATTACGTCTTTTTCCTCCAAGACGAGGGGAAGCGCTTTAGCCTGCACTTCAGAAGGCACGGCATAGCCCTTTGCCTGTATGGCTTGGGCAAGCCTTTCGTTTAACTTTAAGTCACTAAAATCCACTTGTATCACTCTTTTGTATTTTAATCAAAGAAAGGCAAAATTGAAAAGTTAACTTTCCGCCAGAAAAAATCAGGCGTCCTTTTCAGTTAAGAAAATCAGGTTAACTTCACATTAATCTTTCTTTAACATATAAAACTCCATCCGACATCATTAAAAACAGTGGCATCATGAAGAAAATCCCGGAAAAGGCGCGATGAAAGGATTAAATTCAGGAAAAGCGAAGTGAAATACATGAAACTGCCGATTAGATTGGACCGGACAACACTCGCCCTGATACTGGCAAATTTATTTACAATTCTTTTGGCTGTGATTTTCAACTGGAGCTTCCAGCGGGTGTTCTGGGTGTATTGGTGGCAAAGCGCGATAATCGGCTTCTTCCATTTCTTTAAAATACGCGATCTGAGGGATTTTTCCACGGAAGGAATTAGTTTGCCTTTTTCAGGCGGGAAGCAGGCACAGGAAAACGAAGAAACAAAACAGTTTGCCGCTTTATGGTTTGCAATAATTTTTGGAGGCTCCATGCTTTGTTTTGCGGCGTTTATGATTTTCCTCTCGGCATTTGGAAGCATAAAAGCAGCCTTAGTGGGCAGCAGTGCAATCGAATCCCAAGACGGCGGCTTAATCGATTTTCTTATGACTTTAGCCGCCATTGCCGTATTTTTTATAACCCACCTTAGCGCATACCGATTTTATAAAAACAAACCAACGAAAAGGAGAAATATCCTTGATGTAACGTGGGGCGGCGGACTTTGGAGGATAGTCCCAATGCAATTGGCAATAATATTGTTTTTTTTCTTGTCTTTTTACTTTGTTTCCACTAGCCTCGTCCTTGTCTTCTTCCTGCTGATAAAGACCGCGGTCGACGTCATAACGCATAACTTTGAACATGCTTGGCAATGGCAGCCCGAGGGCAATATTTAAATTCACGGAAAGCGAAGTGAAATACGTGAAATTGCGCAATTTGATTCATTGGGATATAACGGCCATTTCCCTGCTTGCTGCAAATCTGATTACGATTTGTTTTGCGGTGGTGGAAAACTGGAGTTTGCTCACCCTTGTCTGGATTTACTGGTGCCAGGGCGCGATAATAGGGATTTTCAATTTCATCAAAATATTGCGGTTAAAGGAGTTTTCGGCTGAAAACATTCCTTTGCTGGTGAAAAATCGCCCGGTCCAGCCCACTCGCCGGGTAAAATTTCTGACTGCGATATTTTTTGCGATTCTTTACGGGTTCTTCCAGTATTTCACTCTTGCATTTTTGGGGATTATGACACTATTCAGCATTCTATTATCTGCGGGGCCACCCGGCACAAATGACAGCACGCTAGGCATTCCAAAAGCAGATTTTGCCAGTCTGGCATTGGTGCCAATAGCCGCCGCAGTTTTTTTCGTGAACCACCTGGTTTCATTCCTTTTTTATAGTGGAAAGACCAAAAAAAAGCAAGACATCTGGGCGCTGGTGTTTTTTCCTTTTGAAAGGGTGGCGCCAATGTATTTGCTCATATTTATGGGCGTGTGGTTTGGGTCAGAGCAAATAACTATTGTATTCTTTTTGCTGCTTAAAACTGCCCTGGATGTCTGGATGCACTCAATCGAACACCGCGGGCAATGGCCGCCCGAAGCAACTGTTTAAAACCTTTCATAAAAAGATAATTGGTGCACGCTTTAAAGGGTGCGGGAATAAGCGGGCGCAGGGATGCAAATGGCTTCTGTGAATTTCGCTGTTTTCAACGAACAGCTGGCAAAGGAATTGGGGAAAAGCAGCGGGCAATCCGACCTCGAATTTTTCCACCGAACCCACAACGGGAAGGTTCTGACCTTCATTTTCCCGCGCGGGCACCCTGAAAAAATCAATCCCTTATTGCAGGCACTCCATCTTGCGGATTATGTGATTATCAGCGCGGACAAAATCGATTCCTTCCTTGGCGAAATAATTGTCGCAAGCGACTGCATGGGGAAGGAAAAAGGCTTCATTGTGATGGGCGAAAACCTTGACGAAGGCCTTTTCGAAAAAATCATTGCCGGAACAAAAGTGCAGGGCTTTGAAAAAATCCAGAAGGAAGGACTTTTGGAAAAGCTTGCCTCGCTTGAGCACCCGAAGAAAGAGGGAAGCACCATTATAGACCTTGACGCGATGTTCAACGTGAAAGGCGTGGGTGTTGTCGCATTGGGCTTTGTGGCGCAGGGAAAAGTTGCAAAGTTCCAGAAACTCTGGGCTTTGCCGAAAAACGCCGAAGTGCTTGTGAAATCAATCCAGGTGCAGGATAAGGACGTGGAAGAGGCCGGCTGCGGTGAAAGGGTGGGATTGTCGTTGAAGGGGATCGAGGCCGAGGATTTCTCGAGGGGCATGGTGCTTTCCGATGACAATGCTTTCGGGGAAAAGAAAGAGTTCAATGTTTCATTCCAGAAAACAAAGTTCTGGAAAAAGGAAATCGCTGAAAAAATGCAGTTGCACGTGCAGTGCAGGATGCAAATCTCGGGCTGCACCGTGAAATCCCTGAATCCGCTTAGGATAGAAACAGGGAAAGCGATTGCAATAAGGAAAGGCGAATCCATTGCCCTGTGCGATGTCGAGGCAAAGCCTCGCGTGATAGGACAGGGAAAAATAATTTGATGCGTGAAAATGCGCATGCATTTCTTTTTAAACCATAATATTATACAAGATTATCATGTGCCCTCATGTTGACGCAGTGCTTTTCAACAAGAAAGGCGTGAAGAAAATCCTCACTGTTGCCTTAGAAGACGGCGAGGACATTTTGAAATGCCTCCAGCAGGCGATGGAACAGAACGGATTAAGGGAAGTAAAGGTCGAAGACATGAGCGGCACAATGAAGGAAGGCTACATCAACTATTTTGAGGGCGGGCATTTCGCGTCCTCCAGGTTCAAGGACAAGCCCATATTGAGGGCAAACGGCGACTTCAAGCTTTCCGGCGGCGACCTGTGGGGCACAATGCACATCTGCACCGCCGACAAAAAGCCAATCATGGGCACGCTCATAAAAGGCACAGCAGCAAACGGCATGGAACTAAAAGTGTCATTCGTGCAGATTTGAAGTTTTGTGCTTGATTAAAAAAAAGAAACCGGCAGGTTTTAGCCTGCCGCAAACAAAAATTATTCTCGCTGACTTTTTCTATCTTTTATAGACTGTGACCTTGTACCATTTTTCCGAAGTCTGGCACTTGGTTTGTCCTTTCGCAGTAGTCCAGCAATAGCCAATCGCCTTTACGTGTATGGCATTCGCGTTCATTTTCAACAGTATGGTCTTCGAAAAGCTGAACTGGCCTTGGCCTGTCCTGGAAACACTTGCTGTTCCGCCGTTTACCAAAACCTTTGGCTGCACGCAATTGTCTTTTACAACGCCTTGGACAGTTATCCACAAGGAATCGCCTGAAGTGTACATCCTGGTGTTGCTGCGCTCAGGGTAGGTTATGGTTATTGTGGGTTTTTTGTTTGTATTGCAGGCGGTATTGCTCTTGGCGTTGACGCTTAGTGTTGCCATTACAAGGAATGCTGCCAAAAGGCAAACCAAAATTGCTTTTTTCATTTTTTTCACCTCCTTTGTGTCATGGTTTTGATCAAATATTTCAACCGCTGATAGTGCAGCAAAATGCAAATTCAACCAGCGGCTCGACCACGGCGCGCTTTCTCACTCTGACATTGTCCATCCAGCCGCTTGTCCATTCCCAGTTGCCGGTTGGGGAAGAGACCGCGGCGGCAAGGAGATAGAAATAATTGAAGGTCTTGCTTCCAAAGTCTGCGGTGATTTCCTTCGGGCTTCCACCAACAAGTTGGGTTCTTGCAGGATCTGAGAAAGCGCTTAACCTCAACTTGCCGCCGTATTTTTCAAAGCGCATATAATAGGTGGTTCCAACACCCATATCCACGGAATTCGAGCCTGCCGGGCCGTGGCTCCAAATCCTGTTGCCGTTGATAATCGCTTCTTCAAAGAACCTTGTGCCGTCAAAGCCGGCATAGTAGAGAACAGCCACACCATCCATCCAGGCACTCATGTCGCCAAGCGCATCTGCAAAGCCTGGGCCGATTGAATGCGCATTACCGCCGTCATCTGTTATTGCAAGGTCGTAGTCCAGCACAAAGTCGTTTGTGCTGAGAGGAGCTGCGACATATCCGGGATTGTATCTTTTCCAGTCAGTGAATTCAAGCCTTTGGTCTCCTGAATAATCCTGCAAAATCTTGCCTTCTGGGTCATATTCTGTCCACTTGCCTTTATCAATGCTGAAATCCTCGAAAACATCGAACACTGCCTCGGCATCGCTTTCGCTTTCCGCTTCAGGGTTGCCATAATACATTTCAATTGTTTTTGTGGAATTCGCTTCAATCGAAGGGATCTTTACCCAGATTGTTGCCTCTGCTGAAACCGAATTTTGCGCTGTTCCCAGCGTGGCAGGGGTGGAACTTGAGGATGGTGCTGAAACCGGAGCTGGATTTGGGATTGTGTTGCCTGAACCAGATGAGCCGGAGCCGCCCGAGTGAGGGTTTTCCTCAGGAGTTGGAGTGGGAGTCTGGGTCGGAGCCGGAGTTGGGGTCGGTGAGGGGACCACAGTTTGCGCAGGCTCTATCCAGTAAGCCAGATAAGTTTTTTCAATCGTCGGCTCTGTGGCATCAACAAACCTGATGTCGCTGTAGTCGGCCTTCAATTGGCCTGCGGCCACAAGCCCGTCCAAATCGATTTTTACAGGAACTTGGTAGTCTGTTAAATCGCTCCCGCTTTGTTCTGTTATCGCTATTGTTTTCTTGTGCTCGAAGCCCTGAAGGCCGCCACCGCCTCCCCCTCCGCCACCGCCGCCGCTTCCGTCAGTGCGCTCGATTAATATGGAAAAGTCGGAAATCCTGAGATTGCCTGGAGAGCCAACTGAAAAGCTTAAAGGCACCGTGCATGTTTCCTGGCCGGCACAATTGTTTTGTATATACGAACCGATTTCGGAGGCAATTGTTGGAAAGGTGTTGCCGGAATCTAGGAGGAGCGAGCCTGAGAAATTGGTTGCACTCCATTCAATCGAACCATTCGAACCTACGTCCAGTGAAACGCTTGAAAACGATGCAGAATCATTGATGCACTGGCATTTCAGCACTTTTGCTTCCAGCGTGCTTTCAGTGCAGGAGAATTCCAGGAGCAGTTCCGGCGAAAGGCATTGGTCTGAAAACTGCTGCCCTTTGAATTCAACAGTGCCTTTGATTGCGGCATCGCCATTGTCCGAATCAGTGCACTCCGGCGGTGCAACATCGTATGCAACGCACTGGCTGTTTTCACAGCCCTGCGCGCACCTTTTACTATCTGGGCCGCCGTTAACGATCGCAGACCTGTACCAGTACCCGTTGGAATACACACAGCTATCAGCAGCCCAGAGAAGGGCGTGAGCCACTGGCGAGGAAACAAAGTGCACGAAATAAATCTTTCCGTGCTCAAGGTCATCGAACCATTTGCCCTGCAGGAGCCAGCCTATCCTCGAGGCATTCCAGTCGCCGCCCGTGAAATTCAACGGGTTGTAATAGCGCATCCAGTTGCCGGTATCGGCATCATAATAATAGATTGCAGTGAAATCATTTTCGATTGGTTTCAAGGCGCTTAAGACAGGCTTTTTTGTGCCGACATACTGGTATGCAGCCCATGTTGCCTCTGGTTCATCGGTTATGCCGGTTGTTGGCTGCGGGTCAGGGTCTGCAAGAACCCAGGTGCAGTCCTCGGTGACCTCGACCCAATAGCCTTTTCCCGACCCAAGTTCGTGCAGGCTTGCAGTGCCGCTGTAAGCAGGGACATAGACTTGGTAGCCGCCGTTCTCGTAATGCGTTACCGAGGAATACTTGTTTGCAATCGATGAAAGCGCTTCAGTGATTTCCCTTGCTGTCATGGAAGGATACCCTACAAAGTTCTGGCCTTTGTAAAGGCTTATTTCCCAGGAAAAGATTTGGTAGCCGCTGAGATGCAGGTTTGCATCCGACTGCATGCTGATCCAGTATGAAAGCCCTGGCCTGATTTCATTCAACGAGTTGACAGGTTCCCCGGGGGTATATGAGGCCCACCTGGCGGTTTTTGCATCATGTGCTTGGACTGCGGTATATTTCCCTTCTATTGAAGAAAGCACGCTTGCAATGCTTGTATTTTCCATTACCAGGGGAATCGAAATCATGTTCCAGCCGCTTTTGAGGGGAATGTCGATTTCCTTTGATATTTCGTAATATTTGAAGGTAATCGGGGGGTTGCTGACGGTTTTCGGCTCAAGGACGAGCTGGGATTCAGCAGCAGGTGCCTCTGCCTCCGGGTTCGGCTGAGGCTGGATGTATCCCCCGAAAACCCAGTCGCCCTCGACATCGAAATGTGCCGAAAGCAGGAAGTTTGCGTCGATGATGCCCCAGCCCGCAGAGATATTCACGGATTTCTCAACCGAGCCGGCTGATGGGAATTCCATTTCTTCTTCCTTGAGGCCGTCTGAGAAACTGTCGATTATTTTGAAGCGTTCGAGGGCAGCCAAGTCGGATGTGATGGAATTGTTGTATTCGTCAGATTCAAGTATGCTGTAGTCAGTGTCGGCTATTGCCATAACGAAATGGTTTCCTGCAATGGAAGCCCAATTGAACAAAACAGAATCCTGTGCGCCGACAGCCAGGCTCATTGGCTGTGTTCCAATTAAAACACCGTCGACAAGCAATCCGACATTGAAATCCACCGCATCCCTTTCACCGGAATTTTCAAGCAAGACTGTTATTTCAACACCATTGCCTTCAATAGGCTCTGTTGGGTTGAAGGAAATGCTCACTGGGCTTAGGTCAGGCCTTCCGATCACATGCACCAAAACCTGCTGTTCGGCCTTGTTGCCGACCATGTCTGTCGCTACAACCTTTATGGCCTGGTCGCCGCTTATGTTTCCCACAAACCATTTGGTTTTCTGGCCTGAAGCTATTTTCTGCCATGTGCCGCCGGAGAGCAGGAACCATTCCACTTTCCAGAGGCCTGAACCGCTGTCCGAAGCATCCGCGTTCAAATCCGTTTCATCGACAATTGAAGCGCTGCCGTAAGGCGAAAGCACTGTGAGCGAGGGGGCAATGTTGTCGATGGTTATCGAAGCGGTTTTCTCTGTGCGCAGGCCCACATTGTCCCATGCTTCGGCTTTAATCGTGTGCGCGCCAGCCAATGCCAAAGTGTTCCAGGAAATTTGTGTGCCGGAGCCTATTGCCGCAGCATTGTCACTCCATTTCACTTCCCTGAGGCCGCTGCCGGAATCATTCGCTGAGGCAAACAACTGTACTTGGCCTCCGGCATAATTTTTGAACACGCCGCCGCTGCCTGTCGGCAGGGCAACAAGCCCCTCGATAACCGGGGGGGCAACATCTGACAGTATTGTGATTGGAAGCTCGTCGCTCTTGGTCCAGTTTCCGCCTTTATCGTATATTTCAGCCCATACCTTATAGGCTGTTCCCTGGGTTTCCCCGCTTGTATTCCAAGAGCAGCTGACTATTTTTGAGGTTGCCCCCCCAAGGCTGAAAGTGCATAGGGGAGTGGCCGAATTGGTTTTGTATATGTAAGCAGTAGCCAAGCCTTTGTCATCGGCCATGCCCAAATTGAAATCAACAGAGTTGTACTTTATGTTTGCAGAAATGGAATTGACTACTGGCGGGTTATCTATGGAAATCTTTATCTTTACGACTTGGCTTTTGGCCGTGATTGTTTTCTTTGTGCCGGTGATGGTGGTGCCTGTCATCTCAACCCAGACATCATATATTACGCCATCCTGGAGATGGTCAACCGGGACATAGAAAAAGCTGTAATATGGATACCAGCCGGATTTTGTGATCCTTTCATTGTAGAGGCCCTGATAGCACTCTTTACAGGTAGTACCACTTTTTTGGATACATGATTTCGCCGTGTTTACCAGAATGGGGCCGTAAAAGTCGACTTCATCGAGTTTGATGATTTTTTTGCCGGAATTGTTGAATGCACAAGAATATGTGAAGGAACCACTGCTTATTGTGAGCACTTTTCCTGCTATTACGCTCTGGCCGCCGATTTTGACAATTCTTGTTTGGGTGACAGTGCCGGAATAGCTATCAATTTTTGTGGTGTCAGGAGTTGTGTCTTTACTCTGGTTTGTGTCGCCTGGCACCGGATTCTCGGCAGGGCTGCCTGAAACCTGGACTTTAAATTGGTACTGCAGCAATCTGATGTCGATCGAATACGGGTTTGATATTGTGAGAGTGGCGGTGCCTGTGCTTTGCGCGGTCAGGTCAGCGAGCTTCTGCAAATCTGAAAAAGTGGGCTTGAAGTTATTGTTTCCGAGGGCACCCCCTGTTGAAATTTGGAGAGCCTGGTCGCCTGCAAAGAAAATAGGTGCTTTCTGGCCTTTTTGGATCTGGAACCGGTAAGTGTCAATCCTGTCCCATGGTTCGGCCGAAAGGTAGCCTGTCAACAGGGTTGCGCCGTTGGAATACTGGGAAATGTCGACACCGGGGGCAGTATCTGGAGCATCTGCCCCGCTATAAGCGTCGTCTATTACTGAAATTTCATATTCGGCTTCTTCAAGACTTGTGTCCAAGACATCGACCATTTCGTCCTGTGCGGTCAGATAAAATTTGATTATGCCTGCTTTCGAAGGGGTTATATCCAAAGAATATCTGCCGCGATATTTGTCACCTTCAACTCTTTGCATTGTCACAATGTGATAGCTAGACTCTTCTGCATATTTCCATCTTATGCTTACCTGGCCTCCGCCTGTTTCGACAACCCCATCGTCGCTGTAAACCATCGCCTTAATTGTAATTGCTTTATTGGGGTAGGCCACTGCGGGGTATTCAAGAATAGCATACGGGTTTAGCCGTCTATTCAATTTCAAAGTGATGCTTTTATCACAAAGTTTTGCATTTAGTGGAATGCTGTATGTTCCTCCCGCCACAGACAATGGGTCGAATGCAAGTGTTGAAAATCCGCTTTCGGTCACTCCATGTTCTAGATAGTTAATCCGTGGAAGTATTTCAGAATAATTGAATACAAAACGATAGTCGTAAAGCGGTTCTCCGAGATTCACGATTGTTACTGGGCAATTTGTATGCCATCCCAAACTGTCCTCTTTGCCACACTCATAACCTATAGTGGAGCCAACCTGCTTGTTAGTTGTTTCCCCATATATAAATTCCAAATCGTCAGTTTCTGCATTGGCACAGCGGTGCTCATCCTTCCAAAACTCATATCCTATTTGCAAAACAGCGACACCCCAGCCAATGGGCCCAATCGCTTCTTCACCACTAAACCCCACTGCTTCTGCAAGGTAATAACCGGCAGTGTCAGTTGAAACAGTAACAATCAATTCGGGGACGGCGTCGTGCAGTGTTTCTGTTATGTCCTTTTCAGGATTAGTGTAAGCATCAAACACAGCCCCTGCGAAAAAAACAATAAACGTTGCCGCATAATTTTTTTCCAGGGTTCCGCTAATTACTTTTGATGGTATTTTTTTCTCAATTTCATTCTTAAGTTTGGTCTCGCCAAGTATCCGCACTGCTTTCCAGAGCGGAACTGATTTTTGGTTCTTTGCCAAGATCGTAGCCTGCTTCCATAGCTCATCTCCATTTGTTTCAAGTGCAATCCTTGCGTTGTCATTCTTTCCTAATTTAACATTAGTCTTCACCATTGCTGCCGATTCAAGATAGTATCTCTTAACTACAAGGTTTTGGTCAATCGTGATATCAAAAGGCCGGTCATTCGAATCCCCATATATCTTTCCCAATTCCAGCCCTTGGCACCAATTATTGTCGAGCGTGCAAAATTCTTTTTTTATATACTCCCATTTAGCCAAAACAGTATAGGTGCCAGGATGGGGAACGCTAAAGGTTGCGGTTGTTATGCCGTTTATTTGCGTTTGGGCGACTGATGTCCCCCTGTATAAAAGTTCAATGTCTATGTTTCCTTGGATTGGATCCCCAGATTCGTTAGTCACAATCACATGAATCGTCCCGCCCGCCGCGAAAGCGGAAGAAGAAAGCAATGCTGCAAAAAATAGGAGCGCGGAGATGCAGGCCGCTCCGCGCAAATTTGGGGCAAAAAAACCGGATTTTTTAAAACTTTTTACCATACAACACCACCGCCTCCAAATTAAAACAATTCAAGCCATGTTTTCAAACAATTAAATGTATAGCCTGATGTGCTTAAAAATATATCTTGATTTGGCTGTTTTGATTAATCCAATTAGTATTATTTATTACTTTATTACATTAATTCAATTAATCAAATAGCGCCTTTGCCTGCATTTTAATCAGAATTTGGCTGCAATAAATTAATAAAAACCAGGCTTTTGGTTAAAAAAACGCGCGGGCTTGCCGCAAAAAAAAGCAGGATTCGGCTGGGCGCGCCAGGGCCAAGCGACAAAAAGTGCTCAGCAGAGCTTGTTTGGGGCAGGGCATAGAAGCCGCGCGGAAAAACGCTGGCCGGCCGGATTCAGCAGAGCTTGTTTGGAATCGCGCCTTCTTTAAGCGCGTCGAAGACAAGCGAAGTGTTCATGCGGTCGATGAGGTCAGAATTTGCAAGGGCGCGCATGTTCCAGTCGTTCAGTTCCCTTGTGTTCCTGAACTTTGCGATGACTGCGATGTCGTAAACGCCTGTAATCCTGTAGACAGCGCAAACGTTTGAATCAGCGGAAAGCCATTTCGCGGCATCTATGAGCTTGCCGTCCTTCACGCGCACCATCACAAGCACGGTGGTGTCATAGCCGAATTTCAGCATGTTGAGAAGCGGCGGGAAACCTTCGATAAGGCCTTCGGCCTTCATTTTCTTTATCCTGTTTGTGACTGCGGGCGGGCTTATCTTCAGTTTTTTCGCGATTTCCTTCTGGCTCAAGGAGGGCTCCTTAAGCATCAGGTTGACTATTTCAGCGTCAGCATTTTTTGCCATAAAATCCACCTCACAAAAGTTTTGCAGGGGCAAGGCTTTCCTTCGCGGTGTTGAAAACAAGCGAGCTGTTCATGCGCTCCATAAAGCTTGTGCCGTCCTTGCCCTTTTGCAGGTTGGCTTCCTTGACCCATTCGCTGAATTCCTTTGTGTCCCTGAATTTGGAAACTATGAGCATGTCGTAGGCGCCGGTGATATGGTATACGGCGCAGACATTCCTGCTTTTTGCAAACCAGGCCACGGCTTCCTCGACCCGGTCATAGCGCACCCTCAAATTGCTCAGCATGGTAATGCGGAACCCGAGCTTTCCGAGGTCGACGACAGGCAAAAACCCCATTATTATGCCGTCTTCCCTCATTTTTTTGAGCCTGTTCGTGATGGCCGGAGGCGTAACCTTGAGCGCCTTTGCCACATCCTTCTGGCTTATGCCAGGGGTGTTCGAAAGCATTTCCAAAATCTTAAACCCTGTTTCGTCCATTCAAACCACGCTCAAATCGTTCGGCGCAATCCTTTCCCTGACAGCCTCAATCACAAAAGAGGTGTTTGTCCTCTGAATCATGTCCGCCCTGCTAAGAATACGCTGGCTCCATTTCTCGGCATCCTCTGTGTCCCTGAACCTGGCAAAAACAGCAAGGTCGTATTCGCCGCTAATCGAATAAACCGAGCAGACGTTCGGGTCTGTTGCAAAAAGTTTCCTGGCTTCTACAAGATTCCCGTTTTTCACCCTTGCCCAAACAATCGCGTTCAATTCGAATCCGGCCTTCCCGAGGTCGATAAGCGGCACAAAGCCCTTTATTATGCCGTCCTTTTTCATGCGCTGGACCCTGTTTGTCACAGCAGGCGGGCTCACTTTAAGGCGCTTTGCAATTTCCTTCTGGCTGATGTCTGGCTCGTTCAAAAGCAGGGAAAGAATCCTGCGGTTCATGTTGTCAGCCAAAAAACCACCCAATATTAACTTTAAGCGAAAATTGGTTTAATTTTATTGATTTAGGGAGGCATTTTATTAAAAATACTGCATATGAAAAGCCTGTTTTTCAAATTAAACACGTGGAGTTTCCTTCCCCCGGACAATTGCAACTCTATTTCTTTTTTCGCAAGCGCCTGCAGTTTCGGGTCGAAGGCGCCGCGGAGGACAACCTTTCCGGCGCCGAGGATCTGAAGCTCTTTAACCAAATCCTTTTCTTTAACTTCCTTAAGGACTTCAAAGGAGTTTTTGAAGAAAGCGCTCCCGACCATGGAATCCGAAGTGAAAAAATTTTTTGAAAAAATTGAAATATCTGGACCGAGTTTTTCAAGAAGTTCTGACTGCAATTCAGCCCTAACAATGCCCTCATCGAGCTCGAACAAAAATTTTTTGGGGGAAGCGCATTCGCCCAAAGGATTCGGCTGCAGGGAATTGGATTCGATTCTTTCACCGGAAGGCAGGACAACAGCCGACCTCTCGCATTTCTTGAACCGACCGAAATAAAGGCTCGCGCAGTTCAATTCCCCGCCCAAAGAAACATATTCGCGCTCGCAATCGAAAGGGATTTCCTTCGGGGAAAGCTCTCGCGAAACCTCGATGCAGGAATTTTTGATTCCGCTTTTGGTTAGGAAGAGGATGAGTTTTTTTGCATCCGGCTCGGTTTCCTCAAGAGCGCTGACCCTTCTGCCCTGTGCGGTCCGCCGCGAAGGGTCGGCGAAGGCAATATCTACATTAAGCGATTTGAGGCCAATGCCGAAGCAGTTCGAGTTTATGAACTCAATATTGTCAGCCCCGTAAGCCTTCGCATTCTTCTTCGCGCACTCAAGAATGTTCTTGTCGATTTCGACAGCGAAAACTTTTTTGCAGTTTTTTGCGAGGGCAATCACATCCATGCCTATGCCGCAGCACAAATCCACTGCTACATAACCGTTGAGGCGCTGCGCCCTGTAATGGGAGATCGCTTCCGGTGTTGCCTGCTCAACCGAGGAGCGCGAGGGGAAAAACATTTCGCCTGATTTTGAAAATTTTTTTTCAGCAAGGATTCTGAGTTCCGAAAGAGTTTCCTTCAAGGGAATCCCTCACTTTTTGGCCCTGACGCCGTATGCGCTTTCGATTTTTTCGGCATTCCTGAAGCCGGCCTCTTCGAGCCGTTTCATTGTCTTGAGCTTGAAATCCCTGCCCTTCTTTTCACCAGGGGCGCCGGTGTAATGGAAAAGGATGCAGCCAGGCTTGAGGGTGCGGAAGAGTTCCTGATAAAAAGGACGGCCGTAAAGCTCGCCTGCAAGGGACAGGCGCGGCGGGTCGTGAAGGATGCTGTCAAAATATGAATCCGGAAAAGCGCGGATGCCTGAAAAAACGTCCTCGTTTTTTAAAAAAATTTTTTTGTTCGAGAACAGTTTTGCCGAGAATTCGTTCTTTTTTGCGATTTCTATAACGCTGGAGTCGATTTCGAATGTGCGGACTTCCCGGACATTCGGGGCCTCAGCAATCATTATCGTGGTGTAGCCTAGGCCTGCGCAGGTATCAAGCACTTTTCCTTTGAGCGGACCGAGCGCACGCACCATCGCTTCGGTGCTCGCTTTCACGCCTTTTTCGACGCAGTGCATCCTCACCCCTGAAATTTCAAGGCAGGGAAAATCCTTTGTCGAGAAAAGCTTGTAGAATTTGTTTGATGAAGAATCGAAAAAGGAAACCAGCGTGTTGTCCTGCATGAAAAAACATATTCATCGCGGGATTTAAACTCTTTTCTGGGGTTAACTTTTTTATGAAAATCGGCTTAAGGCTGGCGCTTTTATTCCTTGCATTGGGTTTCGGGCTTGGATACCTGGCACAGGAAGAACTTAACGGCGGCGCTCTTTCACAGCAGCAAACAATCCAATCACAAGGCGGTTCAACAATCTCCGTGAATAATGCCTTCCTTTACGCGTGCCCGCAGGATGCGTGCGCAGAACATCTTGTTGAATTCATCGGTTCGGCAGGCAGGAGCGTGCATATAATGATTTATTCCCTGACAAAACAGGAAATAGCCGATGCGATTGTTGCAGCCAAAGAAAGAGGCCTTGATGTGAAAGTGATAATGGACAAGGGCCAGGCAGCCGGCACATATTCGCTGGATGAATTTTTGGTTGGGAGCGGAGTGCAGGTGAAAATTGTCGACCCTCCGGGCTATGCAATAATGCACGACAAGGTTTCAATCGTTGACGGCAATGCCTTTTCCACAGGCTCGTTCAATTACACGCAGAATGCCGATTCAGGGAATGCGGAAAACCTGCTTATCGTGAAGGACACAGCGATGGCAGAGAAAATGGAAAAAGAATTCGAAAAATACTGGGCTGAATAAAAAATTTTTTAAATCTTCACGGCCGGGAAAAAAGCGGCGATGGCTTTTTTAAGAGTTCTGTTTTTATTGTTTGTCAATGAATTCTGGGATGCTGCAGGTATGAAATCAAGGAATGTTGGCGGGGGAAGGCCTTTGCCTGACACTCAGGAAATGAAAATGTGGCGCAAGGAATACGAGGAGATGTCGCTCGAAGACCACAAGGCAAAGCTTGCCGAGCTCGGCCTGGGCGAAGAGGAATTCACAGAATTCAAGGAAACACTCGAAAAGGAAAAAAAGAATAAGCCTTAACCGAAAAGGTCGGAAAAAGTGCCGTCATTTTCAGTTTCTTTTTCTTTCTGCGGCGCTTCGGCTTCGATTTCAGGTTCTTCCTTCTTTTTCTCTGCCTGCGGCAATACCGACAGCTGGCCTTTTTTTCTCAGTTCTGACAAAAGCAGCAAAACCATGAAGACAAGCATTATCATGAGAGGGATTATGAAAAGCCAGGGAATTTCCGGCGCTGGCTCAGGCTCAGGAGTAGGCGCAACGCTTTGGTTGCCGTCTGCGCTGCCTGCCTGGCCGGCAGGCTTCACCTTCCTGAAAAGGCGCCCGATTTCCGTATAGACAGGCCGCATGGAAGAGAAATTATTGTCGCCTAATGCTTTTTCAATAGCGTCGAATTGCAAATTGAGCGCCGACAATATGTCTGCGTTATAGTCTTCAGCCCGCCCTGCCAAATCTGCGGAGAGCTCTGCGGCCTGAAAATAGTATTGGGCGAGCTTGAGCCTGCCTTCCTTAACCGCCTTTTCGCCTTTGGCAAAAAAATATGCAGTCCGCTCGTCTTCAACAGATTCAATCCTTTCCCGGGTGGCCGAATAATCGAAACTGCAGGAAGAAAAGCCTTCATTCCAGTGGTCTTTGCAGCAAATCCCCCTCTTTCTTGGCACGCACTGCCATTGCTGTGCCTCGAAGCATTCACCGCAGTCGATTGCAACGCATGTGCCGCCGGTGCAACGGTCGCTTGAATTGCAATTCTGGTCTGAATGGCAGCATTTTTCTATTTTTGAAAAAATGCATTTCCCCATGGCACACTTGTTCTCGGTGCACGAATCACCGTCATCGCATTTGACATTCTTGCAGGACTGGCCGCCAAAGCAGGTGTTCCAGCGGCCATACTCGCTGCATTCCTGGGAGCTTGTGACATCGCAAACCCTTTGCTGGCCGGGGCAGCATTCTACCCGCCCGCTGTAAGGGGCGCATTCCTCAAGCCATTGCCCGCAAATGCCGCATTGCCTCACCCCGGTGATTTTTTCGCATGCAACGCCGTTCACTTTGGGGATGCATGCGGTTTTTGCGCCATATTCGCAGGCCGTCTTTTCAAGCAGGCATTCAGACCATTGCCCGTCAGCGCATTTCTGGATGCCGTCGCACTGCTGTACCGTAACGCATTCCTTTTTTTCCCCGTCAACGCATTCGATTTGGGCAAAAACAGCCGGCACTAAAAAAAACAGCACAATCAAAAACAAGGCAATCCAAGCCCGGCGTCCCAATGAAAGCATAACAATCAAAACAATAACAGCTTTCCAATATTTAATATTTCCGCACCGCCTGAAAATCAGGCCGGAAATGGCTTTTTATTTTCTTATGCATCTTATTTTTCCGGTCATCATGCTTTCTGAGACGGAAATCGTAATACGGCTGATTATTGCAGCAGGCTTAGGCATGGCAATCGGCTATGAAAGGGAGATAAGCGAAAAGCCGGCCGGCATAAGGACCTTTGCAATTGTTTCAATCGGCGCCTGCCTTTTCACAATAATCGGCATACTTATCGGCGAGACAAACGGTGGGGCCGGAATCGATGCCACAAGGATTGCGGCAGGCATTATCACAGGCATAGGCTTCCTGGGGGCGGGCGCATTGTTCCAGTCAAACAGCAGGGTGTTAGGCCTGACAACTGCAGCCGGAATATGGTCAATGGGAGCAGTCGGGCTGGCGGTAGGGCTCGGCTATACCACGGCGGCAATTCTGGCCACTGCATTGATGTATCTTGTCCTCCTGTCCGGGAGATTTTACGGGAAACAGCCCAAAATCAAGGCTGAAAAAAAAGAACAAGCCGGCTGAAATGCAAAAAGCCGGCGGTTTCTCAAAAAGATGAAACCGCGAATGCAGCCTGCAAAACCCTGAAATCCCTGCATCGGGTGAAACATTTATATTTGTTTCTGTTTACTAATATTAAAGTTTCAAAATTTCTTAAATAGATATATCTATGGCGATTTTTGCGGGTTTGAAGCGAACACCCTGAACTTTGGTGAATCCCTCCTGAAATAGATTGCCTGGGTTCAGAGGATGCAAAACGCCAGTTCTTCCGGTGACGTGCGTGGCAGAAAAACCTGAAAAAGAAGAAGAGCATTTGCTTTTGCCTGGGCATTTTTTGGTGGATGAAAAGGACGCCTCTGCCCTGCTTGAAAAACTCAATGCCGCTAAGGAAAACCTGCCAGGAATCCTTAAAATGGATCCGGCAATAAAAAAACTCAAGGCAAAAAGGGGGGACATTATCAGGCTTGAAAGGAATTCCCCGACTGCAGGAAAAACTACTTATTACCGGGTTGTAAGATGACCTGGGCTGGAAGAATGAATAAGGCCGGCTGGGCGGCAAGGGTGTTGTAAGATGGCTGACTTCGACAAATGGCCCTTGATTTACAATTATTTCCGCAACAAGAGCTTTGCGGACCTTGAAATACAGTCCTTCAACCAGTTTGTGGACGAAAAACTTCCAGAAATCGTGATTGAAAACCAGGATATCAGCCCGAAAATAGAGGAAGTGAGGGTTGAAGTAGCAAACATCGAAGTGCTGAGGCCGCGCGTGGTCGAAGCCGATGGTTCGCCGAGAAACGATTTTTGGCCGATGGAGGCGCGCATAAGGAACCGCACTTACTCCGGGCCGATTTACCTTGACATGCGCCTGCTCAGGAGGGATGTCGAACAGGACGTGAAAAGGGCCTATGTGGGCGAATTGCCGATAATGCTGAAATCCGACAGGTGCTGGCTTTACGGGAAAACACCGGAAGAGCTTGTCGAAATGGGCGAGGACCCGCTCGATTTCGGCGGATATTTCATAATCAACGGTTCTGAGAAAGCCCTTATGACACAGGAAGTGCTGAGCTCGGACAGGGTGATGATTTCGGAAAAAGTCCGCGGGGACGTTATCGCGGAAGTTATCAGCACGCGCGGCGCATTCAAGGGCCGCGTGAGGGTGATGAGGAAGAGGAACGGCCTGTTATATGTGAGGTTCCCGAGTTCGCCGAAAAAGCTCAAATTGTTTGTGCTCATGAGGGCGCTGGGCATGGAATCCGAGAACGACATAAAGGCCGCATTCACAATCGGCGAAGAGCAGGTCCAGAATGATGTGCTCCTGAATCTCGAGCAGACAGAAATCACGAAGGAACAGGATGCATTGGACAAAATCGGGAAGAGTGTTGCGCCAGGCCAGGTAATCGATTACAGGCTGAAGAGGGCAAGGGAAGTCGTTGATGGATTCTTATTGCCGCATATCGGCCAGACAAAGAACGACAGGATTGCAAAGGCATATTATTTGGGAATGATGGCTTCAAAGGCTGTTGAAAGGGCTTATGGCCTCAGGGAAGAGGATGACAAGGACCATTATGCGAACAAAAGGCTTGAATTGTCAGGGAAACTGATGGAGCACCTATTCAGGTATGCGTTCAAATACTTTGTGAAAGACCTCAAGTTCCAGATTGATAGGACTGTCACCAGGAGAAGGAAATTGAACATCAGCACTGTTGTAAGGCCTGATGCGATAACCGAAAGGATCAGGTTCGCGATGTCGACAGGCAACTGGATTGGGAGAGCCACAGGCGTGAGCAAGTTCATGGACCGCGTGAATTATTTGAGCCCGCTTACGGATATAAGGAAAGTGAAAAGCCCGTTGAACAAGAACAGGGAATTGTACGAGGCAAGGGACGTGCACGGAACGCACTGGGGGAGAGTGGACGCGGTTGAAACTCCGGACGGGCCTCAGTGCGGTTTGGTGAAAAACCTTGCATTGCTGGCAAGGGTGACAACAGACAGCCACACTGACCAGATAGAGGCAATGCTGAAAGAGAAGGGAGTTAAATTGGATTAAATTGGAATTTTTTGGTTGTTTGAAAGGGGCATGTTTGATTAAGGTGTTTTGATGGCTAAGGAAAATGCTAAGGTTTATATCAACGGAAGGCTGATTGGATTCCACCAGAATCCGACCAAGCTCACAGAAGAGCTGATTGAGGGAAGGAGGTTTGCGAAAATAGACTCGCAAATCAATATTGCCTACAACGACATGACGAACGAGATATACATTAACACTGATTCCGGCAGGGTGCAGAGGCCGGTTATTGTCGTCAAAGACGGAAAGTCCATGCTGACAGAAAAGCATATGGAAAAAATAAAAAATAACGAGATTTCCTGGGAAGACCTCATGGAGCAGGGCGTGCTGGAATACCTTGATGCCGAGGAAGAGGAAAATACAAGGATTGCGGCGACAGAGGCGGAGCTCACAAAAGAGCACACCCACCTTGAGATAGAGCCGGCAGGAATTCTCAGTGTGATAACAAACCTGATTCCGTTTGTGAGCCATAACCTGAGCGGAAAGGCATTGCATGGCGCAAAAATGTTCAAGCAGGCTGCAGGGATCGGCCAGATAAACTATAACCTGAGGACTGACACCGAAGGATACTTATTGCATTATCCGCAGAAAAACCTGGTGAAAACCAAGACAACGGATTTGGTGCACACGGAGTCAAGGCCGCAAAGCCAGAACTTTGTGGTCGCAATCCTGCCGTATTACGGCTTCAACACACTTGATGCAGTCGTGATAAACAAGGGTGCAGTGGACAGGAGCCTTGGAAGGATGGCTTATTTCCGCACTTATGAAGCAATGCAGACAAGGTATCCGGGCGGGCAGAAGGACAAGTTTGAAGTGCCGAATGAGGAAACAGTGGGGTACCTTGGAAAGGAATTCTACCAGGCATTGGGCGAAGACGGCCTTGCAGAGGTTGAGTCAAGGCTAAGCGGAAAGGATGTCCTTATAGGCAGGACTTCCCCGCCGAGGTTCCTCGAAGAGGTAAGCGAGTTCGGCGTTGTGAAGGAAAGAAGGCGCGAATCATCTGTCACATCAAGGAAGGGCAAGGAAGGATATGTTGACAAAATACTTATCACTGAAAGCACTGACGGCGACATGCTTGTCAAGTTAAAGGTAAGGAGCGATATGTGCCCCGAGGTGGGGGACAAATTCTCTTCAAGGCATGGGCAGAAGGGAGTGGTGGGCGCAATAGTGCCTGAAGAAGACATGCCTTTCACTGCCGATGGGATAAAGCCTGACCTTTTATTGAACCCGCACTCGATTCCGAGCAGGATGACTGTCGGGCACCTTTTGGAGATGCTTGCAGGGAAAGCATCGTGCATGGAGGGCGAAATCATTGATGGCACGCCTTTCTGCGATGCCAACAGGAGCGGTCTCGAGCAGGTTCTAATGGAGCACGGCCTGAGGCCTGACGGAAGGGAAGTATTGTACGATGGCATTTCAGGGCAGAGGATTGAAGGGAAAATTTTTATCGGGGTCGTGGGATACAGGAGATTATATCATATGGTTGCCCACAAATTGCAGGCAAGGGCGCGCGGGCCTGTGCAGATTCTCACAAGGCAGCCGACAGAAGGAAAGGAAAAAGAGGGCGGTCTCAGGTTCGGGGAAATGGAGGGTGAGACCCTTGTCGGGCACGGCGCAAGCATGCTTTTGCAGGAAAAATTCATCGATGATTCGGACAAGGTTGTAGAACTTGTGTGCGAAAAATGCGGAATCATTGCGGTTAACGACAGGAT
>JAPLVS010000041.1 GCA_026396995.1 Candidatus Iainarchaeum sp.
GGCTTCGAAATAACTTCATGCAGGGGATTCAGCTACTGCGAATACGGGAAGGGCGATGCAGGCGCGCATTCCGAAGCAAGGCGCTTCATTTCTTTTTTCCTGCCTGGTTCGATGAAGGAGGGCATTTTCATTGCCGCAAAAAAACAGTGAATTCCCAGCAGGGGTAATGTTTCCATGAAAAAGCAAATTGCAGCAGTCGGCATTCTCATTCTCCTGGCGATTTTGCTTTCAATCGATTTGGGAAAGCTTTTTGAAACGCTCTCGAAAACAGACCTTTTGCTTTTCTGCGCAGCTGTTTTGATGGGGTTCCCGGCAATCGCGTTCCGCTCCCTGAAATGGCAGCTGATGCTCAAAAAACAGGGCCATTCCTTTTCTTTTTCCAAAATTTTCAGGTATTATTTCATCGGGATAGGCCTCGGCTCTTTCACGCCTGGGAGGCTCGGCGATTTCGCGAAAGCGCTTTTCGTAAACAAAAAAATAAGGTCGCTGAGCGTTTCATTTTCCTCGGTGCTTGTCGACCGCGTTGTGGACCTTACTGTGCTTGTCGGCCTTGGGGCCCTCTCGATTTGCGCTTTCCTCCTGCTTTACGGGGTGTCAGTAATTTCCATTCCGGTGATTATCGCGATGCTGTGCGGCCTTGCATTTTGCTTTTACCTGCTGTTCAACAAGCCTTTGCTGAAAAAAGTGCTAAGGCCTTTTTACCGCATCCTTGTGCCTGAAAAATTCAAGGAAAAACTCAGCGCAGGCTTTGATTCCTTCATCGGCTCGGCGCAGGCGCTTTTGAAAAACCGTTCCCTGCTCCTGGCGGCTGTTTTCCTGAGCCTGGTCTCATGGCTCTTCGAGGCAGCCTCACAGCAGTTTCTTGCGGTTGCGCTCGGCATAAGCCTGTCCTTTTCCTTCCTTTTCCTTGTGGTTTCGCTTTCGAACATAGTTTCTTTGCTTCCGGTAAGCGTTTCAGGCATTGGCACAAGGGACGCGCTCCTGATAATGCTTTTCTCGCTGCAGGGCATCCCTGCCGAGAGCGCAGTGGCCTTTTCTTTCCTGGTGCTTTTCAGCACCACCCTCCTGTCCCTGGTTGGAATCGCGTTCATGGCATTTGAAAAAATCGAACTGAAGGAATTGCTCGAAAAAGGTGCTGAAAGTGGACAGAATTGAATTTTTGCTTTCAGCGGCAAAAGGCAGGGTGCTCGACATAGGCTTCAACCCGCACTATAAGAAATTGCATGAAGGCATTGCGGAAAAGGCAGGAAAAAAAAACGTAATCGGAATCGACATTGTGGTTGAGGGCTTCGAGCCGAACATCGCAAAGGCAAGCGCGGAAAAAATGCCTTTCCGGAAAGAATGCTTTGATTCGATTATTGCAGGCGAAATAATAGAGCACCTCAAAGGCCCTGGTGCTTTCGTGAAGGAATGCTCACGCGTGCTCAAAAAAGGCGGATTGCTTGCGCTTTCCACCCCGAACAAAAAGAGCTGGGTGAACCGCCTGTTCCATTCATACGAGGCGCCGCTGCACTTTTCGCTTTTTTCTTTAGGCGAACTGGAGGCTCTTTTGGAAAAGAATTCGTTTCGGGTTGTTTCAGTAAAAATGTTTCCCTACACCGCGGAATCCAGCGAGGGCTCGCAGCACAAGTGGTTCATGCCGTTCAGGAAGGCCGTGCACTTTCTTATGCCGGATTCGCTGAGGGAGAACATGTGTATTATTGCCGAGAAACAGTAATCAGCGGATTTTGTAAAGCTTCAGGCTTCCCTGTTCCAGGACAGGGCTTTTCCCAGGAAGCGCCGGGAATTTTTCAATATCTATAACGGCATAATCCGCATTCAAGTCCAGTACGCAGGAAGCGCATTTTGTTTCCATTATTTTTTCCTGTGTTTTAATCTTTTCCAGTTCACGGTAGTAAGCCTGGTCGTGCACAACAAGCCTTTCATCAAAAGGCAGGAACCAGCCTTCGCCTGCATTATAGGGAACCTTGTTGCTTAGTTCAGCTGTTTTTGCAGAAGGTATGCCAAGGAAAACCGCTGTTTTCAGTTCAGGGTCGAAATCCTTGAACTTCAAGGCAAATGACGCTTCCGGGGGGCTTATCTTGGTGCCCCAAATCCTTGTTGTCACATAGCTGGAGGTGGAAAAGCCCAGGAGCAAAAGCGCAACAACCAAAATCTTCAGGTAATTCAGGTGCCTTTTTTCCAATTTTATTTCGGAAAAAACCAGTGAGATGAAAAATATGCCGCCCAATGTGAAAAGCCATGGAAGCTCGTTTTCGATTGTGAGGCCTGACAGTGCCGCAAAATAATGCATGAAACTGCCAGCGATAAAAACCGAAAAAGCAAAGAGCTTGTTCCTGTCAACGCGCTTTTTCAGCAGGCTGTAAACAAGGCTAAGGCCAAAAAGCGCGCCCACCGCCCAGCCCATGCTCAAAAGATATGAGACAGTAAACTGAAGCATATTGAGAGGCTGCACAGGGCTTGCCGCTTCAGAAGCGCCGCCGAGGATTTTCGAAAAATGGGCGATGTATATTTTAATGTCCATTAAAAAGGCAGGGAGTGCGATAAATGCGAACGGCACTGTTTTGAGCAGGTCAGTGAAGCGCTGCCTGTTGAAGGCAGCAAAGACCAGCATGAGTATTGCGCAGTTCACTGTCCATGCGATGTGCACCATAAGCATTGCAGGGACAAGGAGAAACGCAAGCCTGTTTTTTTTCAGGAAAAAGTAAAGGAACAGGAGGATGAGGCACGAGCCGAGCATCCTGTGGAACATTCCGAAATACATGTTTATGTAGATTGTTTTTGTGCCGATGAAAAGTATTGCAGCCCATTTTCCCGCAGGCTCGGATTTGAAGAGTTCTTTTGAGACAAGGTAAACCAGGATTGCCTCTATTGCGGCAAGCAGCACTCCCAAAGCCCACAAAACAATGTAGTCCTGGACGAAAAAAAGAAGGTCGGCGAAGATTTTGGCGAATAAATGGAGGCCTATCTGGTAGGTGAAAGAAACACCAGAGTATGGCGCGTAAGTTTCAGGAATCTTTCCTGCGGTTTCAAGGGTGCGCAGCGTGGTTGTGTGGAATGAATCGCTTGAGCCCATGTAATACGGGGTGGCCAGAAGCAATGGGAAAGCGCAGATGCCTGCGACAAGGAGCGCTGCAAGCAGCACTTCAAGCGGAATCCTTTCGGCTTCAGGCCTGAACTTTTTCCATAAAAAAAACGTTATCGGGAGCGATATGACCAGAATGAGCGGCGTGGAGAGGAAGAAAAATCCTGCCCAGTAGGAAACAATGATTGAAACGCTGGCAAAGGCCAAGAACGCAAAAATAAGAAAGCAAACAATTTCGCTTGGATTTTTCGGTTTCATTTGCAAGATTTACACCCGGAAGGATTTTAAAAGCAGATTACCTTTCAATGCGGGAATGCCTGAAATGGTCAGGCTCTTGCCGCCTCCATCTCCTTCAGCAGTTCTACAGCCTTTTCAGGCATTTTTTCAATCAGGTTGTTTTTCTCTTCAGGGTCTTCCTTAAGGTTGTACAGCTCTTTTGTGCCTGGCGTGTCGTTGACTATCAGTTTCCAGCCGCCCAGGCTGAGGGAATGCACGTTCGGTTTTTTCGGCGAAGGCCACGGCCCGCCAAGGCCGCCTGTTTCGGAGAACGCGGCCCGCGGCCCGCTTTCTTTCCCGTCAATCACAGGAAACAGGGATTTCCCCTGCATCCGCTCATAATTGTTATCCTCGCCGATGCCGATGGTTTCAAGGATTGTCGGCATAATGTCAATAAGCCTTGTTTGCTGGGCGAATTCTTTTTGCGGAAACCCTTCGCCGATGAAAGACGCGAATGCCCTGATTGTGTAATCGTAACAGAACGACCCGTAAACCTTTTCGCCTGGCCTGTCACATATGCCGGCGCCGTGGTCTGAAAAAACAACAATAATCGAATTTTCAAGCAATTTGAGGGCCTCGATTTCTGCGAAAACGCCGAGCAAGTATTCTTCGGCTTTCGAAAAGTGGCCGTCGTACTGCCCGGCATATTTTTCCCTGTTGCCGAAGTATTCCGAGCTGAAATCATCGAACTTTTTTATCACGTTGCCGACCAGGGCGGTATGTATGTTGGAATAGTGGAGATACAAAAGGAAATTTTTCCCTTCACCGGTTTTTTGCTTCATTTCATTCAACAGGGCTTTGTGCCTTTCAAGCAGGTTGTCCCTGTGCTCGTCGTGCACAAGCAATTCGTCCCAGCCCTCTCTCTGCAGTATAAGTTTGCTGATTGCATCGGCTTTTGTGTAATAGCCTTCGCAGTGCAAGTATTCCGCTAGGCTCTTGCACCTGTCTTTCCTGAAATTAAAATAGCTGTAATAGCTGTCAACGCCGTTTTTCGAGCCGTACATCCCGCTCATCACCGCATGAACCGAGGATATCGTGTATGGCGCATATGTCGCCATATTCGAGAAAAAAGAGCCCTTTGACAGGATATTGCGGAATTTTTCGAACCTCTTGGCCCTGTCGACCCTTGCCCCGTCAACGAGTATTATTATTATGTTCTTTTTCTTTTTTTTCCGCAAGCCGAACATTAAACTCACCTAAAAACCGAAACCAGGCTTTTTTTTGATGGAAAATTCCTCGGATTGTTTTTCAGCCTTTCCAAATTGACATTTTCAGCTATCTGCGCAATATCTTTTCCCCCGATGCCGAGCTTTTCCAAACCGATTTCAAGACCGAGGTCTGCGGCCAATTTTCTTATCAAGTCCTTTGCTTCAGATGGGCCGGAACAGCCAAGCAGGGAGCAAATCTCGCCGATTGTTTTCTTAACGTAAGCCGCGCCCCTCCTGTCATTGCAGTCTTTTTCGGTTACTCCTGAATTGTATTCAAGGGCACCGCCCAAAGCCAGCGCAACCGCGTGGCCGTGCTGCAGCCCGAAGCGCGCCACAATATCGTAAGACAAAGCGTGCGGAGCAGTTGTTTTCGAGATGTTAATCGCTTTTCCAGCAAGATTTGCAGCCCTGGCCATTGCACCCCTTGCTTCAAGCGAGGCATTTTTGACAGAGCCGCGCGCGTTCGCCAGCGCGAGCTTTATCGCTTCCCTGGAATAAGCCTTTGATTCATCTGTTGAATTGACAGACCAGTAGGATTCGATTGCCTGGCATATGGCATCCATCGAGGTTGCCGCTGCAACGCTTTTAGGCATGCTCATTGAAAGCACAGGGTCGATTATTGAATAGCTTGGGAGCAGTAAATCGTTTTCCAGCGAATGCTTTTTTCCGCCAACGTACACAACAGCAAATCTTGTCGCCTCGCTCCCTGAACCGGTTGTTGTCGGGACCGCAATCAGCGGCGCCCCGCGTTCTGAAATTTCTTTTTTCTTTTCAATGAATTCCACAGGGCTGCCTTCCTGGGCCGAAAGGATGTTGATTGCCTTTGCCATGTCAATCGAGCTCCCGCCGCCGATTGCAATGACCAGGTCATGGCCTTTCCTGAACAGTTCCATTCCTGCCTCGATTTCCTTTAAATCTGGGTTTGGGGAAAAATCAGTGAAAAAGGTCAGGGAATAATCTTCGAATACCGGCTTGAGCTCTTTTTCGGCGCCGGTCAAGGCGTAAATGTCTTTTCCAGTGACAAGGAATATTTTCTTTGCACCCTCTTCCTTAAGGATGCCTTCAATGCGCTTTATCGAGCCGTTGCCGAAGAATTCATTTTGCCTCATTTCAACCACTCAATGAACGCTTTCTTGTTTTCAGCCGGCGCTGTTGTCGGCCTGCCCAAATCAGACCTTGAGCAGGCCCTGACCTTTACAACCAGCAGGCATGGGCCTTTTTTTGAGCACATTTCCTTGAGCGCCTTTTCCAGTTCGGCCCTGGTTTCGGCTGTTTTTGAATCCCTGTAACAGCATGCCCTGGCGAGTTCCCCGAAGACGACTGTATATGAAACGCTTGGCTGGCCTCCTGTGGATTCGTAAGAGCCGTTGTCAAAAACAATATGGTAGAGATTCGCAGGCTTGTAGTGGCCGATTGTCGCAAGGGTGCCTGCCTGCATCAGGAGCGCCCCGTCGCCGTCGAACACTATCACTTTTCTCTTCGGCTTTTGGAGCGCAATCCCGAGTGCGATTGCCGGAGCGCAGCCCATGCTCCCGATCATGTAAAAATCCCGCGGCTTTTCCCCTTTTGCAATCCTGTGCTCGAACAATTCCCTTGAAATTTTCCCTGTTGTGGAAACGATTGCCTCGCTTCCGCCCAGGCTGCCGGCCACAATTTTTATCGCTTCCTCGCGGGCCAGGCCGGCGCCTTTTTTTTTCTTGATCTGGGGGGAATATTTTTCCAGCGTGCCGCTTCTTATGATTATTGCAGCCGGCGCGCTCTTTTCCAAAGCTATCTTTTTCATTTCGGCTATTTCTTTTCCTGCCTGTTCTTTGTCGGCTGAAAGGATTTTGTATGGAATGCCGAGCACTTCCAGGAGCTTGAGCGTGATTTTTCCCATTTTTTTGTGCTCAGGTTCATCAACCTTGCCTGGCTCGCCCCTCCACCCTACCATCAGGAGGACAGGAATCGAGTAAACTTCAGGGTCGCAGAGCGAGGTGAGCGGGTTCACGGTTTTCCCTTCCCCTGAATTCTGCAGGTACACTACGCCTGACCTGCCTGTCGAAAGGTTGTAGCCTGCGGCTATTGCGATTGCCTCGCATTCGTTGCAGGCGATTATGTTTGTGAGCCTTTTGCCGTGTTCGGCTTCCAAAAATGCCAGCCAGTCCTTGAAAGTGCTGTCAGGGACTCCTGTGAAGAAAAGCAGGCCGTTTTTCCTGAAGGCCTCGAAGAGTTCTTCGCAGGAAAACATTATTTCACTCCCCGGGAATCAGGGTCAAGAGCTCTTTTATGGGCATGCAGTTTTTTGACGCTTCAAGGGCTCTTTCGTTTTTCAGGATGGTTTCTGCGGTCTTGACCATTGCCGGGTAAGCGCTCCTTATGAGGTGGTTGGCGTAAATAACGATGCTGATGCCGGCTTTGGCCAGCTCTTTCTCTTTCACCTGTGGGTAAGTCGAAGGGACAGCAACCAACGGAACCTTGTTCTTGAATTTATTGTATTCCCTGCAAAATTCGAATATTTCTTTCGGGTCCTTTTCCTTGCTGTGGATCATTATGGCGTCGGCTCCTGCCCCGATATACGCCTTTGCGCGCTTAAGCGCATCCTTCTGCCCTTTTTTCAGGATAAGGCTTTCAATGCGCGCGATTACCATGAAATCATCGGTCAGCTGGACTTTTTTTCCTGCGGAAATTTTCCTTGAAAAGTTTTCGATTGTGTCCTGCTGCTGTTCGACGTCAGTGCCGAAAAGCGAGTTTTTTTTCAGGCCGATCTTGTCTTCAATCACTATTGCCGAAACCCCCAATCTTTCAAGCGCCCTTACCGTGAACGGGAAGTGCTCTGTTATCCCGCCTGTGTCGCCGTCGACGATTATCGGCTTTGTCGTGCTGTCCAGGATTTGGTTGATTGTGTTCAGCCTTGAGGTAAGGTCGATGAATTCTATGTCCGGCCTGCCTTTCGCAGTAGAATCTGTCAGGCTGCTCAGCCACACCCCGTCAAATTCCTTGTCAATCCCGCGCTCTTTAACCTTGACGTTTTCAACCAGATGCGCGGTAAGGCCGTTGTGCGCCTCGATAATCCTTGTAATCGGCTTCAGTTCCAGGAGGCGCCTCAAGCGCTCCCTTCTCATGTCAGGCGTCACCCCGAATTCCCTTTTGCGCGCATGGATTTCGGTTGAAGAAATGCCGCCTGTGTACGGCGGCTCGACAAGCTTTCCGCCCCATTCGGCGAGCACTTTGATTACTCTTGTGCGCATTTCCTTCTGGACGCCCTTCTTCCAGTCGGTCCCATGCACGACATAATCTGGCTTGAATTTCCGCAGGTTCGGGATATAATCGAAGGTGGTCTGAGGGACGACCTCGTCAACGCCCTTGATGCTCCCCACAATCTGTTTTCTCTGTTCATATGTGAAAAAAGGGACGCGCTTGTAGGTTGCAATGGCTTTGTCGGTAAGCAGGCCGACAACAACGCGCCCGAGCTTGCTTGCCTCATTGATAATATTCACGTGGCCGTGATGGATGAAATCCGCGGCCATCGCGACATAAACAAGTTTTCTATTGTCTTTTTTCATGGGGCTCACATCGCAAATATCTTGAACATAGTGAAACTTTAATACCTATCTGACACGGCTTTTGCAGTTTTACTTCACATAGCCAAGCTCGCGCAGTTGCTCTGTTATTTCGCGGTCCTTTTCAGCCTCGCTCATTTCCGCTTCAGGCCCATTAATCCTATTGCCTAGATATTCTTCCAGTGTCCTCTCCAGCTCCGCTATCCCACCCATATTTTTTCCGGACAAATCGTTCTTTTCCATCGGGTCTGTTTCCAAATCAAAAACCATAAGTTTTCCTGTGCTTGGCGCCTTGATAATCTTCCATTTGTTTGTTCTAAGCGCCGCACCGCCAAAGAGTCCGTCCTCGCCCACATCCCCATCTGTAAATGCATGCAGTTCCCCAAGCTCTTCCCCGCGTATTGCCGGAACAAGGCTGGCACCGTCGAATTTTTCCTGGCGCTTTTCGCCGATTAATTCCAGCACTGTCGGCAGGACATCTATCAGCCTCACAACCCCTTTCACCCTGCGGCCTGAAAGCCCAGGGAAATTGAACACCAATGGAACCCTGATGCGTTCCTCAAAAAGCTTGCCTGGCCTTTGCAGCCATCTTTTGCCCTCGAAAGCCATCTTTGCGTGCTCGTCGAACATCTCACCGTGGTCGGCTGAAACAATGAAGATTGTGTTCTCTGAGAGTTTTCTTATCCCGCAGGCAAGAATATCTATTGCGGTATCGCATCTTTTCACCCGGTCCTTGTAAACTTCCCTTACTTTTTCTGTAGAATCAAGCTTTTGGGCAAGCTCATAGTTCGGCACACCGAACGGCCAATGCGGGTCAAGATAATGGACAAACAAAAAGAAAGGCTGTTTTTGCTTTCCGGCGATGCCGAGAGCCTTTTTGGAGAGTGTTATCGAATCGGCCGGCGAGTAAAGCTTCATCCTGATGTCTTCCTTAAGCTTTCCGAACGCCAGCCTCCTGCATGCCTTCAGGAGATATCTCTTGAGGAACCCGAACTTTTCATACACGAACAAGTCAAAGCCCTGGGCAAAGCCAAGGTCGGCGCGGGTCAGGGCGTTCCCTGTAAGCGCAATTGTGGCATAGCCGGAGTCCTTTAGGATTTTGGCCATTGTGAGAGCCGAATCGCTGAGCTTGTCCTTTCTGCGGAACATGTTGTTCTTTGCCGGGTTGTTGCCTGTGAAAACAGAGGCTACCGACATCTTGCTTGATGGCGCCTGGGCAATCGCTGTTTCAAACACAACGCCCTTTTCCCCAAGGGAATCAATTGCAGGGGTGAGATTGTCCTTCGAGCTGTATGCGCCCACAAAATCATAGCGCAGCGAATCGACAAGCACCAGCACAACATTCGGTTTCAGTTCCGCAGCCATGGAATCACCGTAGTTCTTTTGCACTATCTTTTTTTAACAATATTTTAAGGCCGACCGTTTTCCTGCCGGGCAGGCCGATTTGAAAATTTCCTGAAGCCTTCCTTTCCAAGCCTGAAGAAAAATATTATGTCTTTTTTCCTCGGAATAACCTCAATCTTGAGCCCGGCCTTTCCCTGCCCGAAATACAGGTAGAGCCAGATTATGATGTTTGTGAATATTCTCAATAAAAGGAGGCCTGTCACTGAAAGAATGCTGATAAGGAAGTAGCCGCCGACCAATGTGAAAGAAAACACCAGCATAAAGCTTTTCACAAGGACATCCGCCCTGTTGATGCTTTTATAGGCGTCACCCAAAAGCTGGACATTGGCTTCCAGGAAAACCGCTACAAAAAAAGGCATGAGCCAGTAAGCTTCAAGGTATTGGGGAAAAAACAGCTGGAGGAAAATTCTCCCGAAAAGGAGGATGCATGCCCCGAACAAAACCCCGAAAAGAAGGGACAGCTTTATGTTCAGGGAAACAAGCCTGTTGAGTGCATTCCTGTCGCCCGCTTTTTCGCTTGCAAAAGGCAGGAGCGTGTCCGAAAGCGTTTCTATCGGCATCTGCATCGCATAAAGCACGATTTTTTCCGCGATATAATATATTCCCAGAAGCGAGCTTGAAATGAACATTCCCATGTACAAAAGCATTGCCTGGTAATTCATTTTTTTCAGGAAACTGGACACTATGATGTTCTTAAAGTATTTTTTTGCCTCGCCCTGCTTCACTTCTTTCTCCTCAAACTTTGAGCGGGAAATTTGGAAAGCGTAGAAAGCCGCCGAAGCCGAAACCGACAGTATTTTTGCAAGAATCAGGCCTGAAATGCCCTGCTTCAGGAAAAGCACGAAAACAACCGCGAAAAAAAGGTTTGTGAAACTTTCCAGGATAAGCGCCTTGAGGACTTTCCCGAACCGCTTCATGCCTTTGAAAAAGGCTTCAAGCAGGAGCGTTGTGGGCATGAAAAGGAAAAGGAAGGAGGCCTGCCAATAAAGGCTGGCGCTTCCTTTATTGAAGAACGATGCTATCTGGCTGTTGAAGAAGAAGAAAACAAGGAAAATGCAGAAAAACACAGCATAAACAATGCCAAGGATTTTCAGGAAAAGCTTTTTGGATTTATATTTCGGGGTAAAAACCACAAGCAAGTCAGCAAGCGCGTCAACCCCGAACAGGAACACGGTGTTCCCTATGAAGGCCAGCACGAACATTGCAAGGCCGTATTCTTCCGGCCCGAGAAGGTTGGCTATAATGAGCGTGTAAAGGAACCCGAAAACGAGAAGAGCCATTTTGCTTGAATACGAGAAAATTCCGCTCTTCAAAAAAAGCCAGTAGTCTTCGCCAACCATGCCCGCACCCAGAGAAATTGTTTTTCGAATTTAAAAATACCGTTGGTTAAATATCAGCCGCAAACAATGCCAGCCCTAAGAAGGTTCTTTTTTGCATTTAAAAACACTGTTGGTTCATTGGTGCCAGCCTGCCTGGCTGAAGCGCCTTAACCCTGTTTAAATTATTAAAGATTATGCCCCAATTGTTAGTGGCTGGTTGATTGGAAAAAGTGGGGCAAATGGCAAAAATCCTAGAATCTTTGGCCGGCAAGCCAGCCT
>JAPLVS010000031.1 GCA_026396995.1 Candidatus Iainarchaeum sp.
GAGCCCTCGAAAGAACCGCTCACGGAAACCGGGTAAATGCCCTGGAATACCTCTGAACCTGAAGCCTTGAAGGAAACACTTTTCGCATCTGTCTCATTCAACACAACGCTTTTGAGCGGCATTTCAAGCGCGCTCGAAAAACTGACTGTAACCTTTTTCGGGCAGTTTGTTGAAACAACATTGAAGGTGCCCTGCGCGCCCTTTGCCACAACCGCCGGGTCCTTCGGCTCGATTTTAACGCAGTCGATGAGCGACAGGCTGCCGCCGGCTTTTACCGGAATCTGCGCCACATAGTCATTATAGCCGGCCTTGGTAACTTTGACTGTCACAACATCCGCAAGGGCAGGGTTTGCACCGCTTGCCTGCGTGAAAGAAAAATTGCCTGAAGCATCCGATTGCACAGAGCCCAGAACAGTGCTGTTCAGCGATACCTGCACTATTGCATCCTGCAGCACCGCGGTTTCATTACTGGAATCCTTGACTATTCCGGAAACTTTTACCGGAACCCCGCCAACCAAAAACAGCGGGAGGTCCTCGACAGCCAGATAATTTTCATATAAAACCGTGAAAAACATTTTCGAAGTGCTTTTTTCACTGCCGAATTCCACATTAAGGTCCACTGTTGTCCTGTCCGAAGTCTTATGCGTGCGGATTGCAATCCTTTTCTCTTCTGAAACCGCGCCTGCAGCAAGCGAAGGGATTGTCACAACATCGTAAGGCCCGAATTCGCCGCCGATTTCAGGGAAAGAAATGCAGCCGCCATCATTTTCATTCCGGACTTTTATTTTCAAATCTGAAATTGTTTGGCCGGTGCAGTTCTTTACCGAAAAGAAAATATTGTAGTCGGCGTCCTTGTTGAGCTGGATGAACTGCGATGGCGACGGGTCGACCGGCTGGCTGATTTTTTCGTTGCCGATGACAATATATCTTGTGAAAACAATCTTTTCGCTGCCTGAGCAAACAAGCGCATCAATCACTATCGGCACTACAAGCAGGTCGGTGTTGACGTCTTTGCCGCCCTGTGTTGCTTTTGCAGCAAAGCGCAGTTCTGCGGCAGTGCCGGCTGCAAGGCCCTTTTCCACTGCTATTTTCACTATGATTGTTTTGCTTACTCCGGTTGTGTCCTTCAATTCGTTCCATACCGCAATGGCGTGCTTGAAGGAATCGCCGCTGCCTGTGCACGAAGGCAGTGTTTCAAACCAGTTGGCAGGATTGAGGCAGGTGGCGAAAAGCTTTGCATCAGTGGAACTGTCGGCCAAATCAACGATTTTGACTTTGTAGTCCTGAGCCGGCAATGCTTCCTGGGCAAGGCCGCCTGCAATCACTGAAAACTTCACGCCTGTGCTTGTTGCGGCGCCGAGCAGGAGATTGAATTTTGCATAATAGACTTTTTCCGCTGAAGGGTCAGAGATTATTGCCGGAGCCGGGCTTGTGCAGGCGGCATCCTCGCAGAACATGGCAAAGGAGGCTGCAATGCCGCTTGCCGGGCCATCCATGAGTTCGACTGTGACTGAATGCGTGTTGTCCGCGATTATCTCTATTTCGTTGCTTTCCGCTGTAAGGCTGCCTGCCTTTTGCGCCCTGGCTTTGGCCCTTGTGCCTGCGTCAATCAAAGGCGACAGGCAGTTGCCATCCGCTGTGGTCGTGCAGGTTCCAAGGACTGTTGAGTCCGCCGCCTTGACAAAGGACACAACCGCGTCCTGGACAGGCTGCCCGTTCTTCAATACTTTTGCGGAAATATTTCCCTTCAGAGAGGAAAGTTTTATGCCGAGCTCTATTTTGCCTGCCGGCACAACATTCATGTGCGCGGATTCGCCGCTCAGGTTCGGGTCATAAAATGCCCTTGAAAAATACTTCGAAATGCTCGCAGGCATTTTTTCAAACAAATGCGTTCCATCCGAGCCAGAAAGGACAGGGCTTGCCGGGTCGCCCAAAGGGACTGTAAGATCGGCCCTGTAAAGCTGGAGCAAAGCATTCTG
>JAPLVS010000073.1 GCA_026396995.1 Candidatus Iainarchaeum sp.
AAGAAGGGTGGAAAAAAAGGCCAGAAAAAGGAAAAATCAGCGCTATTTTTTCGGTGCGAATTCTTCGGGATGGAACAGCAGGCTTGCAATGAATGCAGCCCATTTTTCCGCAATCGCTTCCTTTTCCATGTCCAGCTCATCCTCTGATTCAAGGCTTGAAATATCGGTTTCTTCCACGGCTTTCACTATTGAAATGCCTGTCTTGATTTCAACGTCTATAAGCTTGCCGACAATCATGTCAATCCTTGCGTTCCTTTCAGGGCAGAGAATCAGGGCAAAAATCATGTCTGTTTCCTGTGCCAGGTCCATTGCCTTTTTCGGCAGGTCGTCTTTTACCGGAACAAAAACTTCCTCTGTCTCTATGTCGGCTATTTCGCCCTTAAGCTTGCTGAAAAGCTCAGGAAAAACGTTCACGCCGCTTTCGGCATCCGAAAGGAAAGTTATCTTCATTTGGACCGAAATAATAAGGCAGTCAAGGTTTTAAGGCATTTTCTGTGCCGTCGCCGGAAAGAAAGGTTTTTATTTGGCAGAATTCTATTTATTGCCATGGACCTTGTCCTGACTGCGGCAATTATAGGCATTGCCGGCTTTTCCGGAATATACGCGTGGTTTTTGTGGCGGAGCGGAAGGCTTGATTCCCTGATTGCGCGCTTCAGGGACATGCCTGCCAAAAAAACACAAGAGCACGGCCTTGAATTCATCAAGCTGCCTGACATCGGCGAAAACATTAAAGGCAGCCAGAATGAAATCGAATTGATCCATTTTAAGGGAAAGAACGGCCTTGAACTTTTAATCCCGCCACCTTTGAAGGATGTGATTGAGAAAAAGGAAAAAGCGCTTTCAATAAAGCCGAGGGCCACGCTTTTGACAGGCAAAAACCTCACAGGCTATTTCCTGCTGCTCACAAGGCTGCTTGCGGTAATGGACAAAAAGCCTGTTTTCTTGGTCATAAAGGAAATGGACATTGAAAGATTTAGGCAGTATTCGAATGTGACGGTTTCAATTTTCAAGCAGAAAAGCCCGATAGAAGAGGAAATAAAGACACTGCAATTCCAGTACATGAAGGGAATCATAACAGAACAGGAATTCAAGAAAAAAATGTCAGTGCTCCAGATTCAAAGGGAAAGGCAACCGCTGACAAGCAGGCTGTACGAAGGATACACTTATTTTTCCTCGCCTTCTGAAATACTGAAAGACATAGGCTGGTTTTTGCTGAAAACAGACGGCAAGGGACTAATTGTAATGACCATGATCGACGAAATGCTGCAACAGAACCCAAAAAAGGCAAAAACATTCATTGAAAACCTTTTGAGGGCGTGCACCAACCATTCCACGCCGGTCATTTTCACGCTTGAACAGGGCTTTTTCTCAGAGGAAACAAACAGCATCCTCAGGTCTTACTGCGACATGGTAATGGAAACAACGCTTGAAAGCGGAAGGCGCAACGTGACAGTCTACGCGCTCGAAAAGGTGCACCCCCTGACAAGGGTAAGCGAAGCGCTCTCAAGCTACGAAAAATTCCTGAAAAACGTTGGATTCCTGGAAGAAAAATGAGGTGAAAAAATGGCGGATGAAAAAACCTTTGAAAATTACCCAAAAAAAACAGTGCTGTTATCCGCACTGC
>JAPLVS010000080.1 GCA_026396995.1 Candidatus Iainarchaeum sp.
TATTTTTTCCCGAGTTCCTTTGCCACAGGCAAAAGTTCCCTTTTAAGGTTCGGGATCGACTGCTCCTCGTTATAGCAGGGAATCACAATGGAAATTTTCAAGAAAAAAACCCTCTTTGGACAATCCAGAAATTAATACTACTTCGAAAACGTATTTAAAACAGTTGCCTTTACAATTTTTTGATGAAAATCGCCCTGACGCTCGGCACGCGCCCCGAGATAATAAAGCTTTACAGGCTGGCTTTGGCCCTCAGGAAAGACAAGAGGGCGAAAACCGAAATAATCCATTCAGGCCAGCATTATTCCTATCTCATGAACGAAAAGTTCATCGAAGAGCTGCACCTTCCGGAAATCTCCAAAAACCTTGAGGTCGGAAGCGGCTCCCACGCATCCCAGGTGGGAACAATGCTTGTAAAATTCGAAAGCGAATTCCTCGAGAAAGGATATGACTTTGTCGTGGCAGAAGGCGACACTAATTCAACGCTTGCAAGCTGCCTTGCTGCCGAAAAAATCGGCATTCAGTTCGGGCATGTCGAGGCAGGCATCCGCTCCTTTGACAGGGAAATGCCGGAAGAAATAAACCGCGTGCTCACTGACCAGGTTTCAAGCTTCCTTTTTGCGCCAACAAGAACAGCGGTCTCAAACCTGAAAAAAAGCGAAGCGATAAAAAAAGGCATTTTCCTGACAGGCAATCCCATAGTGGAGGCCACAAGGGAAAACCTGGAAAAGGCAAAAAAAAGCCGCATACTTGGAAAACTCGGCCTTGAGGAAAACGCGTACTGCACGCTTACCCTGCACAGGGAGGAAAACACGAAAAGCAGGGAAAAAATGAAGGCGCTACTGAATGCGGCCGGAAAAATCGGGAGAAAAATAATATACCCAATCCATCCGCGCTCTGAAAAAACGCTGAAAGAATACGGCTTGTGGGAAAAAGCGCAAAGCATTCCAAATCTTGAACTGATTGAACCTCTCGGCTACCTTGATTTCCTTTCGCTTTGCAAAAACTCGAAATACATTTTGACCGATTCCGGCGGCATCCAGGAAGAGGCAAGCATTTACAACAAGCCTGTGATAATCCTGAGGGAGAACACCGAACGGCCTGAAATACTCGGCAAATGGGGCTGGCTTGCAGGCGTGAACGAAAAAAGAATCCTGCAGAGGGCTAAATGGGTCGAAAAAAACCATGCTTCAATCGTCGCCAAGGCAAAAAAACTGCAGACCCCGTTCGGGGACGGCAAAGCAAGCGAAAGGATTGCAAAAATAATACTGGAAAGCGGAAACAGGCGCTGAACCCACTGCGCGGGCGCGCAAGGCATTGAATTTAAATTCTTCGAACCCATTATTCCTTTATGCGGATTTTCAAAAAGCTCGGAAGCCGCAGGGCAAGGCCGAAGCCGGAGCACGGCCTGAAACGCATTCCTGCAAGAAGGCCGGGCCTGTCGAGTTTCAATTATTTCAGGGGCACGCCTCGCGAATTCAGGAAGCTGAATGCAGGGCAGATTGCCGGGGCGTTTGAAAGCGCAGGCTTCGCACTTCCGCCTGGCGAGGTGGAAAAAGTCACAGCCCAATTGAAGGAAAAGGTTTCGGCTGTCAGCGATTTCATGCTGAAAAGGAAAAACCGCCGATGGCTGGAAAAAGCAAGACGCGATTCTATCCCTGGCTTTAGGTCATGGGATTTGAAAGGCTGGACGCCTATTGTTGCGCCTTCCGGCCGGCAAATTTCAGGCTTTGCTTACTGGGAGGGCGGCAAGGCATGGGTTTTCGACGTGAACACTTCCAAAGGCGATATAACTTTCAGGGTTGCATTCCAGAAGGACGGAAGGATTGCAGTATACCAGCAGCCTGCCACGCACGGGGTTTACCCTTCTTCTTCAAACAAGCTGCCGCAAAAAAAGGTTACAAGCTTTGATGCCTTGAAATCGATCCTTGAAACCGGTTTTAAGGGAACGCCAGATGGAGCCCCTTTTCTCCCATCAAACGTCGATGTCCTTACCTCAAGAAGGCGGCTTGGCTGGTTTAACCAAAGTCCTGAGCCCGGAAGGATGCCTGAAGGCGGGATTACAGGCAGAGACAGGTTTATCATAGAAATGATGGCTCCGCACGAGCATGCGGTCACTTCCAGGATTAGTTTTGTTAGTGCAGCCGAGCCAAGCCAGATATTGAGGGTGACAATCCAACTCGACGGACTCGCTTCCAAAGAACAAATCTCGGAAAAAAAGGCCTTTTACAGGGAAGAAATCCAGAAAAGATACGGCGTGCCGGTTTCCTTTGTGCAGGCCGGCAAGGCATGAAAACAGGTCAGCCGACAACCTGCACCAGCACTTCCCTTTCCCTTGCATCGCGGTCGAAATCCATTAACACTATTTGCTGCCAAGAGCCCAGCAGGAGCTTCTTTTTCTCGAATGGAACTGTAAGGGAAGGGCCGACCAAATTGGAAAGGATATGGGAAGCGCCGTTCCTGTCGTTCCAGGTTTTATGGTGCTCATAATCCGCCTTCAATGGAGCAATTTTTTCCAGAACCTTCGGCAAATCTTTCAGCAGGCCTGGTTCGAACTCGAGGGTCGAAATTGCCGCGGTGGAGCCAGCCACAAAAACAACTGCAATGCCGTCCTTGATTTTGGAGGAGGCGACAGCGTTCCCGACCTCCTCGGTAATATTGATAATTGAAATATCTCTCCCTGTCCTGGCAGAAAACCGCTTCAATTCAGAAGCCATTCAGTCCCTCCAAACACCGAAAATAAGGGCTATCCCGCCCTTGAGCAGGCCTGCCAGGAAGGCTATATCCCTCAGCAGGAGGATGCCTATAGAGGCCAAACCCACCAAAAAATCGCGTTCCAGCGCAAAGAAAACGAATGGAAACATGCAAAAAAACAATAAAACCCATGCTGCATAGGCAAAAAACAGCATTGTTTCACTCCAAAGTGAAAGTATTGAAAAGAGGAAAAACAAGCCCAGAAAGCCGATTTGAGCCTTCAGGAGCTGCGGAGTATAGGAATCGGATACTGCCTTGGAGGAATGGCGCTTGTAAAGGAGCACGCGCCAAAAGGCGTGCTGGAACTTTTTCCCGAGATAAGAGGCAAGCGAAACAGGGTGCCTGTGGAAAACAATCGCTTTCCGGTTGAAAACGATTTTGTGGCCTTTTTCCTGTATCGAATAGGACAGGTCTGGGTCTTCGCCGCTTGCTTTCTTGAAAGCCTTGTCGAAACCGTTGAGGCCGAGGAATACTGCGCGCCTGTATGCTGCACTGTAGGAACCGATCCAGTCGATTGTTTCGCTTGAAAGCATTTTTTTGTAGCGCTCCTCGATTTCAACCTGCGAAAAGCGCGCCATCAGTTCGCGCTGTTTGGTTTTGTATGCGCCCTGCACCCCTGCGACCTTCGGGTCCGAGAAAGGGGCAAGCATTTCTTCCAGCCAGTTTTTTTCAGGCTCGCAATCCGCATCCGTAAAAACAATTATTCCGCCTTTCGCCTTTTCCGCACCGACATTGCGCGCTGCAGCAGGCCCCAAAGGCTTCTGCCTGATAAGTTTCACTTTCCTGAATTTTTTGACAATCTCCGCTGTCCTGTCAGTGGAACCATCATCCACAACCATAATTTCAAAATCTTGTCCAGGATTTTGCGATAAAAGCGCTTTGAGGCAGCCCTGAATCGTTGATTCGCCATTCCTTACCGGAATGATAACGCTGGCTTTCATTTTCCCGGGCTTCTTTTCCATGTTCAGCATCCCTGCTCTCATTTTTTCGCCTTTTTCTTTTCTTTTTTTGTGCCGCGCACAAGGTATTTGAATAGTGTGCCTGAGGCCTTTGCAAGGCGCGGGATTTCCCGAGGGCTTGTGAGGCCCTGGAAAAGTTTTTTGCCAATGTATTTCGGCCTTATATAGAATTCTCTCCGGCCAAGGTCGCAGAAGCCGACAAGTTCTTCGCTTGAAAGGCCTGGCCTTGACACAATCGTGTTGTGCGAGCCCTCTTCATTCACCCATTGCGAGAAATCTGTTGTTGTCAGAAAGCCTTTTTCCCTGAAATAATCGAATGCTTCAGTCCCAGGGTAAACCATTATCGGGAAGAACTGTGCCGTGTCAGGGTCAAGGCGCTTTGCGAAATCTATTGTTTTCCTTATCGTTTCCTTTGTTTCGCCCTGGTTGCCCAGGATGAAACAGCCGTGCACTAGAATGCCTGCCCTTTTCGCATCATTCATAAACCTTGCAATGCCTTCAACCAGCGTTCCCTTGTGGATGTCGTTCAATATTTTCTGCTCGCCTGATTCAATGCCAACACAGAGCAGGCGGCAGCCTGCCTCTTTCATTGCCTTAAGGGTTTCAAAATCAACGTCAGCCCTGGCGTTCGCAGACCATGTGAATTTCAGGCCTTCTTTTTGCACTGCATCGCAGAATTCTTTCACGCGGTGCCTGTTCGCCGTAAAAGTGTCGTCTTCGAAGAAGATTTCCTTTGTTTCAGGGAACTCCTTCAAAATGTATTTTATTTCGGCAATGACATTGGGAATGCTTCTTGTCCTGTAAGCGCGCGAGAACAGTGTCTGGGGCAGCAGGCAGAACGTGCACCTGTAAGGGCAGCCTCTCCCGCTCACAATCGTGATTTCAGGAAAGAGATTTGCAGGATAGAAATAATTTTTCTGTTCCAAAAATTCCTTGTAGATCTTGCTCACAAAGGGCAGTTCGTCCAGATTTTCAATCAGGGGGCGCAGTTCATTGACTTTTATCCTTGACCCTTTTCTCCACGCGATGCCTTTCACTTTTCCAAGGGCAGGCTTTTTTTTGGAGAGCTCTTTTGCCAAATCCCGCAAGGTGTAATCGTATTCCTTTATGCAGACAGCATCAACTGCTTTGCTTTGCTTCAGCGCCCATTCTGGCATGGCGCTCACATGCGTCCCCACAAGCACAACAAAGCATTTCGCCTGCTTTTTCAGTGCCTCTGCGACCATTATGTCGTTGTGGATGCTTGCAGTGCTGGTATCAAGGACAATCATTTTCGGCCTGAATGCTTTTGCGATTCCCACAATTTCATCCAGTGCCTTGTTTTCCGCAGGCGCATCCACAAGTTTGACTTTGTGCCCTGCTTCCTGCAAAACGCCTGTTGCGTAAGCAAGCCATATCGGGTAATAAACGCAGCCGCCCTTGCTCACGGCAGGGCTTCTCGAAGTCCTTGAGAAGCGGGGCTTGAACGGGGGGTTTAAAATCAAAATGCGCATTGTTCCACCACACGATATTATGTGGAATAGAGTATTAAAAGTTAGCCCGGGAAATTGGTACAATGCTTAAAGCCTTAAACCTTTTCTGTTCATTTTCTTATTATGCCGAGGGGAAGATACCATCAAAGGAAAGTGCCTGGCGCAAACATTCAGCCGCATGTTCCTGAAAACGCAGGGCAAGACACAATCCGGCAGCAGCCTGCCGCAAGGCCTGCAGTGGAAAAAACTGCCACCGCGGCACCAAAACAACTTGAGCCTGCAAAACAAGCCTCAAAGCCGCAGCGCACGCGTGTGAACGTTGTCGGCAGGCTGCAATTCAAGCGGCTCGCCGATAAGTTTTCTTCGCCACCCGGCTCGTTTGGAACTGCAGAGGCGGAAATCAAAAAGCTCGGCATTGACGGCCTGAGGGCGCAGAGGGAGGAAATTGCAAAAAACGTGATTTCGATTGCTCTCGGTGAATTGAGCCCTGGCGACGCAATGCAGGTGAAAATGCAGCTTGTTTCAAGGCGCCAACGCGATGTTGCGGAAGCAATCACCAAGGCAGTCGGGTTCATTAGAAGCATAGAGGGGAGAAGGAGCAGCATGTCGCTTAATACCGGCTCTATTTTCCAAGAGATTGAAACCAAGTTAAGCGGAACAACAAACCCGCTGCAAAGACACGCGCTCCTGGTCGCAAGGGAGCGCATAATACGGCACCTTGAAAGCAGGCTGTTAAAAGACTAAAAAAAACAGAAAAAAAAGAAAAAAAGGCCTGCTCAAAGCGGAGTCCAGGGCGGCCTTTCGCCTGTCATCCTAATGATATTCTTTTTCGGCTTCTTTTTCCCTGCCTGAAACAATCAGGAGTATCAGCGTGTCTTCGGCCTTTATTTTTCGGTCGTTGGCGAAATCGTACTTGCCCTCGAAATAGGTTGCGATTGCGTTGAAGTGGTTTCCTTCCGCATCCCCTAATTTCATTCCGACAAGCTTTGTGTCCTTGGCTTTAACTTCAACCATGTCGAACTGGCCTACGCCTATGCTGACAAGGTCGTTGACTGCGGGCCTGGTGAGCATCAATTCCACGGACCTTGCAGCGAAAAGGTCCGGGCTTATCGGCACAAAGCCGAGTTTTTTGAGTATCGGGTTCGCTTCTGGCTCGTCTATTTTCACGAAAATCTTTTTTGCACCCTCGCTTTTGGCGTAAATGCCTGAAAGGACATTCGCCTTGTCGCTGTCTGTCGCCGCGACAAAAATATCGCACTTGTTGAGGTTCAAATCGTCGAAGGTTTCGGGTTCGGTCGCATCGCCGTTGACCACGATTGCAGAATCAATCTCGCTGCCAATCCTGAGCGCCTCGTCCTTGTCCCTCACAAGCAATACAACCTTGTTGCGCGTGCTTTTCGCAAGCGAAAGCCTTGCGAGTTCTTCTGCGAAAGCCGAATGACCTGCAATTATAATGTACATACCATCACCTTCAAATCTTCCGGATTATTCCGAAGCTTTTGAGCAATATAAAGAAAGGCAGTATTTCCATCCTTCCTGCAGTCATATAAAGGCTGAGAAGGATTTTTAAGAAGTCATTCATGCCGTACCAGCGAACCGGATCAGCAATAACGTTCAAGCCGACGTTGCCCTGCGCCGAAGCAATCGTGAAAGCCGATTCCTGGAGGCTGTAATGGAACGGTTCCTTTGGGGCGGGCACAAACATGAATATCATGACGCCTGCGGCGAAAAGGAAAACATAAAGGCCGACAAATGCCAGTACAGCCGTGACAGTTTCATCAGGCACAACCTTGCCGTCAACCCTCAGCGGCGCGATTGTTTTCGCAGGGAGAAGGGCTTTGTGGATTTCCCTGCGGACCGCCTTGAAAAGGATGAGGATGCGCCAGAGCTTTATTGCTCCGCCTGTCGAGCCGTAACAGCAACCGAAAATCATGAGGACAATAAGGATGAGTATTGTGAACGGCGGCAGCTGGTCTGCGGTGAAAACCGCGCTGGCGCCGGTTGTCGTAAAAGCCGACACTATGTAGAAAATGCTGTCAAAGTAATGGTAGGACTGGTTGAAGTATGCGTAGGCAAAGACAAGCGCTGTGGAAAAAAGCAATATTGAAAAGAACAATTTTACCTCGGAGTTGGAGAAAAACTCCCTTATTTTGCCCCTTAAAAGCGCCCAATGCGAGACAAAGTTTATGCCGCCGATGCAAGTTACAATCATTGTCACAAGCATTGCAGGCCTGCCGAAAGACCCGACGCCTATGTCATCTGTCGAAAAGCCGCCTGTCGAAAGTGCGGTAAAGCAGTGCACTACCGCGTTGAAAAGGTCCATGCCTGACCAGAGGTATAAGATTATGCCGAGCGCGGTGTAAAGCAGGTATATGCCCATTATTATGCGGGCTATCTTGTACACGCTGTTGTAAAATCCTTCGGCCCTCCCCTCGGCCATGAAAAGGCCCTGCGCTGCCTTGGGTTTTTCGAAAAACATCAGGGCTAAAACAACTATGCCGAAGCCGCCGAACCATTGCGTGAAAGCGCGCCAGAAATTGACTGAAAACGGCAGTGTTGACGGATGCGGCATCATTGTAAGGCCGGTTGTGCTCAGACCTGATGTTGCCTCAAAAAAGGAATCGATAGGTGAAAAGCCTTCCGCAATATAGGGAATTGCAAAAATCCCGCCGACCACAAACCAGCCGATTGCGATTGCCAGGATGCCGTGCTTTAAGCTCACATCATTTCCTATATGCTGCATGTTGGAATAAATCGCGGAAAAAGGAACTATCATCAGGGCAGCCATTGCCAGAAACAAAAGGAAATAGGAGCTTTCGCCGTAAATGAACGCCACAATAATTGTCGGGATTACAAACAAGCCCAAATACCTTACCATGTTGGCAATCATTTTCAAAATTACGAGAAGGTCTTCCTTATTCAGTTCAGCCAAGCTTGTGCCCCCAAAATAATGTTTTCAAGCCTTAAAACTCAAACATTAACTTAAAATCCTGCATGAAAGGGTTTTTCAAGGATTAGGGAAATGGAAAAACCAATAAAAAAATAAAAAAAGGGAGGGAAGCGCTGCCCCCTCTTTTGCGAACGTCTTGATTCTGGAGAGTTACCTGCCCTGGATCAATTCCACCAATGTTTTGAGTTCGTCCGTCGTGCAGAAGCCCGACCAGTCAGTGATGTTGATGTAGTATTTGTTGTCGGTGGTCACCATTGCAACTGCATTGCCTGGCGGGCCTGGTTTAACGCAGCCTGTTGCGCCTACTGCAGTGTTTGTTTTCTGGCAGTCTGGCACTTCAAGGTTTGCGCCTATTTCATTCACCAGCATGTCCACGAATTTGAGGCCGTCCTTTTTGAACATCACCCTGCAGAGGCCGCCTGCCGGCTTGTCTGTTATTGTCAATTCTGTTGTGTTGCATGCTGTTTTGACGTCGTCGATGTTTATGATAGTGCAATCAGCGGCAGAATACTGCTCTTTCGGGGTGGCTGTCGGCACAGGCGTGGGAGTTTTCTCGATTTTCACTGCAGCCGGGTCTGTTTCCGCCTTGTCCAAAACTATCTTGGAAAGCGCCAGCTTGTCCGCGTCAGAGCACTGCGGGCAGGCAAGGAAAATCATGTACTTGCCTTTGCCGAAGGAATACTGGCCCATAAAATTGCATGATTTATAATCCCCGAGGCCGAGCGAGTCCAAATCCTTGCACAGGATATTCAGGCTGTCAGGCGGGTCGGCCGCAGAATAGTCCGGATCGGCCCTTGACTCGACGACAGTCAGAATGACAGTGTATGAAGGCATTTGGCCTTTGTAGCCGAGAAGCGATTTTATGCACCTTGATGCTGTCTGGGTTGTCATTGTTTCCTCAACCTTGTCGACGCCGAGAACTGTTTTGACATCGTCCACGCCCAAAACAGAGCAGTCAGCAAGCAGGTATTGTGCTGTCGGGCTCGGCTCAGGCGTTGCAGTTGCTTCAGGCGTTGGCGTTGCAGCCGGAGTTTCGGCCGGAGTCGCAGTCGCTTCAGGTGCAGGAGTCGCAGTTGGCGCCGGCGTTACAGTCGGCTGGCCTCCTCCGCTTGCAGGCGGCTGGCTACAGCCGCTCCAGAAAACAATCAAAACTATCAAACTGATTGCAATCAAAAAACGCTTCATTTTAAGCCCCCATTTTGGTAGATAGCAGGAATA
>JAPLVS010000047.1 GCA_026396995.1 Candidatus Iainarchaeum sp.
GCAAGGTAAATCCTTTCGATTTCGCTTGCCTTCCGGCTGAAAAACATTTTTTCGGCCAGTTCCATTTTTTTCCTGAAATCATTGCCTGCTTTTTTTGAGAGGGTTTTCTGGACCTTGCCTTTTTTTGAACGCCCTTCTTTGCTATAAAGCCCAAGAAGGATTATTCCGCCAGGCCTGAGGAAAGAGCAGGCAATATTGAAGGCTTTCCTTGGAGCGCTTGTGTGGTGGGCGACGCCGACAAGCAGCACCAAATCAAAGCGTTCCTCCAGTTTTTTGGGAAGTTCGAAAAGGTCGGATTCAATAAATTTAATTCCTCTCAAGCGGTGCCTTCTTGCAAGTGTTTTAGCCCTCTTGAGCGATGCACTGCAGAAATCCACGCCTGTGACTTCTGCGCCGTTGAATGCAAGCGAGCACCCGATTTCGCCTGTCCCGCAGCCGATTTCAAGCACTTTTTTGCCTGCAAAATCGCGCGCTTTCAAGCCTGAGGCTTTGAGCACTTTGTCAGCGTATTTTTTTATGCCGTAGTCCCCAAGCAGGCCAAGAGAAGGGTAAGGGAAAACCGAGTAAAAATCCCTGACAGCGCTTGAACCGGAAGCCATAAATGAGAGATGAGCGGAAAGGTTAATAAAAAGAAAAAAAGCACCCCTCAAGCCGGGCGTTTGGTTTGTAGTTTCAAGTGCTTATTTTTTTGGGCAGCTTTTATACCAAGGGAAAATAACTTGTTGACAATATCCACAAAAGAAGCACGATCCCTATTGGGGACAAGGTAAGATTTGCCGCCACCGCAATAGCCGGTATTTTCAGCGCTTGTTTGTTTTTTCTGTTCATGTAGATCCCCTTAATGCCTGCAATGGCTCCGGCGACCAAAAAAAGGCCTAAAACTGCGAGTTCCACCATGACAGCAGACAAAGAAAAAAAAGAGTACAAGCCGAGGCAGACAATCAGCAGGGCAGTGAAACCTAAAAATGCCTTGAATTTTTTGTCGGTTTTTTTGAATGTGATTGCAGCCATAGCTAAAACTGTTATAGTTGCAACCGCATAAGTCTCCAATATGGGGGACCAATAAAATACATTCCAAAAAAAGCTTTGGAAAATGGCGGCCCACATCATTAAGGTTGTAAGCGCAAGCGTAATCGAGCTTTTGGTGAAATTATTTTCCCTGAAAAACCATTCAAAATTCATGCTATCTAATAGGCATTGGAACTATTTAACCATTTGCCTCGGGGCTCTTTGAACTAGAAAAATCAATCGCCCAAGCCGGGAATCGAACCCGAATCGCAGCCTCGACAGGGCCGCATCCTAGCCGTTAGACTACTTGGGCATGCTTACTAGTAAATATTTTGCACAATGGTTTTAAAGCGTTGCTGTGGGGCTGGCGCGCGCATGTTATTTGCGCGCGAAAACCCATGCCGCGATGATTCCTGCAGCACAAAATCCAAGCAATTGCCCGAACAAGGCGCTCAAAAGGAATGTTTCCCCGTAATCCATAGAGGAATAGACGAGGAACACTGAGGGCAGCGTGTAAAGCATCCATGCCGCAAGCCCGAACTTGATTCCTTTCTTGTGGAATTCAAGGCCTGGCATTGCGTTGCCGTGGAAGCTGAAGATTATCGAGAAAGCAAGGCCAAGCACGAACGGCTGCAAAAAGAACAAAAGCATTATCGGGTCGCTGGCGTTCCTCATGCCGGCTATCTTCATAATATCATAGCCTGGATTGATTGCCTTGGCTATAGGGCCGACTATGCCAAATGAAATTATCGACATTGCTATGCCAATCAGGACTGCCGAAATGATTATTTTTCCAATATTCATTTTCTCCCCCCTATTTGAATTTTTCAATCATTTCCTTATAGTGTTTCTGCGCTTCAGTTATCTCTTTTTTGGACGGTTCCCTTGAGTATTTGTCGTCGGCAAGCTTTTTCTTATGCTTTTTCTCCCATTCCTCTGCCGGAACACTGTATTCCCTGTTGGTTTTGTCACGGTAGAGCTCCGGGATGACGTTGTAGGCGCAGAACGGGATAATGCGGCCGTCAGGCGTCGCATAGTGCACGCAGCACCTTTCGACCCTGTCAAGGTCGTAATTGTAGGGATCCTGGAAATGCATCATGCCCACGAAAAGGCTCTTGTAATGGAAGTCCTTGAGGCCCTCATACGAGCCGGAGGAAATAGCCCTGGCAAGTATTTTTCCAAGGTCGAGGCTTGTAGGCTGGGCTTCCCTGTCAATAAATGAATCGATGCGGTACAGGAGTTTGCCTCCGGCAATGAATTTGTTTAATTTGCTTACCTTGCTTTTCCTGAATTCAACAGAAAGCTTCCTTAAATATTCGAACAGACCGTCGACATCAACAAACCTTGTGACAGGCACGAACTTTTTGCCGTCGACAAACACGTATGTCGCTACGCCGCATGCAAAGTGCGTCGAAAACCTGTACTGGGGCCTTCCTGAAAGCGACTCAATGAAATCGGTTATTGCAGAAACGCTGGGCACAGTGTAAAAGTCGTCCATTGCAATCTGGCCTTTGGTCTGTTCCTCGATAAGCTTGAGGACTTTCGGTATTGTGATGCGCTGTTTTTTCCTTTCGTTTTTGGGCATCATTCCGACCAGCGAAACAGGCTGGAAATTAACGCCCCTCACAACATCAATGTTTGCGGCCGCATACCTTATTATGTCCCCGAGTTCGCCTGAATTCTGGCCGTTTATGACTGTCGGGACAAGGCTTGAAAACCTGATGCCGTTTGTGTTGAACTGGACATGCTCAAAGCCCTCTTTTTTGCACAGTTTTATTATTTCCACTATGTCTTCCCTCAGCGTCGGCTCGCCTCCGGTGAGCTGCACTGCATTCGGGGGGACAGGCTTCTGCGAGCGCAGGAGCCTGAGCATTTTCCTTATCTGCTCAAAGGACGGCTCGTAAACAGGCTCTTTCCATTTCTGGAAGAAAAAACAGTACCAGCAGGCTAGGTCGCAGCGGTTAGTGACCGCAATATTTGCAAGGGCCGTGTGCGACTTGTGTTTTGCGCACAGGCCGCAGTCGACAGGGCACAGAATGCTTTCCTGGCCCTTGTTAACCTGGAAGGATTCCAGGCTGACGCCGGAATCCGCAAACATCATGGACTTGTAAAAATAATCAGCATTCTCCCAGTATTTTTCCTCTGTTTCACCGTGCATTGGGCAGCGCTTCCGCATAAGAATCTCACTGTGCCTTTCCAGGAGCAGTGCCGGAATCCTCATCTCATTCCATTTTTTGTTTTCCACGCATTCAGGGCAGAGGCTCATCGTAATCCTTACAGGCTTTTCCCCTGCCCTAAGCATTCTCTTCGCAAAAGCCTCGGCGCACCCCCGGTCCATGCCTGCATTTCTGCTGACAGTGAAGGTTTCATCGCCGTACTCGCCCATAATGTCGCCGGAGTAAACCTTCCTCACGGCAATATTCAAATCGCGCATAATCCCCCAAAAAACCGGTAAAATTAGGGCAGGGAATTATTTAAAACGTATGTTCCCAACAATATTAGTATCTGGTGGGATGGCCCAGTCCGGTTACGGCGGCAGCCTGCTAAACTTTTCTTTTAGGAAAAGAAAAGTTTAATGAAAAGAAAAAGACCTGACCTGTCTTGGTTTGTGCCTTGTTTTTATCATTGAGTGCAGCCAGCTGTTGGGGTTTTCCCCGCCCGGGTTCAAATCCCGGTCCCACCGCTTCCTTATTTTCAGTCCAGTTTTTTCGGCATCAGTCTTTTGACGAACCAGTAGGCAAGGATCGCGCTTACCACAGTCGACACAATCAGTATAATGGTTATTGTCCGCCAGTCAAAGTGCTCGCTTATCGCAGGAATGCCGAATATTGTCGCAAGCGTGTTCGGGACAAGGACTGCGGTGCCCAAAATTGAAAGCCAGGTGACAAGCCAGGAAAGCCTGTTGTTGAGTATTTGGAGCTGGTTGTTGTAAATGCTCTGCAATACTTCGAGGCCCGATGCAAGCACTTCGCTCATGTGCTCGCTTATGGAAATATTGTTTGTCAGCTCGTGCGACAGGACTGAAAATCCTTTGAGAATCTTCGGGTCGTCTGTTATCAAATCGCTGTCGCCGTAACGCAGCGAATTTACAACATCCAATGAGCCCCAAAGGCTGCCGAGATATGATATCAGGGCGTGCTTCATTGCGTAAATCTCCTGCCCCACTGTCTTCCGTGGAGAGTATGGGTCGATAAGCAAGGCATTTATCCTGTCTCCTTCTTCCTCGATGAGCCTGAGGTTCTCGAAGTTTTTCTCGTTGTTCTTGTCAATCAGCCTGATAAGGATTTTTGAGAGGCGGTCCTCCTGGGATGTGTCTTTGGGGATTTTTTTTATGAAGGTTTCGGCATATTTGAAGAACTGCACCCAGCGCGTGACGCTCTTGCCGTGGACCGAAAGTATGAGATGTTTTTTTATCAGCACGAAAATCGGGGAAATCCTCACATCCAGGCCCCTTACCTTGACGGCCGGAAGGAGCAGGCCGAGCTCTGTGTCAAAGTCGATGTATTCAGAGACTTTTTTTGCAAGAAGGCCCTGCACTGTTTCTGTCTTAAAGCCGAAATTCTGGGCGATCTCAGGAAGCATTTTTTTCGGGTCTTCGACGCAGCAGTTCACCCAGCAAATCGAGGATTCAGCAACAAGGCCATTGAAGTCCTCGTAGTCCTTGCCCTCGGTTTTAGAAACCCTGTGGTCCCTTGAAACATGGATGCAGTAATTCCTTTCGGGAGTCTCTTCGGGGCCGTAACTTGCAAAATCGTTCAGGTCTGCCGTCCTTTTTTTAGGCACCACTAATAAGGCAGGCAAAACATTAAATATTTTTCATTTGAAGGCAATATCACTGTTTTTAAGCCTTTTTTGGCAAAACTGTGTCAGAGAACATGGGTTTTATCGAAAAGGTTATCGGAAAAAAAGAGGAAAAACCACGCGCTTACGGTGTCTGCATTCCTTTGCACGAAGAGGCAAAAAAAGAGCCCGAAGCGAAGGAAAAGGCCGAAGGGGAAATGCCTTCCACTGCCTTTGAGGTCGACGGCTATTACCAGTCTCTCGGCATGGCAATGCTCAGGGGCACAGTCAAAAAAGGGAAGGTCACGCCGAAAAAAAAGGCTGTTGTATTCGGCAAGGAATACAGGATTGCGGAAATCCAGCGCGACCAGAAAAAAGTGCCTTTCCTTGAAGAAGGCGAATACGGGGCCCTCTTCCTGAGAGTGAAAGGGCTTGCGGTGCAGGGCGGCCTTGTGATAGAAATAAAGTGAACAGTGGATTTTTATGCCAAGAAGACTGCCCCGGACAGGACCGATTTTCAGGCTTACAAAGAAAAGGCGCAAGCGCGAGCGGAATGCAAAAAAGGCAGGCACGCAAGGAAGGGGGAAGCGCTGGAATTCCGCGGCCACAAGGCAGCACTTTATGCTGGTCCAGGAACAATACGGAATACCAAGCCGCGAGGCTTTCGGCCTGTGGCAATCCCTGACGCCAGAGAAAAAATGGGGTTTTTTTGACACCCACCGTTCTGAAATTATCAAGCGGGAAAAGGGCCAAGCCAAACGGGCCAGGGCGTAAGGCCATGAACTGGCAGGAATTTTTAAACCCTGCCCCTGATTAGATATTATGTAAAACCAAACGTGAGATGCACGGATAGGGAAGCGGTCAAACCCGCGAGACTCAAGATCTCGTCGCTTAGTGCGTTCGGCGGTTCGAATCCGCCTCCGTGCAATGGGTTATTCAGATAACTATTTAAACAAGGAAATCGAATATAGTTGCATGAATCGAAAACTTTCCTTTACTGTGTTCTTTGCAGCACTTCTTTGCTTTGCTTTTTTGCAGGGATGCACAAAGCCAACAGCACCCAACTCTGCTCCGACCCCAATGCCAACAAGCACACCGGCATCCATGCCGAGTTCAATGCCCGCAATAGCGCCAACGCCAAGTGCAGCGCCTTCACAGTCATATACGCTGTCAGACTGTGACAAAATCCAAGGTCAGGACTGGAAAGATGCTTGCTATGAGAATGTTGCTGCAGCCGAACAAGACCTATCAATCTGCGACAAATTACAAGCCCAATATTCCATAGATTTTTGCTATAGAAGTGTTGCTGCAGCCGAACAAGACCTATCAATATGTGATAAAATCCAAGATCAAGGACGCAAAGATTCTTGTTATGGCTATGTCGCCGAAGCCGAACAAGACCTTTCAATTTGTGACAAAATCCAAGGTCAATCATATAAAGATACTTGCTATCGCGATGTTGCTGCAGCCGAACAAGACTCATCAATTTGTGATAAAATCCAAGACCAAATGCACAAAGATACTTGCTATCGCTATGTTGCTATATCCAAAAAAGACTCATCGGCATGTGACAAAATTCAGGACCAAACAATCAAAGATAATTGCTATTCTGATGTGCCAGCAAATAAATAGCCTGGTTGCCAAGAGCGCTCTTTGAGGCCTGACAATAGCCTTTTTTATGGGTAATAATCCCTTAATTAATTTGAGGTTTGAGGTGCTGTGTTGTTCCCAGAAATTGTCTCGGCCTCCGTGCAATGGGATATACAAAATAATGCCGGAAAAGAAACAGGCAAAGGAATAAATAGTTCAATCACCTATTATTGGCATGAACTTTGAATGGTTTAAAAAGCAAAACGGTTTCACAAAAATAGCCATGCAAGCAGCAGGAGCCAACATTTTATTTACTTTATTTATTTTTTTGTTTGGGCAGTTTGTTCCAGAACACTCTTGGTTTGTGTTGCCATCACTAGGTGCAACGTTAATTAACTTTCTTACTGTCTTATTGATTTTTGCGGGGATAGTTGGCGGAATCATTGGGATCGCAAAAGACCTAAAAGAAAGAAAAAAACCGAATATAATAGCAGTCCTTGTCCTGGCAATCAATCTGCTTCTTCTTGCCAATTTTATTTTTGCAGGCATTCCTCGGATTATATACGACCGCTATGTTCCCCATTCCCATGCCTTTTAACTGTTATTCAAACCACTGCTCCTGCAGCATAACCAACGGCTTTTTATGGTTAAATAACCCCAAATTAATTGAGGTTCGTGGGGGAGTTGTTCCCAGGAATTGCCTCAACCTCCGTGCACTTATTTTTGCAGAAACAGCCCCAATTATGTCAAATTCATTCTTTTTGCATTGGGGTAAAAGTCAGCTTTAGCCTGCCGCTCCAGACTTGCTTTCCGTCAACGGTCTCAATTTCCTTTTCCACTCTTGTCTTGAAGCCGTGCCTGGCAAAAACCTCTGAATCAAATCCTTTCACAGAATCGCCCATGTACAGGTTGACCCTGCGGGCAAGCTTCCTTACCGCTCGCCCCTCCCTGCTGCCGGCACGGGTTGAATTTCCGTTTCCGGAAGGAACCGCTCTCCTTCTTAAAAAAGCCATCACAATAAGAAAAGCGTCCGACAAATTTTTAACCATTATTTTGCCTTCCTGCGGCGGCAACTCCCTTTTTCGCAAAAGTGGAGGGGGGGCTTGTCAATTCATTATCCTTTTAATGGCAATCGCATTCGATTCATCTGATTGATTGTTTTTGGAGGTAAGAAAATGGGAAAAGAATTTATAAGGGCAATAATAAAACTGCACGAAGCCGGACTCAATGAAGATCAAATTTTGGAAGTTGTCCACAGCTTCAAGCCGGAATGGAAAGGAAAAGGCAAAGAATGCTGCAAGCACAAGAAGGGAAAAAGTAAAAAATAAAGCAAGGCATTTCACGCCAGATGCTTCCCTATTTGCGCAATTTCCTCAACCATTGTTTCGACTTCTTCCTTTGTGTTGTACAGGTAGAGCGATGCCCTCACGCAGCCAGGGATTTTTCTTGAATTGAACCATGCGTGCACGCAGTGCATTCCAGACCTCACTGCGATTTTTTTGGATTCGTCAAGGAGAATTGCCACATCGTGCGAGTCAAGGCCTTTGAGGTTGAAGCTTGTTATGCCTGCCCTTTTTGAGGCATCCTTTACGCCAACCAATTGTATTTTTTCAATTCCTTCAAGGCTTTCCTGGAGCGCCGCATTCAGTTCCTTTTCGTGCTTTTCGATTTTGTCCCTGCCAATTTTTTCGATGT
>JAPLVS010000038.1 GCA_026396995.1 Candidatus Iainarchaeum sp.
CTAAGACGTAAAACATCAAAATAAGGAGGATGGCGGAAGCTTAATATTCTTCAAAGAATAAAAGCAAAAGCTCGGATCGTAACTTCGAATCATCAAAACCCTAGCCAGGTTCTTCAGGGAATTCTTTTTTCATGCGGCGCACTATTTCTGCGGCTCTCGCCTTTTCATTTGTTTCTTTCAAGGGTGATTCTCTCTCCGGCTTTTCTGAAATGCGCGCCTGCTACATGCATGACCAATTCCAATCTGTCCAAATCAGGCTTGCCGCCGTCCCTTTCGAATTCGCATGTGCCTCCCAGGATTTTTCCGATTAGGAGGACATGGTCTGAGCCCTTTGGCTTTATCACTTCGGTTAGTTTGCATTCCACAGTAGCGTGGGCTTCTTTAACGCTGGGGGCCTTGACGAATTTGCTCTTCTTTTCGTGGAGGCCGAATTTTTCAAGCTCGCTTTCCCCGCGGGGAAGCCTTGCCTCGCAGGCTATTGCGGCTTGGGCGAAATCAACGCTGACAAGGTTGAGCACGAATTCTTTTGTTTCCCTTGTGAATGCCTCTGTGTCCTTTCCTTTGCCTGAGGAGACATAGCACATTGGCGGAACAATGCTCAATGGGCCGACAAAAGAGTAGGGCGCCGCATTCACCTGGCCTTTTTTGCTGATGGCTGTAACCAACACGGTGATTCTCGGGCTTAACAGCCATAACGCCTTTTCTCCGCCCAATTCCATAAAATCACCTGCCCTTTTTCTTTTTTTTGCCTTTTGCAAAATCCTGCCTGTGCTCTTCCCAGGGATGCGACCTGCCGAACAAAAGGAAATTCGTCGCGCTTTTGATGCAGCTTGTAAGGCCGAGCTCGCGGATGCGCCTTGTGGAAGTGTAAACAAGCATTTTGTCGCTGAAAGCAATCCTTCCCATTTTTTTCAGCCTGAGGGAAAGCTCAAGGTCTTCGGTTGTGATATTGCTGGTAAGGAAGCCTTTTTCCTTTTCGAAGACATCGCGCCTGACAGCGAAATTGAAGCCTGGGAAAAGCGGGAAATGGATGAGCACCATTATCCTGTTCTGCAGGCTCCACATGCGGTAATATGCCCTCATTACAAGGCTGTCCTTTTCAAGCGCGCTTATCGGGCCTGTGGCTGCAACCGCGTTTGAAAGCGCTTCCTTTGTTCCCTCAAGCAAGGTGCGGCTTGCAATGGTGTCGCCGTCGATGAAGACAATGAATTTGCCTTTGGCCTGCTTTGCCCCAAAATTCCTGCCGAAGCCTGCGCTCACCCTGTCGCAGACCACGACCCTGTCTGCCAGGCGCTTCGCGATTTTGACAGTGCGGTCTTCGCTGGAGCTGTCGCTCACGATTATTTCATATTCTTCCCTCGGAAGCGACTGGTTTGCGAGAGATTCGAGGCATCTGCCTACAAAAAGCTCCTCGTTAAGTGTGGGAACTACAACGGAAATGATTTTTTCAGCCATTTTTCCAGCCGCTTTTTTTAAGCCACTAACCTTATCGTGAAAATAGCTTTTTAAACTTAAACTCTTTACTTCATTCGGAGGTGTTCGAAAATGCCATGCTGCTGCGGGGAAACCACAAAGAAAAAACCCAAAAAGAAAACAACAAAGAAAAAAAAGAAATGAACGCTTAAAATGCCAAACTTTGCGTTTGGCATTGCTTTTTTTTATTTTCCTGCCTTGGCTCTCATTCTTTCTGCCTCTTCCCTCAGGATTTGCCTGATGTAATCCGCCTGCCCAAGGAAGAACAATGCCTGCCTTTCGGTTAATTTCCCGGTGCGGTAAAGCCCTCGGATTCTTTTCGCTTCTTCCATCGTTGAATCGTATTCTTTTCCGTCAAGCACCCTTGAAACTTTTGCCAGTTCCCTTTTGATCTGGTGCGCCACGCCGTTCGCAATGCGAATCGGGTCCTCCGGTGCAAGCAACTGCTTTGGCCCGATTTTTTCCGGGAGAATGGAATTCATTCTCGACCTTCTTCTGCCGGTGCGTTTTGTTACTGGTTTTGGGCCGGGCTTTTTTCCAATAGGCGGCTTTCCCATAAGTGAATCTGGCATCAAACCGCTTTAATTCCTTGCTATTTCCTGTTTTTGAGCGTTTTTGCAATCAATTCTTCAAGACCCGGTTTTGTTTTTTCCTCGAGGTCATAGGTCACGCGGGTGAAAGGCTTTTTGATTTTGACAATCCTTGAAAGGTCTATCGGCGTGGCGACAATGACTGAATCGCAGTCGCAGGCATTGATTGTCGCCTCAAGATCTCTCACCTGCTGTTCACCGTAGCCCATTGCAGGGAGAAGGGTGCCGATATTCGGGTAATGCTCGAAGGTTTCCTTCAGTTTTCCCACAAGGAAAGGCCTCGGGTCGATTATTTCCTTTGCCCCGAACTTCCTTGCTGCAACAATGCCTGCCCCATATTTCATTTCCCCGTGGGTCAAAGTCGGGCCGTCCTCTATGACAAGCACCCTTTTGCCAGTGATGAGGCCTGGATTGGAAACGCTTATCGGGGAATTGGCATGGATTATCGCGGCTTTCGGGTTTGCCTCAGAGATGTTTTTCTGCACTTCCTCGATTTTTTCCATTTCGGCCGAATCTTCCTTGTTGATTACAAACGCGTCGGCAAGCATCACGTTTATCCCGCTCGGATAATAGAGTTTTTCGTGACCTGCGCGGTGCGGGTCAACAACCGTTATGTACAAATCCGCCTTGTAGAACGAATAATCGTTGTTGCCGCCGTCCCAAACAATCACATCAGCGTGCTTTTCGGCCTCCTTCAGGATCTTTCCATAGTCCACGCCTGCAAACAACAGGTTGCCGCGGGCTATGTGCGGCTCGTATTCCTCCATTTCCTCTATCGTGCACTTGTGCTTTTCAAGGTCCTCTATTTTTTCGAATTTCTGGACTGTCTGCTCCACAAGGTTTCCGTAGGGCATTGGGTGCCTTATCACAGCAACCTTTTTTCCCATCCCTTTGAGGATTTCACACACACGCCTTGTGGTCTGGCTTTTCCCGCAGCCGGTCCTTACCGCGCAGACTGCAATAAGCGGCTTTTTTGATTTGAGCATTGTGGTTTCCGCGCCCATAAGCCAGAAATCTGCCCCGGCGGCGTTCACTGCAGCGGATTTCTGCATCAGCACCTCGTATTTCGTGTCCGAATACGCAAAGACCACGATTTCCGCTTTTGTTTTCAGGATTAAGGGCACGAGCTTTTCCTCGGATTCTATGGGAATGCCTTTCGGGTATAATTTTCCCGCCAGCTCCTTTGGGTAAACCCTGCCCTCAATGTCGGGAATCTGGGTTGCGGTGAAAGCGGCAACCTCGAATTCCCTGTTGTCGCGGAAAAAGACATTGAAGTTGTGGAAATCCCTCCCTGCTGCGCCCATTATTATGACTTTTTTCCTTCCCATACGCCCATCCTCCTTTTTGAAAATAATTTTCGAAATAAGAAGTCATAGAAAATATTAAAAAGCCCCGTGGCGTCTTATTACTGACCTCTATGCGTGCTGTGTTTTTGTTTTTCATTGCGCTGGCGGCAGCCGCCTTCATCGGCGCTTTTGTCCTGATTGAGGCGCTTGACCTGACGGTCCTTAACAGCGGATACATCAAAGGCAAGATTGCCGAGCAAAAAGTTTACGAAAAAATTATTGCATCATCTTCAGACGGCAGCGAATCCATGGGGGCAAAGGATTTTGTTGAAATTGTCGGCCCTGAATCTGTGAAAACCCTCGGCGACAGTTTTGTTGACGGCACGCTGGCATTCCTCAGGAATCCCGCCGTGAAGGAAATTGAGGTCGGAATGCCTGACGCGATTTTCTCGCCAAAAACCAGCTTTTCGCTTGACCAGGTTTTCGGCGCCGAGATAATCTCCGCCCTCGGCCAAGCAAAGGTTGCGGTCCAGACCCTGCTTGTGGCGAAAAGCATGTCTTTGCTGCTTGCACTGGTTTTCCTTGTTATAATAGTGCTTATTGCAAGGGGCATTTCCTCGAAATTGAAGTGGGCTGGGTTTTCGCTGATGGCTGCAGGCATCCTGGCCTGGCTTTTTTCAGCTCTTGCCTCAGGCTTGATGTCATCATTTGTGGAAAAAAATTTTGCGGCAGGGTTTCCCCCTGCTCTCGGCCAGTTCCTGGCTTCAGTGCTGGCTGACTATGCATCGCTTGCTGCAATTTCCGGCCTTATCCTGCTTTTATGCGGCGCACTCCTGATTGTCCTTTCATTTTCCTTTTTTTCGGGCTAC
>JAPLVS010000018.1 GCA_026396995.1 Candidatus Iainarchaeum sp.
TGCGACTTCCCTTTCAACGGCCTTTGTGACCTCGTTTATGCCAATCTTTATTTTTCCTTTTTCCTTGCTTTTGGCCAGCACCGCGAGCGCCTCGGCCATTATTCCGTCCGGAACATTGAAGTCCATGAATTACACCTCCAAAAAACCCCGAAGGGTTTAGGTCATCGGCTTGAAAAAAAGCGATGATTTTACTGATATAAACTTGCCCAGAAACCCTTTAAAAGCTAGCGTGTAAGGGAAACAAACCGCGGTTTAAGGGGGATTTGGGGGGCATTTTCGCCAAAAAAGCCGTTTATTGGCCGGGCATTCAAGTTCCCTGAAATAGCCTGGCGATAGGAATTCCCAGGAGCAGCAAGGCTATAACCAGATTGACGGCCATTGCCAAGCCGGCTATTTTGCTTGGCTTTTTTTTGGCCTTGAAATTCTTCACCAGGCCGATAACCCCGCAAATTAGTCCGGCAAAACCCAGCAGATACACGCACACGCCGAGTAGTCTCCAAATGGCAAACAGGGCAAGAATGGGCCGTGTTAATTCCGGTCGCCAAAGCTCGATTAGAAAAAAAAGCATGACTATGGTGAGACTCACAATAAAGAATAAAATCCCGGCAATTGCAGTGAGTATCGCCACTTTATTGGCTGGATTTTCCTTTTCCAGCCATTCCAGTTTCATGCCATTCCCTTCACCTGTGCGTGAACCAGACTGTTGCTTTTCCTTCTTCTTTTTTGTCTATGATGCAATAGCCTATCCTGTCAAGATAGACCCTTTCGCCGACGTTTTTTGACATTATGCGCGTGTCCGCGATTTTGGTGATTTTTTTTGCCGTGGGAAGGATGACCTGTATTTCAACGCCTTCCGAAATCCATGGCACAATCGGTTCCATTTTTTCTTCGCCCGCATATTCGCCTATTGCCTGCAATTCGCTTACCTTTTTGATTCTCACGTTGTAGGCTTCCCTCAGCCTTAAGATTGTGCCAGCGCTTTTCTCTACAGCGCTTTTTTCCACGAAAAAGCCCTGCAGGCCCTCGTTAAGTGTGACATCCCCGAATTCGGAGTGGAATTTTTTTGCAGGTGCGCTTTCCACTATCAGCTTGAAAGGGTCTTCCAACACCTTTATTTTTTCCGCTTCTCCCTTTATCAGTTCGCGGTTTTCTGCGGCAAGCTGGTCCCATGTGATTGTCGTGTCATTCGGTTTTGTGCCGATGCTTATTATCACCCTGCGGATGGCTCCTGGATGGAATCCGCGCCTCCGCAAGGCTGCGATTGTGCCAAGCCTTGGGTCGCTCCATCCGATATAATCCCCTTTCAGTATGCCTTCCTTTATTTTGGAGGTGGAAAGCACTGCGCCTTCAAGCATTACTCTCCCTGTGTAAAGTGCGTGGGGATACTCCCAGCCGAAATAATTGTACAAAAACATCTGTTTTGTTTCATTCTGCGCGTGCTCCTGCCCTCTGATAATAAGAGTTGTGCCGAGCTCGTGGTCATCGATTGCCGAGGCAAAATTATAGCTTGGCCAAAGGTGCTGCGTTTCGCTCACCCTCGGATGCACCGGCTTATCAACAATCTTTGCAATCCACCAGTCCCTTATGCTCGGGTCCTTGTGCGAAAGCGAGGTCTTGATTCTGAGGACAGCCTCGCCTTCCTTGAGTTTGTGCGAGCGCATGTTATAGAACCGCTCCAATTGCTTTTCAGGGGAAAGTTCTCTGCACTGGCATGCCTTTTCTTTTCTCACTAGCGCACGCCATTCCTCGACAGGGCAGGTGCAAGCGTAAGCATGGCCCATTTTCAGGAGCTTTTCCATATAAGATTCGTAAATCGGCAGCCTGTCGGAAGCGAAAAACACCTGGTCGATTTTACATCCCAGCCAGCCGAGGTCTTCCCTGAAAACCTCTTCGGCATTATCCATCGGCTTTTTCACTTTCGGGTCTGTGTCATCGAAGCGCAATATGAACCTGCCGCCGTATTTGCGCGCGTATTCGTGGCTTAAAACAGCCGCCCTTGAAGAGCCCAAATGAATCGGCCCGTTAGGGTTCGGCGCAAACCTTGTGAACACCTTGCCTGTTTCAGCCCATTCAAGGGCCGCAAGGCCTTCCTCTTTTTCTTTCGGCTTCAATTCATAACCTTCGGCCTCGAATTTTTTGTAGTCGGCTTCGAGTTCGTTTTGTGGAAGGGCATTGGCTGTTTCAACTGCTTTTTTTGCAGCCAGGGCAAGCGCCTTCATTTCAGTTTCAGGGTTCAATGCCTTAAGCTTTCCCACAACCGCGCCGACATCGGCTTTCCCGGCGTGCAGGAAAGCATTCTTCACCGCATACTTGTAGGCCTGATCTTCAACGCTCATAAAAACCACAGAAAAATCAACACTAAAAGATTGGCAGAAAGAGTTTAAAAAAAGGGGGTTTTGCGTGCCTCAAAACCTTTTTATTTTGGTCAATGGGAAAGATTGTTATGGCGACTTCTGGCGGAAAGCCTGGCAGAATGAATCGGAAGTATGATCGTTATAACCGAATGCCCCGGCCTGCGATGGAGCTGGATGGGATTGACAGGGTAAATGCTTAGTAATGCTGAACAAGAAATTCAAAAACTGCCAAGGGAGCAAATCCCTACGCTTAGGAAGCACCTTCTTGATATTTTGCTTGAAAGAGTGCCTGCCACGAAAAGATGGCGCGGAAACAGTGCGGCTCTTCTTTCCAGAATGAAAACTAACGATGTTTTCAATGCATTTAAGGGAACCTCTTGGACCCGAAGGCCCCCAATTATGTTAAGGCCAGTTGCGCCTTGGGCTTGGGTGAATTCAAGACAGAAGAGGCTGGCGATTTCCTTCAGGGCATTGCGAAGCTAGCAAGAAATCCGCACTTGGTGCAGGCGGCATTGGAAGGGATTGGAAACACAGGCATTACAAAATACGGTCCTTTTTTGGTGTCCCAGCTCGGGCATCCAACCGAGCGCGGCCGCATCGGTGCCATACGCGGAATATGCTTGCTGGGATATAAGCCTGGCGTTGAAGGAGTTCTTGATTTGATGAACGATAAAGCGCAGTCCCTTTGGGTTTTCAGGGAATGCGCTTTTGCCCTTGGCAAAATAGCGGATGAAAAAATATTGAACAGCGACCGGGCTTTTGAAAAGCCCTATGAGGTGCTGAAAAGCACTGATGAAAAAATTGCCAGAACGGGTTTTACGGCATTAATGTTCCTTGGTTCGAAAAGAACGTTTGTGCCTTTGCTGGTCACAATGTTTCGCCCCCATTTTGCAGAAGATGCCAGGTATGCGATGGGGCTTCTGCTTCAAAGCAAACCCGATGCAGTGGCCCGTGACCTAGGCGAAATATTCAAAAAGACCAAGATGCCGGAAATCAAAGCGGCGGTCTGCAGTGTTTTGATTATGGAAGAAGCGCCGTGGCAGATGGACCCTGGGTTAAAGTCTGTCTTGGGCGGTCAGGGCATAAGTTGGCATCCCGGGTTTGGAAGCCCGCCAGGGGCTCTTTTTATTTTGGATTTATTGAAAAGGAAGCCTGAACTGGAGCAAGAATTTGAAAAAGCAATAGACGCTGGGCTAGCCAGGCTGGGCAATCAAAAATAGCGCGGTTTTCGTTATTTCGCGTTCCAGAGTTTTGCGAAGTGGTCGTTCAATGGCCCTATCATTGGCGAATCGTTCCAGATTGTGAAATGGTATTCCGGCTGGGTTTTGTTGAAATCGCTCAGTGCAAGCACGAGTTTTTTGCCGTCGATTATGAATGCTTCCATTCCATGCTTTGATTTTTTCATTTCAACGCCCAAATCCCTTATTTTGCCGACGTCCCCCTCGTCAAGGGCGTGAAGCATTCTGACGTTGACCTTGTTGGCTTTTGCCTGCGCAAGAGCGTTCCTTAAAACAGACTGTTTCGGCGTGATTTCAGTGAATGCAAAAACCGATGTTTTTGCCCTTGCGATTTCCTGTGCTAAAATCCTCACAAAGTCCTGTTTTTCCTTCACTTTGAGGACTTTTTCTATGGCGTCGTCTTCTATAAAGACAGCCCCGAGTTTTGACTGCATGCTGGTTGTTTCGTTCTCCAGGTCCTTTATTTCCTGCCTTTTCCCGTTGAGGAGTTCGGAGAAAACCTTGTCTGGTTCCCTTGCCCTGTATCTTTTCGGCCTGCCCTGTATTTCTATGATAAGGTCTTTTGCCACAAGGCTGTCTAGGACATCGTAAACCCTTGTTTTCGGCACCTGGGCTTCCCTGCTGATGTCAGGGGCCTTGGCTTCGTTCAGCCTTAAAAGGCTTGTAAGCGTCTTGGACTCGTATTCTGTTAAGCCAAGCCTTGCCAGAATCTCTTGAATTTCGCGAAAATCCATAAAAACACACCCTAGAGCCAGCGAAAACGGTTCAATATAATAACATCATTCTCATTTATATACATTACATATAACATTAGCGAGTTAATTTTATTTAAACATACTGTTTGCTGAATTTAAGGCATTTTCAGGCATTTCAGGCCTATTTCTGCCTTTTTTGCTCTTTTTTGGGCCTGCGTTCCGCTCTTACCCGAATGCCATGCTGGCATATCCCACCACGCTGCTTGTGTCGCCTGTCATATCGGCAGAAGAGCCGTATTCCAGCAATGTCCCTTTTTTCATGCCTTTTTTCCTGCAGTACTGCAGCAAGGCAGTTATTGCCGAAGCCCCGCAAATGCTGAGGTTTTTTTCCTCCACAAGCGCGTGGAATTCTTCGGCCTTTAGTTTTCCTGCAAGTTCCAGCGCTTCAAGGTCTTTTTCCTTCGCATTTTTCAAGGGAATGAAGTGCGAAAAATCGCTTGAAGCGATTACAGAAACATCTTCTTTCAGCGAGGCAATCGCATTCCCCAATTCCAGCAATTCCTTCAGTTCCTGTGAAGCGATTGTGACCGGCACGATTTTGAATTCCTTGAAGCGATACTGGAGGAAAGGCAGCTGGACTTCAAGCGAGTGCTCTCCAAGGTGCGCCATTGAATCGAATTCCGCACTTGATTTTTTGATGATTTTTTCCGCGATTTCCCTGTCTGTTTGAATGCTGCCAAGCGGCATTTTCCAGGAATCGCTGTCCGAAACCGAAATTCCAGGCCCCAACCCGGTGTGGTTCGGCCCGAGCAAAATGAAGGTTTTTGCCTTTGCAAGCCTTGCATGGCCCAAAGCAGCAATGCGGCCGCTGTAAATGTATCCTGCGTGCGGCGCAATTATCGCTTTTGAAGAAGGCGTTTTTTTTGCCGCTGAGAAGAAGCCGTCAAGCGTTTCCCTGAGTTTTGCTACATTGCCAGGATAGAACTGGCCTGCTACTGCAGGTTCGCGCGAATTCATGTAATAATTGGGGATGAAAAAGATTTAAGGGGAACGCTGGGCTGTTCGCTTTTTAATAGCTGTCGTCCCTGTCGCGCCTTCCGCGCCTTTCGAACCTGTCCCTGCCTTCTTCCCTCTGGCGGTACTGCGTCATCATCTGGGTTTTTTCGTCCATTGTGAACTCGAATTCCTCGAGTTTTGCCTTGAAATCGCCTTCGGTTTTCACAATGCCCTTTTCCCTCAGTATTTCCCTTGCAAGCAGCCAGTATGCGAGGGCAAGGCTTTTCCTTCCCTTGTTGTTTATCGGCACAATCAGGTCGATGTTTTTTGTCTGGTTGTCGGTGCTGCAAAATGCGATGACCGGAAACCTCATCCTTTTCGCTTCCCTTATGGCCTGCCTGTCGCTGTTCGGGTCTGTGACCAATAATACCTGCGGTTCCATGAATTCGTTTGACATCGGGTTAGTGAATGTGCCTGGCACGAACCTTTTCACAAGCGCCCTTGCGCCGATAAGTTCTGCGAATTTTTTGACCGCTGTCTGGCCGTATTCTTTCTGCGACGCTGCCGCAATTTTTTCAGGCTCGAATGATGCGAGGAATTTTGCCGCAATCCTTATCCTATCGTCTATTGTGCCGACGTCCAAGACTTTCAGCTTGTCTTTCCTGTGCTTGAAGATGTATTTGCGCATTCCGTCGCTCTTGAATTTTGCCCCAATGTGGGCGCCTGTCTGCAGGTATTCTTTTGCCGGTACCAATGTTTTTTCAACCATGCTTTCACTTTCCGTATCTCATTATTTCGTCCATGAGGTCGACGTGCGACAGGAGCATTCTCCTGCAGCAGTATCTTTTGATTCCGAGCTCGTCCAATGCAGTTTCGGCCTTTTTGCCGTTTTTTACCTCTTTCACGAGCTTTTCGTATGCGTCCCCGACAACTTTTCCGCAGCTGAAGCATCTCACCGGAACAATCATTTTTTCACCTTTTTTTTGCCTTTGCTTTCTTTCCGCTCTCGCGCTTTTTTGCAGGAGTTTTTTTCACCTTTTGCTCTTCTGTTTTTTGGCCCTTGCGCCTGTGCCCAAAGGCTTCTTCGGTTCGGTTCTCCTAGAGTCGTCAACCAAAAGCATCCTGTCATATTTCAAAAATTTCTGCTTCAGCTCGCCTGACTTGTGGAATTTCAGGAGCGCTTTCGCTATTGCTGCCCTTGCGCTGACCGCGTGGCCCATAAAGCCGCCGCCTTCCACCGAAACTTCGATGTCGGCTTCCTTTGCGAGCGGGCCTGCAAGAACCAGCGGCTCTTCAATGTAAAGCCTTACGTATCTGGGCTCGATACAGTCGAGGCTTGTCTTGTTGATTGTGACCTTGCCTGTGCCTTTCCGTATCACAGCCCTGGCCCTTGCCTCTTTCTTTTTAGCCTTTGCGGTAATGCCTTTCTTTTTTGTCACTTCGACCACGTCCATCCAAGCGATTTGCTTATTTCCCCGAGTTCTGAAGCGTCCTCTTTGCCGTTGTATAAAGCAATCTTTATTGTTTCCATCGCGTCTTTTTGCAGTTTTTTCGGTATTCCCACATAGGCTCTTACGCGCTTGAGCGCTTTCATGCCCCTTGGCTTCCTGTCTGGCAGCATTCCTTTGATTGCGTGCCTCATAAGGCCCTGCGGGGTTTTCGGGTATTTCGGGCCCCTTTCAGGGTTCCCTTTGGCGCCCATGTCTATCCTGCTCTGGAATTCCCTCACCATGTAATACTTGGGCCCGATTATCACGGCTTTTTCCACGTTCACTATGTCTATCTGTTCGCCTTTCAGGGCTCTTTCGGCCACAATGCTTGCCAATCTGCCGAACACGAGTTTTGAAGCGTCAATCACTGCCATTTTTTTCCCTCATAAAATTTTCATAAAACTATCGTCATTTCTTTTGCTTTCTTTTTTGATTCCATCAATTCCCACAAATCCATTGCCTTGCCGTTTTTGCCTATTTTTTCCCTGGCTTCCCTGCTGAAAGAGAAAGCGCTTACTTCGGCTTTTGCTGCGAGTTCGCCTTTGCCGAGCGCTTTTCCCGGTATTACTAAAATTTTGCCCTTGTTTTTTCCGGCCAGTTTTGAAATTTTTTCTATGTTCACGCTGTGCAATTGCCTTGACGGCTTTGCCAGCCTTTCCGCAATGTCAGCCCAGAGCTGTTCTTTTCTTTCGCGCGAGGCTTTTTTCAGAGCCTCGACTAAGTCTTTTGTGCTTTTCTTTTTCTTCAAGTCTTTCATCAAACCACTCTTCAAATTTTTGAATATTTTTTTACATTGAATTTTCTTTTATCCCTCAAAACTTTTTTCTTTTGGGCAACATGGCCGTTTTCTTTCTTTTGGCCAACGTAGGGTTTTCTTTCTTTCGTAAAGAAAGAAAAGCCCCGAGTGCAGGAGGGAGGATTTGAACCCCCGAAGGCACTGAGCCACAGGATATCTTAACTTTCAATGCCGCTGTTCTTTAAGCATTTTCTTAAGTCCTGCCCCTTTGGCCGCTTGGGTACTCCTGCTTTTCCATCCTTCCTGTTTTGCAACCGGAAGTCATCTTGTTATTTTATTTTTTTGTTTGCTTCTTCGCTTAACGATTCGGTTTTTTCTTTTAATATTTCGGCTGCTTCCTCGAGCAGTTGCCTGCTGTCGCGCTGGCCGAATGTTTCTATTGTGAGCACGAAGGAATTCTGGCTTGTTTCGAGTTCTATCTGTTCTTCGCTTATGTCCTCGCAGTATCCGCACAGGGTGCATTCGTACGGGTTTTTGAGCACGATTTTGCCTGCCCTTATTTCAAGGACTTTTTTAGGGCATTTGTCGACTATGTCCTGCGCGTTTTTGATTTTTGCGGTCTTGTTGTTTATGTCGGGCAGTTCTTTGTAGTAAATGATTGCCGGCTGCCATTTTATGTGTTCCCTGCCGGAATCCATTATCGCTTCCATTTCCATTTTTATTTCCTGGCCTTCCTTCAGCTTGACGAGCGGCGTTTCCTTGTTCATTACTTCGATGTCGTCGTCTTTCGTGTCTATGTCGCCGGCGTAAACCATTTTCGGGCCTTTTGCCTGCAGCACTAGTTTTGCCTTTTCGCCTTTTTTCATGGGCGCTTTTATTTTGAGCGGGATCGACCCGAGCCTGCTTGCGAGGAATTCGTCGAAGAGCACTGAATCGTTTTTGTAAATGGACACGTTTTCAATTGCGAGAGTTGGCACTGATTTCATTACTATTCTCCTTATGGAGTTCATGAACTGCGGGTGCGTTCCGCTCACCAGCAATACAAGCATGTTGTCCTGTGCGCTTATTTTTTTGACATTCATCCTTATCACTCAGCCTTTTTTTGACCTGAATTTTTTCTTTTTCCTGCAGCCGTCGTGCGGCACAGGGGTGGCGTTTTCGATCGATTTTATCCTTATGCCGTTCCTTGTCAGGCTTCTTATTGCGGCTTCGCTTCCTTTTCCCGGGGAAGTGCTCTTGTTGCCGCCTGCAGCCCTCACCTTGACTATAACGTTGAGTATGCCTTTTTCTTTTGCTTTTTCAGCGATTATTTCCGCTATTTTCATTGCAGTGTAAGGCGAGCCGTGCTTATGGTCCGATTTTTCGACTATTCCCCCGGTGCATTTTGCGAGCGTTTCGCTGCCTGTAATGTCGGTTAGCAGCATGAGCGTGTTGTTGTGCGAGGCGAAAATGTGGATTATGCCTTCCCTTGGCGGCGTCATTTCACTTCACCTTCCGGTTTTGCTTCTTTTTTTTCCTTGGGCTTTTCCTTTTTTGCAGGCTTTGCCGCCTTGGCTTTTTCTTTTTTGGCCGGCTCTTCCGCTGCTTTTTCTATTTCTTTTTCCGCGATTTCCAGTACCGGCGCCGGCAGTTTTTCCTCTTCCGGCACAATTGCTGTTGCCGCTGCCTTCTGCGCTTCCGGCGCTTTTTCAGGGATTTTCGGCTTTATTTCCTTTTTCTTTTGCGCGGCTTTCTTGATTTTTATTTCAAGCGCCTTGTCAAGGAAGCCTATCCTGCTCTCTTCGTCTTTCTTCACAATGTATCCTGGTGCGGTCATTTTTTTCCCTGCAATGCCTATATGGCCGTGGGTTATGAGCTGCCTTGCCTGTGAGAGCGTGGCGCTCAATCCCTGTTTCCATGCGAGTGTTTCAAGCCTTCTTTCAAGTATCGCTTCGACTTTCAGCCCGAGCACGTCATCGAGCGCCGCGTTATTTTTGAGCACGCCGTTTCCAATAAGGCTGTCCAGGAGTTCTTTTTCCCTCTGTTTCCTTGCTTCGAAAGGCTGTGCGAGGAGTTTTCT
>JAPLVS010000054.1 GCA_026396995.1 Candidatus Iainarchaeum sp.
GACTGTTATCAAAGCATTTATGTCAAAGGAGCCATTAGCAGGAACTAGAAGGTTAAATGGTGTTGCAGGATATGTTCCACCAAAAGCTCCGCTGCCAGCGGCCTGCTTAAAGGTGACTATTTGCCCAGTTCCGTTTTGAAGGGTCAGCCTGACTCCGTCAGTAGCAGATACTGCCTGCCCTTTTATTGCGAAGTTGTTGCTTCTTGACTGGCAGGTTACTCCGCCTGTTGCGCTTGATGTTACGTACCATAGAATGCCGATAACGATTGCGATAACTATGAGTGCCCATCCGTAGGTCATCAGGTATTCAAGTGCGGATTGTGCTTTTCGATTCATTTTTCCATCCTCCCGTATTTTATTGCTTTAAAGCAAATGCCGGAAGGAAACGCGAAAGCCGCGCTCCCGCGGCATTGATACACTATAATGAGGGTTTCACCTATAAAAACATTTGCTTTTCGGGTTCCAAAGGCAGGTTTGGCGCTGTTTTGGCAGTCGGCAGTTTGGCCTGCCAAAAAGGCAGGCAAAGCACGGCATGGCCTGCGGCATTCAAATCAAAAAACATTAAATTAGGTTTGATTGTTATTGGGTTTATGGAATTGGCTTTTGAAAATGGAAGGATTGTTTTTGACAGGGAATTATCCAACCTGGACCGGCTTGTCTTAAGGTTTGTGAAAATCCTTGACCGGCTTGGAATCGATTACGTGATTATTTCGGGTTATATTGCGATTTTGTTCGGGAGAAGCAGGAACACCGAGGATGTCGACCTGTTTGTTGAAGAAATGCCTTTCGGGAAATTCGAACTGTTCTGGAAAGAACTGGAACTGGAAGGCTTTGAATGCTTAAACACTCCGGACATTGAAGAAGCCTACAACCATTATTTGAAGGAAAAGATTGCAGTAAGGTTTGCGGAAAAAGGCTTCATACAGCCGAATTTCGAGGTCAAGTTCCCGAAAACACGGTACAATGAATATTCCCTGAAAAACAAGATTGAAGTGATTCTTAAAGGCGAAAAACTGAAAACTTCGGAAATGGAATTGCAGATTGCTTTCAAGTTAAGCCTTGGCAGCGACAAGGATTTCGAGGACGCAAGGCATTTGTATAAGGTTTTTAAAGAACACTTGGATAAAAGTTTATTGGAAAAGCAAATTCACGCATTAAAGGTTGAAAAACAGGCAGAGATGGTTTTATGGAAAAAGGGTTAAGGCTGACCGCAAAAGACCTGAAAGAACTGGAAGAAGAAAAACAAAGAAACAGGCAGCAGCGCATGGAATTCGTGAACATGTACGCAGACTGGCTGAAAAAAACCCCGAACAAGGTCTGGAGCAAACAACAGGCAAAATACCTGAAATAACGCACCAGGGCTATTTCCCTTTCTTGGAAAACTTTGCCTTCAAAGCCTTGTCCACCGGCGCGGGAACACACTCGCAGAGAGAACCGCCAAGCAAAGCGATTTCTTTCACCATGGAAGAGCTCACATAAAAGTATTTTGGGCTTGTCATGATGAAAACAGTGTCGGCTTCAGGGAACATCTTGCGGTTCATCAAAGCCTGCTGGAATTCGTACTCGAACTCGCTCAACGCCCTCAAGCCCCTCAAAATCGTGTGCGCTTTCTTTTTCTTGAGGTAATTCACAAGCAGGCCTGAAAAGGACTCGACTTTCACTCTTTTGATGCCTTTCACAGAAGCCTTTGCAAGTGCAACCCTTTCCTCCAAGGAAAACAAGGGAGTTTTCTTCGGATTTGTGGTAATCGCTATGATGACCGAATCGAACATTTTGAGCGCGCGCTTCAGCAAATCGATATGGCCGTTGGTGATAGGGTCGAACGTGCCTGCATAAACCGCAATCCTTTTAACCATCCAGTTCACCTTGGGATTCCACAGATTCCAGTTTTTTCAATAATCTCTCGATTTGCGGCTTTAACTCTTCGATTGAGCCGCTGTTATCTATTGCAAAGCCCGCCCTTTTAACCTTTTCTTTTTCCGGAAGCTGCGCTCTCTCTCTTTCAAGGAATTCCTTTTCAGTGAGGCCTTTTTTTACTGCCCTGGAAAGGCGCACCCTTTGGTCAGCGGAAACAGCGACAGAAAAATCGAAATCCTGGTCGAAACCTGATTCGAACAAAAGCGGGGCTTCAGCAAAAACAAAGCGCTCGTTCTGGAGGGCATTGAGTTCTTTCAGGAGGGCTTCCCTTGCAGGGGGGTGGAGGATGGATTCGAGGGATTTCCTTTTCGAGGAATCAGAAAAAGCCTGTTCCGAGATTTCTTTGCGGTCGAGCGAACCGAACAAGGCCTTTATTTTGGAGGCGATGGATTTCCTTTTGTAAAGCGAGGAAACAATCGCATCCAAGTCAAGGGCCTTGAAGCCTTTCCTTTTTAGGATGCCTGCAACTGTGGTTTTGCCTGAGGCGATGCTGCCGGTGATTGCGATTTTGAGCATATAGGGAACAAGGAGGGAAAGGAAAAAAAGGGAATTGAATGGTTTGAATTGCAAAAAAGGCTGGGAAAAAACGGTTTGAATTGCGAACAGCATAGGCATATTAGCGCTTAGGCTTACTATATGTCTGGTGTGGATTCAACCGAGCTGAATTCTTCGGAATCGCAGCTACTAGGAATGTCTTCGGATTTTCCTTTGGTTGTTTTCACACCACTTCTCTGTTTTTAGCGGTTTTATTGCTTTGCTGGGTTGCTGGCTGGGCAGGCCAAGGGCAGCCTGTTTTTAGCGGTTTTACTGTTTTGACTGGTCCTGGGGCCGGATGAAGAAAATCAGTTTTAATCCGATTCACGGAGCGCGGTTGGCCTTGGAAAGAGCTCTTTCACTTCGGCTATTTCGACTTTTTCTCCGGTAAGGCTGGAAAGCGTTGCTCCAAGGGACCTGAGGGATTCTGCGATTTTTTTCCTGCGGTTTTCGGCTTCCCTGCGCAGTTCGTTCATGGCAACCGTTGTTTCCCTGGAGTCGCGGTCAAATGATTCTATTTCCTTGTTCGCAGAATCGATTTCCGCTTTCACTGAAATCGTTTTTTCCTTTGCCTCGGTTTCCCTGAGCGATTTTTCAAGGCTGTTCTCTTTCCAGAAGAAATCCGAAAAGAAATCGACTGACAGCAGTTCTTCTATGTTTTCAAGCGCTTTAGCCCTTTCCTTTTCAGCCAAATCGATTTTTTCTGAAACGATTGTTTCCTTCAGCGCTTTCAATAACTTCTTGAAGGATTCCCCTTTTGTGTCCCTCTTGTAAAGCAGCCCTGGTTCCCTTAAAAACAATGAAAGCGTGTTTTCGGATTCTGTGTCCAGCGAATAAAGGCCTTTTTCTGAAAGGTTTGCGAGTTTTTTCAAAGGCCGTTCCATGCACAGCACTGTTTCCACAAATTTTTCCCTTAACTTGGCTTTTTCGAGCAATATTTCCTTTTTCCTTGATTCGAGGGCCTGGAGTTCCTGCGCCGAACCAGAATTCATTGTCCTTTCAAGCGCAGCCTTTGCAGCCTTGCTGTTTTTTTCAATCGATTCAAGGGTTTTCTCCAGCGCGGAAATCTTTTCTTCTGCCCTTAAAAGCTCAGCCTTTTCCTGCTTTACTTCCTCGACAGCTGACATAAGGCTTTTTTTCTGGAAAAGGAAATCGTTTTTCCTGATGGTTTCAATCAATGATTTCAGGGAATTCTCAAGTGCGTCGACCTTTTTGCCTATCTCCCTCATCGTGTCCTTGAGAATAAAGCTGGTGTAAGCGATGTTTTTGGAGTTCGACCTTACCTTTTTGTCGAGCAGTTCAAGGCTTTCATAGGAATAATCGCGTATTTTTTCGACATCATCAGTGAACGGCGGCTGTATCCTTTCAAGGACAGCGCTCATTTTCCTGATGGAATCGTCCTTTGCTGTTTTTGCAGCCTTCCTGAAGCGCTTGTTGCCGTCCTCGCCGATTTCCTCCTTTTCAAGGCTTTCAAGGAGCGCCTTTGTTTCGCGGATTGTGTGCTTTATCTCGGCGAATTTTGCAGGAACCTCCTTGTCCACGACCTCGCTCTTCTGCGCAGCCCTGCTCTCAAGGAAAGGCCCAACCTCGTCGAACCTCAGCTCTGTGACGCCGCGCTGGGTGGGTTTGGCATTTCCTCCGCCGAAAAGCCATGCAAACAATTTTTCAAGAAAGTTCATCAATAGGAAAAGGAGAGAACAAAGAATAAAACCCTATTCCCGCAGGGAAAGACGCAAAAAGAAAAAGTATACATAACCTTTTCCCTTTTTATTCCTTTTCAGCCAATTCCTTTCCAGTGGGCACAATGGACATACCTAAATTGCTGGCTGAAAAAAAGCCTCTCATCGAAAAGGAAATTGAAAAGGTGCTGCCGAGGAAGGCGAGCGCCGAATGGCTTGAAAAAGCCATAGGGAAAGCGGATTATTCCTATGACCTTGAAACGATTTCCAAAGAATTCAATGCCCCGGTCTGGGAATTTTTGGACAGGGGTGGAAAACGCTGGAGGCCTGCATTGATGCTTTCGGCCTGCAAGGCGGCAGGAGGCAAAGAGCAGGACGCAATGCCTTTCACCCCGCTTGCAGAACTCGTTCACGAAGGCACAATCATTGTTGACGATATAGAGGACAATGCTGAAGTGAGGCGCGGGAAAAAAGCACTGCATCTGATGTTCGGCACAGACACCGCAATAAACGACGGCAATGCGCTCTATTTCCTGCCTTTAACGCTGGTTTACAGGAATGCTGAGAAACTGCCTGAAAGCAAAAGGCTGAAAATCATGGAAATTTACGGGGAAGAAATGCTTCGCTTGAGCCTCGGGCAGGCAATGGACATCCACTGGCATAAGGGAAAGGGAACGGTGAAAGAAGAAGATTACCTGCAGATGTGCGCTTACAAGACAGGCGTGCTTGCAAGGCTTTCAGCAAAATTGGGCGGCATCCTTGGGAACGGCACTGCAGCGCAGGTTGAAGCGCTCGGCAAATTCGGGGAAGCAATCGGAGTTGGATTCCAGATACAGGATGATATCCTGAACATTGCGCCTGCAAGCGGAAAATGGGGGAAAGAAATCGGCGAAGACATTTCCGAAGGGAAAAGGACGCTGCTTGTGCTGCACGCCCTGAAGCACCTGGGCGGAAAGGAAGCGAAAGAACTGCTGAAAATATTGGACAGCCACACTAAAAACAAAAATGCAATAATGAAGGCGATTGCGCTCATCAAAAAGGCGGGCTCCATAGAATATGCGGGCGAGAAGGCAAAAAAAATAGTCAGGGAAAGCTGGCGGAAACTGGAAGGAATGCTGCCTGAAAGCGAAGGAAAACAGGAATTGGAAGCGTTCGCAAAATTCATGGTGGACAGGAAAATTTAGGGCGCAGGGCTTTCCATTATTTCCATGACGTCGAGTTCTTTGCAGGAGCACTTGTTTTCAAGCAGCGAGGAAAAACTCGGATTGGTGCGGCCTTCGTCGCCTGAAACAAATTCTTTCACGTAAAGGCCTGATTCCGCAATCACCTGCAATTTCAGTTCTTTTTTTGCTGTGATTTCAATGCTTTTGATTTCAGCTTTCCTTTTCCTTTCCAGGTCTGCGCGGCGCTTTGAAACCCTTACCGGGGTTCTCTGCACTATTTCAAGGGATTTTCCTGAAAGCGCTTTGGCTTTTTTGGAATCAATCGGCTGTTCGCAGGAAACTTTTGCTTCGTACAATTTTGAATTTTTGCTTTCCTTGAGCCTTGCAACCGCTTCCTTTTGGCAGAATTCAAGGCCGCTTATTTCCATCTTTTTGGCTTCCTCCCTGTTCACCGCGTCCCGGAGATGCTTTAATCCTGGGCTTCTTTTTTTCGGCTCCAGTAATTCTAGGACAAACTGCCTGCCGTTTCCAAGCATTCTCACATCTTTGTCTTCGCGGCCTGCGCCGTGAAATTTTGCAGAGGAAGCCCCGAATAAGGGGAGAGCGTGCTTTTCGACAAGCGACTGCACAGATTCTGGAGTGAGCAGGCCGGTTTTGCCGCAGAAACCGCAGCCTTTCCCGAGGCACTTGAAGCAGAAGTGCTTGGTTTGGGTGATTTCCCTTGAAAATTTTTTGTAGCGGCCGGTTATGAACACCGGCCTTAAATGGAAAAAAACTAGGTCCTGGTTGAAATTAACTGTTATTTCAAGTTCCGGATTTTCAAAATCCGCTTTCGCATTCAGCGCCTTTTCGAATCCCCTTACAAGCACTGGCTGGAATTCTTTCTTCAAAAGCATTCTTGCCTCATCACTCAAGGCATTCTGGAAAGTGCATCCCACCATGAAGCGCGAGAACTCGAATTCCTTGAGGATTTTGGCAGAATTTTCTGCCATCAGGGAAACTGTTTCGGCATTGAAGCCTGTGAAAGCATACTTTGCATATTGCATAAGAATAAAGCCAGGCAAAAGATTTATTGGATTTTCCCTTTGGCTGCCGGCTTCCCTAAATTGTCTGGCCTGGCCTTGAACCGTTTTTTTCCGAAAGCGCCGCCTGTGCTGCCGCAAGCCTTGCAATCGGGACCCTGAAGGGAGAGCAGCTCACATAATCGATTCCTGCGCCCTGGCAGAAGGCGATTGACCTTGGGTCGCCGCCGTGCTCGCCGCAGATTCCCACGCTTAATTTTTTGTTGTTTTTCCTGCCGTCGGCCACAGCCATTCTAATCAGTTTTCCAACGCCCTCCGAATCAAGGACCATGAAGGGATTGTCCTGGATTACGCCCTGGTCAACATAATGTTCGAGGAAAAGCACTTCCGCATCGTCCCTTGAAATGCCGAGCGTTGTCTGGGTTAAGTCGTTGGTGCCGAAAGAGAAAAAACTCACATGCTTTGCGATTTTTTCCGCGATAAGGCAGGCTCTCGGCAGTTCAATCATTGTGCCGACCTTGAAAGCGATTTTTTTGCGCGCTTTTTCCATTGTGCGCTCTGCGATTCCTGAAACCAGCACGCTCAGCTGCCCGATTTCAGACTCATGGCCTACAAGCGGAATCATCACGTTTGGAAAAACCTTGAAGCCCTGCTTTTGGGCTTCGCACGCGGCTTCGAAAATCGCCTGCACCTGCATTTCATAAATTTCAGGGTAAAGAATGCCGAGCCTGCAGCCCCTGAACCCAAGCATCGGGTTTTTTTCGCTCAAATCGCTTGCCTTCTTGTACAATTTTCTCAGGTCATCAAGCTTTTTGCCTTTCGCGCCAATCGCTTCGAGTTCGCAGATATTTTTTGTGAGTTCAAGCCTGTCAGGCAGGAATTCGTGCAATGGCGGGTCCAAAAGCCTTATCACTACTGGGAGGCCGTTCATTGCCTTAAAAATCCCTAAAAAATCAGAGCGCTGCATCGGCAATAATTTCGCCAAAGCCTTCCTTCTTTCCTTGTCGCCTGCAGCCATTATCATTTCCCGTACAACAGGCAATCTTTCCTGCTGCATGAACATATGCTCTGTCCTGCAAAGGCCTATTCCTTCGGCGCCGAAATCCCTTGCCCTCTTCGCATCTTCAGGAGTATCTGCATTCGCCCTCACCCCGAGCGCCCTGATGCGGTCAGCCCAGCGGAGGATTGTACGCATGCTCTTGCTCATTTCCGGATCTATCAGATTCGCTTTGCCGAGCATGACTTCCCCTGAAAGGCCGTCAATAGTGACAAAATCGCCCTCTTTCACTTTATGGCCGCCTGCCGTGAAATTTTTCTCTTTCAAATCGACTTTGATTTTCTCGCAACCTGAAACGCAGGGCTTCCCCATTCCGCGCGCGACCACTGCAGCATGGGAATTGGATACAAGGACAGGCGAGTACCTGGAGGAAAACGCGACAAAGTTTTTGTCAAGCTCGTTTTCCGAATTTACTTCAAAGTTGTATACGTGGGTTGTTTTTCTGTTTTGGTTTCTTGAAAGCCTGTACATCCTGAGGTCCGAGTTTAATATCTGCCTTAAAATTGCCTTTGAGGCGCCGCTGCAAAACGGCAGGTAATCCCTTGCCAGTTTGTTGGAATCAATCAGCAGGTTTCTTTGGAGCATTGCTTTTGTTCTCCCCTTATTGCTTATCCCCCATTCCTGCTTTGGCAAAACCTGTTTGATGGAAAACAGTTTTGAACCGTATTTTTTAGGATTTGATTTTGCTTTTATCCTGGCCGAATGGGCAAGTATGTCCTCCAGCCTCTCAACAATCTGAATGTTGTAAATGTTCCTGTTAACTGTCACCTGCGGGACAATGCCGAGCTTGAGACAGGAAACAGTTATTGCCTGGGCAAGCCCTTCATTTGAAACGTACAGTTGTATGCGATTATTTGAGAATGCACCGTCCCCATCAAGAACTCCCGCAAGGAATTCAAGCGTTGATTCTTCGTCCAACGCAAGGGCCCATTCTGCCTGGTTTTCCCTTAGTTCGGACAAGAGTGCGGCCGGCTGCCTTTTGAAGCAGATAAGATCGGTTACTTGGCCGCTTATCGCTCTGTCTCTGATAAACGAGTGAGTCGTTCTGGTGCGCGAGTAAGTGAAATCCAAATCGAACGCTTTTTTGAAGGAAGATTTTATTTTTTCAAAAAACTGCTTTTTTTCCTCTGTCGCTTTCTGGATAAAGGTTACGCTGCCCTTTGTTTTTTTCAGGCAGATGTGCCCGTCAGTGAAGATTGCCCCGGCTGTGTAAGCCAGTTCCGGCTCGTGCCTTGGTTCAAGCTCCGGCAACCGGTCAACAAGGCACAAAAAGCCTTTTTCCCGGCAAACATTGCCTATTTCTTTTTTGACCAATCCGCCTTCCTCAAATGTAAGCAATTTATGCTCCTGCGTGATTGTGAGGAAATTCCCGTTTACCCTGCCTGTCTGGGATATTTCAAACTCTTCAGTTTCAGCCACTCTTTTGCCCGCAGCAATAATATCTTTCCAGGCGGATTTCATGCTTTTGGAATCAAAAGAAAGAATTTTGAAAGTTGTTCCGGTTTCAATGCGATTGAACAATTCTTCAGCCGAGAAAAAGCCTTTATCTGTGAGAATTTTTGTTTCACCACCAACACAGGTCATTCCTCCGTGCGTGGTCAGGACACCTTCGGCTGCAACAACGCCGTGGATGTCTTCAGGTGTTGTCTCAGGCCTTACAAGCAATACCTTCATGCCGTCCTTTGCAAGGATTTCCGCACGGTCTGCTGAAAAAACAACCTGCCCGAATGCAGAACCCGGGGATGCCGGAAGGCCTTTTGCCAGGACCTCGGGCTTTGATTTCGGGTCGATGCGCTTGTGGAGAAGCATGTCAAGGTGCTCCGGTTCGATTCGCATTATTGCCTCGCGCTTTGAGAGGATGCCTTCATTGTGCATGTCCACTGCAATCCTCACAGCGGCTTCCGCGGTCCTCTTTCCGTTCCTTGTCTGCAACATCCACAATTTGCCTTTTTCGAAAGTGAATTCGAAATCCTGCATGTCAGCATAGTGAAGTTCAAGTTTTTTTGCAATCTTCGCGATTTTTTTGTAAATCAGTGGAAGTTCCCTTGCCATTTCCCTTAACGGCTTCGGGGTGCGGATGCCTGCCACTACATCCTCGCCCTGCGCATTCAGCAGGTATTCGCCGTACAGTTTTTTCTCGCCGGTTGAAGGGTTTCTTGTGAATCCCACGCCCGTGCCTGATTCTCCGCCCATATTGCCGAAAACCATTGCCTGCACGTTTGCCGCAGTGCCGACCGAATCCGGAATCCTGTGGATTTTCCTGTAAGTGATGGCGCGCTTGGTATTCCACGAATCGAAGACAGCGCCGATCGCAAGCGACAGCTGCTTTTCAGGGCTCTGCGGAAAGGCGCTTTTTGTGTGCGCCCTGTAAACCGCCTTGAATTTTCCGATTATTTTTTCGAGGTCTTCCTCGTTCAAATCGACATCTGATTTCAGGCCGCGCTTTTTCTTGGCTTCAGAGAGAATGCCTTCAAATTTTTCATCAGGAACGCCTTTCACGACATTCCCGAACATCTGTATCAGGCGCCTGTAGGAATCCAATGCAAAGCGCCTGTCCCCGCCCTGCCCTATAAGGCCTTCAAGAGTGCGGTCGTTGAGGCCCAGGTTAAGGATAGTATCCATCATGCCGGGCATTGAAACAGGCGCGCCGCTCCTCACAGAAACCAGGAGCGGATTCTCCTTGTCCCCGAATTTCCTGCCTGTTTTTGATTCAACAGAGGAAAGCGCTTTCCCTATCTCTTTTTCAAGCGTGGCAGGATATTGTTTTTTGCCTGAAAGATAATAATTGCAGGCCCTCGTGCTGATTGTGAAGCCTGGCGGAATCGGCAATCCAATCAATGCCATTTCTGCAAGGTTCGCGCCCTTGCCGCCAAGCAATGCCTTGTTTTCCTTCCTGCCTTCCTCAAACAAAAAAACATATTTTTCCCTTGAAGCCATATACATTCCCCTCTATAGCGTGTGCGATTAATAAAAGGCGTAAAAAAAAAGTGCTATCAAGGATTTAAAACACTTATTGCAAAAAAAGCGAAAATTTACGGCAGGGAGCGTATTTCCGAGAAGGAAAGCCCTGCAATAGGCTCAGGGAAGCGAGCGTATTTTCAGCCTGTGGAGAAGGAAATTGAATTTGTCCACGAAGGAATTCTCCACTGACTTGTGCTCTTCCCCGACAAGGACTGCGGCAAGCCTTGCGATTTCGTTGCCTGCCCTCGAATTAGGCCTGAAATGGGTCACAGGAAAATTATAGGAAAAGGATTCATGCACTGCCCTATCTTCCCTTATTTCTGCAAGCACTGGCGCTTCCACAATGCCTTCAATTTCTTTTCTTGAAACCTGGGGCAGGGAAGAATTAACCTTGTTTATTACAACCCCTAAAACCTTTTTCTTCATCGCCCTTGCAAGGCGCACTGACCGCAGTGCATCGATTATTGCAGGCATTTCAGGATTGGTCACGACCAAAACAAAATCGCTTATCTGGATTGCATTCCTTGCCTCTTCGCCCAGGCCTGCGCCTGCATCAATTAAAATCATGTCGGCCTTGTGCTTCAACTGGTGCTTTACCATTGTGAACGCCTTGCTGTAATTTGCAGCAAGCTCCGGAAGCGCAAGCGAACACGTGATTAATTTCACTCCTGAATCGTGTTCCAGGATAACTTCATCCATTGAAAATTCGCCGTTCAACACGTTGTTGATTGTTTTGCGGGCAGGCATATAACCCAAGTAAAGCGAAGCGGTCGGCGAAGTGACATTGCCTTCCACCACAATCGAATCATAGCCCATTTTCGTAAGGGAAGATGCAACATTCAGGGCAATCGTTGTTTTTCCAACGCCCCCTTTGCCTGAAATAATCGAAACAATTTCTCCCAAAAACATCACACCCGGATAAAAAACTGCAAATTTGCAGGCCAGTAATATTACCATTCTCGGATATTTATATTTAATGGTCTGAAAACAGGTCAGCCCGAATCCACAATCAGGTATTTCGCCAAAAGAGGGTGCTTTTCTTTCATTTCCTGATAGCACTGCCTTGCGATTTTCCTGTAGGATTCATGGCCTGCCTTTCCGCTGCGCAGCTTGATGAAATGCCATAATTCGCGTAGGTTCCATGTGAAAAGGACGCGCTTCCTGAAAGCAAGCGGAACGCAGTACTGGGCCTCGAAAGGCATTTCAGCGCGCATCGAATCGAACAATTTCTTTGCGGAAAGCATGCATTTTTCAAACCCGTCTTTAAGGCCGCAATCAATAATCTCTTTGGGAACCGAATATCCATTGTCTGCGGACAAGAGTTGCGCGGTCTGCGTGCACATCCTGTGCCTTTGGATATCCCTGAAAGCGCCGAAATCCACCAGAATATCGAAAGTGAAATACGGGTGCTCGAATTCGCGCAAAGGCTGCTCCTTGCCGATGCCCTGCATGAATTCATCAAGAACTTTTTCCTTCTCGGCATCGCTCATTTTCTCGGCCTGCTTCAGGCACTGCGCAAAGGAATGCCCTGAAAAACGGTAGAGAACCGAAGCAACCAGCTTGGATTCAGGGTTCTTGCCTGAAACAACCAGTTCAACATCTTTCCTGTTTTCCGATTTCTGTGAGAATTTTTTTGAAAAGGAAAGCATTCTTTCCTCTGTTCCCGCAATGTAATCGTTTTTCTTTGCGGCTTTGAGGAGGGACGGAAGGAGTTTGGAGCATTCTTCTTTCATCTGCGCCCCGATTGCCTGCATTTCCCCCAAAGGATGCGAAAGCATTTTCACAATCGCATGCTCCAGGGCGCGCGCATTGGCTGTCATCCCTATGTTGGTGAGCGTGCTTGCCGGAAGCGCATAGCGGAGCACATCGCACGCGCGCGATTTCGTGAGCGATTCATAAAACTTTTCATTCATCGCTTCCGACTTAGGGTATTTCTTTTTCATGAACTCCAGCATTTTCGGAGTGCTCTCGACATAAAAATCGAAAAGCGAATTCATCACGCGCTCATATTCCGCTCCAAACTTCGAGCGCATTATTTTTTCAGGCTTCAAATACTTTGTGCGGTCGAATAATTGGTAGCGCGTGCTTTTCTCTGTGAATGCAGCAAGGCGCGAATCCTCGATGGATTTCGAGGCAAGGATGCTCACATTCTCCAAAGCAAGAGGGCAGACCGCGTGTTCTGCAACGCTGTTGTGGCCGAACCCAACAACCCATTTCTCATTGAAAGCGGAAGCCTTCTGCTGTGCAGAGGAAAAATAATCTGTGGATTCCATGAACGAGCCTTTCGGGAGGAGCTCGCCTTCTTTCAGGAGCTTCAAGAGGTTGTCCCTGAAAGAAGCCGGGGAGCGGCTCACATATGCAAAGACCACTGAAACCACTTCAGGCGGCAAATTCTTTAAGGCATAAACGTCCTTTTCGAGATTTGTCACATGCCGCAAAAGAATTTCAGAATCTTCTTTGGAATAAGCCATTGTCCCGCCAAGGCAATAATGAACTGAAAAAGGAATTAAAGGCTTTGGGAAAAAACATTGTTTATTCTGCGAAAGGTCGAAAAAAAGCGAATACTGCGTCAATCGTCGTAATTCGCTTCACTTAAAGACGAAACGTTTAAATAGATAGGGGTGGAAGGAGTTATATTTGTGGCAATTTGAGTGTGAAAGGAATGAATTCTGAAATCGAGAAATTTTATGAAAAGCCATGGGCCGAGCGCATAAGGCTGATTGCAGGCGAATGCGGCTTGAACCCAGAGGAAACCCAGATGCTTGAATCGCTCAGGCCAGCGGACTTTGAAATACTGAACAGGATGAGCGAAAACGTCATTGGCGGATTCACCTTTCCTTTCAGTGTTGCGCTGAATTTCAAAATCAACGGCCGCGATTTTATCATTCCAATGGCAATAGAAGAGGCAAGCGTGGTGGCTGCCGCAAGCAATGGAGCGAAACTTGCAAGGAAGGCAGGCGGCTTCAAGGCTGAAAGCTCGGCGCAGCACATGAGCGGGCAGATTGTTTTGACAGGAGTGAAAAACAAAAAAGCAGTGCAGGAAATCAAAAAAAGGAAAAAAGAACTGCTGGAAAAGGCGAGCGCTGTGGACAGCGTGCTCAAGGAAAGGGGCGGCGGCGCTGTGGACTTGGAAACAATCAAGGAAGGGGAATTTTTAGAGATAAGGCTGACTGTGAATGTTTTGGATGCGATGGGCGCGAATGCAGTCAACACAATGTGCGAAAGGATTGCGCCTGAACTTGCGGAAATCTCGAAAGGCAAGGCGTTCATGAGAATAATTTCGAATTATGCAGTGAAAAGGATTGCAAAGGCAAGCGCGACCTGGAAAAAAGAGGATTTGGGCGAAGGAACTGTTGACGGCATAATTAAAGCCCAGAAATTTGCGAAAAAAAGCGTTTACAGGGCTGCAACCCACAACAAAGGGATAATGAACGGAATCGCTGCTTTGGCGATCGCTACAGGCAATGATTTCAGGGCAATAGAGGCAGGGGCGCACGCTTATGCCGCAAGAAGCGGAAAATACAAACCGCTAACGAGGTATTGGAAAGACAAGAATGGGAATTTGGTTGGAGAAATAGAGCTGCCTGTGCAGGCCGGCATTGTGGGCGGAACCACAAGGTCAAATCCCATGGCAAGGCTTGGATTGAAAATTTTGGGCGCGAAAAGCGCAAAGGAATTGAACGAATGCTTTGCTGCCGTGGGATTGGCGCAGAACTTTGCCGCGCTGAGGGCGATTGTTTCAGAGGGAATTCAAAAAGGCCACATGAAACTGCACGCTGAAAACATTGCAGTGCAGGCAGGCGCGAAAGGCGAAGAAATAAAAACAACTGCTGCGAAAATGATAGCGTCAGGGAAAATCAGCGAAGGCGAAGCAAGAAAGATTTTGAGTGATGGAAAATGAGCGAAAAAAAATCAGGCATTATAGGTTACGGGGTGCAGATTCCGCTGCGCAGGATTAAGGTCGAGGAGATTGCGCGCGTTTGGGGAAAAGACGGCGAACATGTATCCGAAGGCCTGAACGTGAAGGAAAAGGCTGTTGCAGCGCAGGACGAGGATTCGTGCACTTTGGCTGTGGAAGCTGCAAGGAAAGGAATCAAAGATTTCGGAATCGACCCGAAAAGGATCGGGGCTGTTTATGTGGGTTCGGAATCGCACCCTTACGCGGTAAATCCCACGGCAAGCATTGTCGGGGAAGCGCTCGGCACAACCAACGAATATTTCGCTGTTGACCTTGAATTTGCGTGCAAGGCAGGCACTGCGGGAATGCAAATCTGCATGGCGCACGTGCTCTCGGACATGATTGATGTGGGATTGGCAATCGGAGCGGACACTGCACAAGGCAGGCCGAACGACGCACTGGAATTCACCGCAGGAAGCGGAGCTGCCGCAATATTTATCGGTGGGGACAAAAAAGAGGTTATTGCCGAAATAGACCAGACCTGCTCCTTCACTACAGACACTCCGGATTTCTGGAGAAGGCCAAGGGCGGAATTCCCTGAGCACACTGGAAGGTTCACAGGAAAACCTGCTTATTTCAAGCACGTGCTCGGCGCAGCAAAATTGCTGCTGAAAAAAACAGGCATGGAAGGAAAAGACTTCGATTGGGCAGTATTCCACCAGCCCAACGGAAAATTCCCGATAAAGGCAGCTGAAACACTTGGAATTCCGTTCGAAAAAATAAAGCAGGGCCTTCTCACGCCGTTCATCGGAAACACTTATTCAGGGGCAACGCCAATCGGGCTTTGCTCGATACTGGATGTTGCGAAGCCAGGAGATAAAATACTCGCTGTAAGCTATGGTTCAGGGGCAGGCGCTGATGCATTTGCAATCACTGTTACAAAAAATATTGAAACACGCAGGGCGGCAGTGCCTGTGCTCAAGCAGATTGAAAGGAAAGAATACGTGGATTATGCTGTATACCTGAAACACAGGGGCAAAATCAAGAGCTTGTAGGTGTGAAAATGATTGAAGTTGTTGTTGTCGGGGCAGGAATGACAAAATTCGGGGAAAACTGGGAAAGCTCATTCAGGCAGATGATTGCGGATGCCGCAATAAAAGCGCTTGTGGATTCAGGCTTGGCCGGAGAAAAAATCGAAGCGATTTACGGCGGCTGCATGGCTTCAGGCAGATTTATAGGCCAGGAGCACATTGGGGCGCTGATTGCAGACCAGCTTGGATTGAATCCGATTCCAAGCACAAGATGCGAGGCAGCATGCGCTTCAGGCGGAGTGGCGCTGAGGAGCGGTTATTTGGCGGTTAAGAGCGGCGAGCATGATATTGTCGCTGTGGGTGGCGTTGAAAAAATGACTGATGTGAGCACAGAAGACGCTTCTTTCGCTTTGGGCGGGGCTGGAGACCAGGAAACAGAATTGTTCCACGGAGCAACATTCCCGAGCCTTTACGCCTTGCTTGCAAGAAGGCACATGATAGAATACGGCACAACAGAAGAGCAGATGGCAATGGTTGCAGTGAAAAACCACAAGAATGCTGCAAACAACCCGAACGCGCAATTCCAGTCAGAGGTCACACTTGAAGAAGTGATGAATTCAGGTTATGTGGCTGAGCCGATAAAAGTATTGGACTGCTCGCCTGTGACAGACGGCGCTGCTGCGGTAATTTTGTGCTCTAAAGAAAAAGCGGAAGCGCTTGGAATGAAATACATCGAAATGGCAGCATCGGAGCAGGCATCGGACACAATCTCCCTCGCGGCAAGGAAAAGCCTCACAGAATTGAGGGCAACAATGGAAGCAGCAAGGAAGGCCTATAAAAAAGCAGGAATAACACAGGAGGACGTGGACTTTGCAGAAGTGCACGATTGCTTTACGATTGCGGAAATACTTGCGATTGAAGATTTGGGATTTTTCAAAAAAGGCGAGGGCGGAATTGCAACAGAAAAAGGCCTTACCGCACTCAACGGAAAAATTCCGATTAATCCGAGCGGCGGCCTGAAAGGAAAAGGCCATCCGGTGGGAGCAACAGGCGTGGCGCAGGCAGTTGAGGCATTCAACCAATTAATGGGAAGGGCAGAGAAAAGGCAGGTAAAGAATGCAGAAATCGGCTTAACCCACAATGTCGGCGGCTCAGGAGCAACAGCAATCGTAAGCATTTTCAAGAAAGCCGGGGTGAAAAAATGACTGTTTCCGCACCCATGAACTGGAGAAGGATTCCTGAAAGGTATCGGCTGAAGGGATCGTACTGTGAAACATGCGGCAAGGCATTTTTTCCTGGAAGAGTTGTATGCCCGAACTGCAGGAGAAAAGGAAAACTGAAAGAGCAGGACATGCCAAGGGCTGGAAAAATTTTCTCTTACACGAAAGTGCATGTGGGGCCGACAGGATTCAGCCATGAAACCCCTTACTTTATCGCATTGATTGAGCTTGAAAATAAGGCGAAGGTGCTATCCCAAATCATTGATTCGGAAGAGGAAAAAATACAGGTCGGGGCAAAGGTCGAGCTGGCTTTCAGGAAAGTCGGGAAAGACGACAAATACGGCGCAATAAACTACGCGTACAAGTTCAAAGTCATAGAGTGAACTTGTTCTTTGGGCGGAAAGCCATAACTATTTGAAAACTTCTGCGCAGGAAACAAATATGGCGAGGCTTATTGAAAGGCTATTCTACAGAAAGCCAAGGCAGGCCAGGCAATTTAGGATTCCAAACGAATCCAAGATAAGCCAAAATGAAATCAATAGGGAAAGAGTATACCAATCACTGGGTGTTTGGGAGGAACCTGGTTCCAGGCAGGCAATATCTCCCTCACCGGAGGGATTGTCCAGAATCCTTGAAATAAAGCCAGGTTCAACCATTAATTTTTTTGCAGCCGGAAGCGGGGATTGGGCGAGGGCGCTTGCAACTGAAAACAAGGTCCACTATTCAGAATTAGACCCGGAACTTGTAGGGAGACATGGACATGACCTGCGTTTCGCCAGTGCCTCGTTGAAGGAAGCTTCACTTTGGCCGAGGACGCGGGGGCAGTTCGATTTGAGCGTTTCCTTTGAGCCTGTGCCAATGCACAAAATCGGCCTGACAATGTCACTTGTGCGCTCGCTGATTAACAATATTGGAGCTAAAATCATTTATGGCAGCAGGGACCACCGAAACCAGTTGGTCTGGCTGGACGAAGCACTTGGCCGCCTGAAAAACGTTTATGGTTTTGAACATGGCCGGAAAGTAAAAACAGTCCAGGATATTGTATCCAAAAAAGAACAGGAAATCGAAGTAATAACTGTTTTGACAAACCCTAAAACGAGGATAACGGCCTGGACAGACCTCAGCGTTTTGGAAATCGCTTCCAAGCTCGGCGAAAAACCGCAGGATATTGAGCTAAAAGAACTGCAAAAGGAGTTGTACCGCAGAGGCATTGACATCTCAAAAAGAGCATTGATTCAAAGCCTGCAAAGGCTTGAAGAAATAGGGAAATTATGCGAAAAAGAAGAACACACGGCAAAGGTGTGGGCTAAAAGAGCCATTAAAAAAACTTAATTTCCATTGTTGTGGGGGCAAAGCATGGGTTTCGGGCAGGGATTCGGGAAAACAATTGTTTTCGGCGAGCACTTTGTTGTTTACGGATTGCCGGCCATTGCTTCGGCAATCACAAGCAGCACAACCGCAGAAGTGAAGCGCAGCAAGGACGGCAAATACAAGCTGATAGATAACAGGCCTGAAACCCCGGGATACAAGAAACAGAAACAGAGCCAGCAAGAAGAATCCATAAAACTGATTTTCAAATTTTTGGGCATTGACCCTGCAAAAACACCGGTGGAAATCACACTCGGCGGAGACCTTGTTGCAGCAAGCGGCGTTGGAGCAAGCGCTGCAAGCTGTGCAGCCATTGCAAGAGCGCTCAATGAAGAATTCTCGCTCGGGCTGGATGATGAAAAAATAAACGAAGCTGCATTCGAAGGCGAAAAAGGCTACCATGGAACGCCGAGCGGAATAGACAACACCGCAGCGGTCTATGGCGGGCTGATAAAATTCACCAAAGGGCAAAAAGGAACGCAAATGGAAAAAATCAAAATCGAGCCGATTGAAATCGTGCTTGGAAACACCGGGCTTACAAGCGACACGACAGCGGTTGTGGGCGATGTGAAAAAAGAAAAAGAGAAAAACCAGGGAGAATTCGAAAAAATCTTCAAGGAATACCTGCGCATCTCGGAACAGGCGCTTTCTGCCTTCAGGGAAAACGATATCGGAAAAATCGGGAAATTGATGAATGAAAACCACAAATTGCTGCAAAAAATAGGAGTTTCATGCAAGGAACTCGAAGAACTTGTGGAAATCGCAAGGGAAAACGGCGCAATAGGCGCAAAACTCACAGGGACAGGCCGCGGAGGCCTCATGATTGCATTGACTCCGGAAAAGACATTGCAGGAAAAAGTCGCAAAAGCGATTGAAAAAACAGGGAAAACAGCGTTCAGGACAAGGATTGGTTGAAAATGAAGCTGATTGTGGGCGTGTGCGGGGCAAGCGGAATAAATTACGCCATAGCCCTCCTGAAAGAACTCAAAAAGCAAAAAGTGGAAACGCACCTCATCCTGAGCGACTGGGCTGAAAGGCTGGCAAAAGAAGAGGCAGGCATGAGCAGGAAAGAAATGGAAAAGCTCGCGGATTACTGTTATGGGGAAAAAGAAATGGACGCAAGGATTTCGAGCTCGAGCTTCTTGTGCGACGGAATGATTGTTGTGCCTGCGAGCGTGAAAACAGTTTCGGAAATCGCAACTGCGGACACCGGCACGCTCATCAGCAGGTGCGCGGACATCATGCTCCGCACGCAGAGGAAACTGGTTGTGTGTGTGAGGGAAACGCCATTGAGCGCTCCTGCGCTGAAAAACCTGCATGACATTGCGGTTTACGGCGGAATTGTGATGCCTTTGAGCCCCGCATTCTACCACAAGCCGAAAACAGTAGGGGATTTGGAATCGTTCATGACAGGAAAAATCCTGGACTTATTTGGATTAGAAAATGCGCTTTACAAGAGGTGGAAGCAATGAACCTTGAAAAATTCGTGGAAACTTTGGAAAAGAAAGGAAAACTCACAAGGGTAAAAAAGCCGGTTTCAAAAATGTACGAATGCTCGGCAATAATGAAAGAGCTCGATGGGAAACCGGTTTTGTTCGAAAAAGTAAAGGAATCAAAATTCAGGGTTTTAGGGAATGCTTTTGCCTCGAAAGAGCTTGTGGCTGAATACTTTGGGATAAAGCCTGAAGAGCTTGTGCCGAAAATGATTCAGGCATTGGAGAATCCAAAAGAACCGGAAGTTTCCAAAAAGCCCGCCCCCTGCCAGGAAGTTGTGGAAGAAAAAGTGGATTTGGATATTTTGCCGATTACTAGGTACACTGAAATTGACGGCGGAAATTTCATTACTTCAGGTGTTTTCATTGCGCGCGACAAGGAATTAGGCATTAACCTTTCATTCCACCGCTGCATGCAATTGGACAAAACAAGGTTTTCTGTGAGGGTATTGGAAAGGCACACAATGGAATTCATGAAAAGGAACGGCGGGGAACTGGACGTGGCGGTCTGCGTGGGGTTGCCTGCGAACGTATTGCTTGCAGGAGCGACAAGCCCTGCGCTCGGGGAATCGGAATTGAAAATCGCAAACTCGCTTGAAGAAATGGAAGTGGTGAAAGCGAAAACTGTTGATGTCCCAGTTCCAGTGGAAGCGGAATTTGTATTGGAAGGAATCCTTTCAATGAAAAAACTTGAAAAGGAAGGCCCTTTTTTGGACTTGACAGGCACTTATGATTTTGTAAGGGAACAGCCTGTTTTCACTGTAAAAAAAATCACTCACAAAAAGAATGCTATCTGGCACGCATTGCTGCCCGGCGGTGGAGAGCACAGGGTGCTGATGGGAATGCCGCGCGAGCCAACCATATTCAGGGAAGCGAGCAAGGTGGCAAAAGTGCTGGATGTGAACGTTACGTATGGGGGCTGTTCCTGGCTGCATGCCGCAGTGAAAATCGACAAGCAAAGCGATGAAGAGCCGAAAAAAGTGATAGAGGCTGCATTCAAAGGCCATGCCTCGCTCAAACACGCGTTTGTGGTGGATAAAGACATAGATATATTGAATCCCAACGAGATTGAATGGGCCATGAGCACAAGGTTCCAGGCAGACAAAAACCTGCATCTTTATCCGATGCAGAAAGGCTCTTCATTGGATCCAAGCGCAGACCAGGTCACAAGGAACACCTGCAAGGCCGGCTTCGACCTGACAATGCCATTTGGCAGGGACAAAAAGGATTTCGAGAAAGTGAAATACCCGAAAGTGGAATTGAAGGATTTTTTGGGGTGAAAAAACGAGCGAAGAGGAAAAGTTTTCCCAGCTTGCGTATGAAAAGGACAGGGAAATGCTTAGGGAATCCGCAGAAATCATGGTTCGATTCGTACATGGCCACAGAATACCGGTTGTTGTTGCAGGCGGAGCCAGCGGGGAACTTGCCTTGTTTTTGTTTAAGGAAGTTTGGAAAAATCGCTTCCCAAACGAACCTCTGCCTGATTCTTTTTCGCTCGCGGGCATAATTGGGCGGAAGGTAACCCATGCCCCGGAATCGGACATAGAAGGAATCATAAGGGGAAAAAAGCCGGATTTAGTTGAACGGTTAAAGAGCGCTGGCTCGGTCTTTATCTTGGAAGAATACAGCGAAACAGGAACCTCGGTGGCGCGCCTAAGAAATGCCTTTCACAATTTGGGTGCCAAAGGTATAAAAGTCGGTTGCTTTGGTCTTGGTTATGAGGCAAGGGAAAGAAACCCAGGCATAGATGTCAGAGGGAAATTTATATTTCCGCTGCCAATATATGGCAAACATGCAGTGGGCTTAAAGCCAGGCAAGTTAGCCAGATCGGCTAGAAAAAGGGAAAGAAAAACCAAATGGGAATTGGTTAGAATTGCCAAGACACCCCAAAGGAGGAGCTTGAAATGAATCTTACCTCGGAAGAAAAAGAAATGCTTTCAGGAAAGCAGGGAAAAGCGGTAAAGAAAAGCATGGAAATTCTTGTTGCCCTTGGGGAAATTTACGGCGCGAAGAGAATGGTGGAAGCGAAAAGCGTGCAGATTGCAGGCGTGAGCTACCACAATTTGGGCGATGCCGGCCTGGAATTTTTGGAAGAAATGGGGCAGGACGGAAAAGTGAAAGTACTCACCACCCTGAACCCTGCTGGAATGGATTTGGAGGAATGGCAGAAATTAGGCATTGACAGCGGTTTCGCTGAAAAACAGATGAAAGTAATCGATGCATTCAGCAGGATGGGCGTGACAATCACCTGCACCTGCACTCCGTACCTTATTGGAAACCTGCCGAGGTTCGGGGAGCACATTGCCTGGAGCGAATCAAGCGCAGTGTGCTTTGCGAACTCCGTCATCGGTGCAATTACAAACAGGGAAGGAGGGCCGAGCTCGATTGCTTCAGCCCTTACAGGGAAAACGCCTGAATACGGTATGCATTTGGAGAAAAACAGGCAGGCACAGGTGCGCGTGCTTGTGAAAGCAAAAATCGATTCTGTGCCGAAATTCGGCGCTATGGGACGCGTGATAGGTGAAAAAATCGGGAACAAGATACCTCTTATTGAAGGAATCCAGAGCGCTTCCTTGGAAGAACTGAAAAGCCTGAGCGCAGCAATCGCAACATACGGCGGAACAGCAATGTTCCATATGAAAGGAATCACTCCTGCAAAAACAGCTGTGCCAAAAAAAAGCATTTCGATAGGGGAAAAGGATATTGCTGAAGCGCTCGGAAAATTTGATTGCGCGGAAGAAATAGACTTTGTTGGGATTGGATGCCCGCACGCTTCAATAAACGAAATGCAGAAAATCGCCGAACTCCTGAAGGGAAAGAAAGTGAAAAAGGAAGTCTGGGTTTGCACCGCAAGGCAGACAAAACAATTAGCGGACAAAATGGGCTACAGCAAGGCAATCGAAGATGCGGGAGCAAAAATTGCATGCGATACCTGCATGGCGGTTGCGCCGATAAAAGGCAGGTTCAAGGGAATGATAACTGACTCTGCGAAAGCCTGCTATTATGCAGCAGGGCACAACGGAATCAAGACCAGGATAAGGACAGTGGAAGAATGCGTTGAAGAGGCGATGAAATGAAACAGGCCCCGGAGAGAAAAAAAGCACAAGAGGCGATGGCATGAAACTCAAAGGAAGGACAATTTACGCAGGGAAAGCCGAGGGGGAAGCGCTTGTAAGCAAGGACCCGCTCTCATTCTATGGGGGCGTGGATTTGGAAAAAGGAATTGTGGTGGAAAAAGGCCACTGCCTCGAAGGAAAAAGCATTGCAGGCAAGGTCCTGGTTTTCCCGAACGGCAAAGGCAGCACGGTGGGAAGCTATGCGATTTACAGATTGAAGAAGGCAGGCAAGGCACCTGCGGCAATAGTGAACAAGGAATGCGAAACAATTGTTGCCGTGGGCGCGATTATTTCTGAAATTCCCTGCGTAGACAGGATAGATATAGCAAAAATCAAGGACTGCGTGAAAGTGAAGGTGGACGCAGGCAAGGGAGAAGTGGAAATTTGACTTTGGTGCTTGTGAAACTGGGCGGTTCGCTGATAACCGATAAAACCAGGCGGGAATGCCTTGACAGGAAAACACTGGTAAGGCTTTGCAAGGAAATCCACTCCGCAAGGAAAAAAAAGAAATTCGATTTGGTTGTAGGGCACGGGGGAGGCGGCTTTCCGCATTATCCGGCACACAAATACAAGGTGAAACAGGGAATCCAGAACAAGGATTCATTGAAAGGGTTTGTGCTCACGAACGATGCCGCCGCTAGGCTGAACAGAGTTGTGGTAAAAGAATTAATGGGCGCGGGAGAGAATGCTGTGAGCGTGCAGCCCTCGGCTTGGCTTTTGGCGGAGAACGGAAAAATAAAAAAAACCTTCACAGGACAATTCGCACAATACCTGAAAAATGGTTTCCTGCCTGTACCTTATGGGGACGCGGTTCTGGATTCGAAGCGCGGGGTGACGATTGTTTCCACTGAACAGATATTGGGAGAACTGGCAGTAAAATTGGGCGCGAAAAGGCTTATCGTGGTGACAAACACAAAAGGAGTTTTCACTGCAGACCCTTTGAAGGACAAAAACGCAAAGTTCATTTCGTTGATTGAAAGGAAAGCGTTCCCGAAATTCAGGAACATGCTTAAAGGCTCGCATGGAACAGATGTTACAGGCGGAATGCTGCACAAAGTGGAAGAGTTGGTTGAACTGGCCGGAAAGGGAGTGGAGTGCAGCATTATCAGCGGAAAAGAAAAAGGAAACCTTGAGAAAGCCCTTTTGGGCAAAAAGGCTGGCACGATAATAAGGTAAAGGTGATAGCATGGATGGCAATTGGTTGGCAGTATTCGATTTCGACGGCGTTCTTGTTGACCCGCTTGAAGAAGTGGTCATGGCAGCGACAAAAACCTTCAACGAACTGAACGGAACAGACCACGCGCCTGAATTCTTCTTTGAAAAATTCGCGAATTCGACGCAATTAATCCGCACAGGAAAAGACGTAATGCCGATAATCGGCATGATAGCGCAGGGCGAGGACACCACAAAAATGGGGCGCTGGCAGATAAACAAATTAAAGCAGAAAATGGGCGAAACAGAAGTGCTCGGGCTTGAAACGGAATATTATAAGAGGAAACAGGAATTGCGGGAAGACAGGGATGCATGGCTTAACACTCTTAAACCGCACCAGGCTGCAATCGAGGCGTTCGGGAAAGCAATGGAGCACCTTGATACCTGGATTGTGAGCACAAGGGATGCGGAATCGATACTCTTGTTCCTTGAAAGCCAGGGAATATGGCTTGAACCTGAAAAAATAATCGACAAGACAGTATCGCATGAAAAGGACCGGCAGTTCGAATTGCTAGCGCAAAAAACAAGGGTGCCTTTCGCAAAAATGATTTTCTTCGAGGACACATTATACAACGCAATCGACGTGAAAAGGCTTGGAGTGAAAGTTTACCTGAGCACCTGGGGCTTTTCCAAGGAAATGCAGTGGAAAATCGCCGAAACCAAAAGAATCCAGCTCATAAAACAGGAAGACATACTGCCTGTAATCGCAGGCCATGCCGGAGTGCAATTTTAAGGGTTTTGGAACAAGAGGGAATACTATGGCAACAGAGAAAAGAAAGGAAGAGCACCTGGATATTGCGCTGAAAGAAAGCGTTTCGTTCAGGCATGTGGCAACAGGCCTTGAAAAAGTGCAATTGCAGTACAACTGCCTTCCAGACATTTCCCTTGAGGACGTTGACACCTCGGCTGAATTCCTTGGAAAAAAATTCAATGCCCCGCTGATGGTGAGCGCAATCACCGGCGGCACAGAAAGGGCAAAAAAAATAAACAGGGATATCGCAAAAGCATGCCAGAAATTAGGCATCGGAATGGGATTGGGCTCGCAGAGGGCAATGCTCGAAAAGCCGGAATTGAAGGATACCTACTATGTGCGAGATGTTGCGCCTGACATCTTCCTGGCAGGAAATATGGGAGCGACGCAGTTGAGGGATTTTTCTGTTGAAAAAATAGAAAAAGCGCTTTCCGAAGTGGGTGCGGATGCGCTTGCAATCCATTTGAATGCAGCACAGGAAGCGGTGCAGCCTGACGGAACACCGGATTTCAGGGGTGCTTTTGAAAAAATAGCAGAGCTGTCGAAGAAGCTGAAAAAGCCTGTTTATGTGAAAGAAGTCGGGCACGGAATCGGATGGATTACCGCGAGAAAACTCGCAAAAACAAACATCAGGGCAATAGACGTGCAGGGCGCAGGCGGCACATCCTGGATTGGAATTGACTCTTTAAGGGGAAACCGTGAATTGGGCGAAACCTTCTGGGATTTCGGCATTCCGACCGCGGTGAGCATTTTCGAATGCAGGCAGGAATTCAAGGGCAAAATCATAGCAAGCGGCGGCATCCGCTCAGGATTAGACATAATCAAGGGCATAATCCTGGGCGCGGATTTGGGCGGAATAGCCCTGCCTGTGCTCAAGGCGCAGGCAGAAGGCGGCGAAAAAGGTGTGGAAGAATATTTGGAAAAAATAATCAGGGAAATAAAAGTCGGGATGTTCCTGCTGAACGCGCGCACAATAGAAGACCTGAAAAGAAAGAAAAAATAGGAAGTATACATAACCAGCCTTATTCTTTGCTGTTCTTTATCTCGTTCGTTCTCTTCACCGGAATAGGCGATTTTTCAAGCAGGGAGAGGATGCGCTGCTTTTCCACCCCAAGGCCCTTGTATTCAATCACAACCGCCCCTGGTTTTTCCACCGAAGCGGAAATGGCTTTTTCTAGCATTTCAAGGTTGAAGTGAGGCAGGGCATATTTCGGGCACATGTGGGAAAAAGCGTATTCGGTTGAGAGGGCTATTTCTGTAAAATGCGGATTGTAATGGAGGCCGCCGATGCCCACCGCAGGCTTGCAGGCAGGGAAAGAAGTGCGCTCCATTATGGTTTCAGCGACCGCAAGACCTGCCTTTTCGTCGCGCCACTGCGTTTCGGTGCTCCCGATCTCGATAAAACAGCATGGCGTTTGAAGGAAAGGGCCGTGGTGTGTGGCTTCATAGGAAACCTCGAACTGCAGGCCCAGAGCTTCCTTTTTTTCTTTGAGGCCGAGGAGATAATTTTTCATGAGGGCAGCAGAGGATTTGCCGAGCATTCGGTCCTGCCCGCCCAATTCCGCTTTTCCCCAATTTCCAACCGGGTGAACGCTTAAAGTGGGGGTGCCGGATTTCGAAGAATGGCGCGAGGCGAAAATAATGAATTCCGCCCCGAGCGCATCAAGGTCTTCTGAAAAAATGTGCATGGAATCGATAAGGACAAGGCGCAAGCCAGCTTTTTTGGATTCGAAAAAAGCGTTGCCCTTATAGGATTGCCCTGTTTCAGTGAAATCGAAATTTTCAGAAAGGCGCGAGTAAATGTTCATTCCGCCGATATCTTCCTTGGAAACAACAATGGTTTTCATTTCAAAAGCCTTCACGCCGCCGATGTTTCCTCTAGCACAGCAACGACTTTCATCAGTTCAGATAAATAAAGCAAAAGAAATAATAATGGGGAACAGCGTATTCTAATTCATGGAGCAGAGCACTTTCAAACTCGCAGTATATGTCATTGTGGCTTTGGTGCTGGCATACCTCTTTTTCTTCCAGTTTGCACCGCTATACCTTTGGAAGGAAGCGCCGCAGGAAGTAGTCAAAAAAAACCTGGACAAGGCAGAAACCCAGCTCGGGGTTTTTGCTTCACAAGAGGGAACATTCACGGCAGGCTACACCGTGAAAGCCGAGGGCTTCGAATCGCCTGACAGGGCCGTGGTGTTCAACTGCAACAAAGACCTGTTCTGCTGCGAGAAAGGGGAAGACTGCGAAAAAGCGGTACAATGGGACAACACCGGCATAAAGAGGTATTTCTCCTTCAGCCAGGAAAAAATTGTCCCAATCTCCACAAGGTGCAGGTACGAAAAAATATACATTTGCAAGGTTTATCTCGGCGAAGAGCCGGCGCAGGCAAAAATCGATAAACTCGAATTAGACACGCAGGAATTGGACCTGGCCGAATCAAACACCCTGAAGGCGGCCTTTGAAGTTGAAAACACAGGCAAACAGGACATGATTGCACTGGAAGTAAAAGCGAGGGTTTTCAAAAAACTGGAAAGCAGCGACGGCGCAGTGGAAAAAATCTTCAAAAAAGAATTCTCAAAAGAATTCCCGCTCGAAAGCGGGGCAAAACAGGAAGGCGAACTTGAAATAGAAATAACTGAAAACGGGGATTACGAAGTGGAAATAACCGCGGTCGAAAAAACAGACGAAACAAACTATGAAACAAAAACACTTGAAGCAAAAGCATTCGGGGAAGTTACAATAGAAGAATGCGTCGAACAGGAAATGCCAGCACAGGAAAAACAAAAATGCGATTATTTGCTGCCCTGCAAATGCAAAACACAGATTGAATGCGAAGCATACTGGAGGGAAAAATTAGACATTCCCATAGGGGAAAATCTCGGAGTGCAGAGCCAGGACGAAAAAACACAGGAAATAGTATTGGAATACCTGACAGGGGCAATCCCGGCCTGGTGCGATGAAAAAACAATGGATTGCACAGGCGAATGCATTGCACCGGCAACCTGCACTGCATTGGCCTGCAGCGAAGACAAGCAGAACTGCGTGATATGGCTGCCATGCGACTGCGGGGGAGAAACAGACATCTCGCAGTGCATGGCCTTATGGAGCCCGAAAATCGGGGCAAACGCATTAAAACAAGACCCGACAAGCGGAAAGCTCTATGTTGAAGGGCAAAAGCAGACAGTGCTGCTGGATGAATTCTGTTACGTGTGCAATAGATTGGTGCAAAAAACAGCAACAAAATGCATCCTTCCGACAATCGGCTCATGCGGCAGCCAGCCGGCAACACCGCCTGAAATACCGCAGCCACAGCAGCCTGAGCCGGAAAAACCAGCAGAATGCGTGGACGGGCAGCCACAGACAGCCGGATGCGTTATTTTAACCAAAAACAAGGAATGCGTTGCTGTCCTGCCCTGTGTTTGTATGAGCCTAGGGGACTGCACACAGGCATGGACCAAAAAGATAATCGCGGAATGGAGCCTGTCAAAAGCCCCAACCATCTCATCTTACACATACAATGGGAAAGAACAACCGGCAATCATAGGAAAATATGAGGGGGAGTGCCCCAACTGCCTAACGTATGTTGGCGGGTGCAGTTTCTCAGAAGCAGGAATCATAGGCACAACTTTAGCCCAGCATTGCCAATAGGCAATTCCGCCTGCTGAATTCTTTAATTCTTATTTTTCGTAAGCTGCCTGCACTTTGCCCAGCGCCTTTTCAATCATTGAAACGGATTCTTCGAGCTCCCTGCGATACCAGTGCCTGAAGGCGGCCGCAAGGTCATCGCGCTCCGCATCAGGCGCAGGATTCAGCGAATAAAAGCCCTTTTCGTGCACGACAAAGCCAAGCGCGCAGAGGCGGTTTAGGTGGTAGCGGACAAGCTTTTCTGAAATGGAAATGCCTTTGTTCTTTTCAAGAAAAGCCTTGATTTGCTGCGAGGAAGGATTCTCCTTTTTGGAAAAAACAAAGAAAAAAAACGAATCAAGGATTTCAATAACAGTGGAGCGCGACTCGTTCTCGCTTATGAGGCCAATAGAAAGCGCAATCCAGCGGAGAAGGGATTTTTTAGTAAGGAGCACCTGCGGAGGAAGGTCCATTCTCCTGAAGGTAAACGTTTTCCTTACAAGGTCAGATTCAGGGTGCCTCACATGCCCACCAAAGAGTTTTTCCACCGGAAATATAATATTCCATATATTTTTTAACCATTATTTTTAATCTGTTTGCTGTTATACGGTTAAATTAAGCATAAAATGAACATACATGCCCTGCAAGGAGGGGAGAGGATGGCAGTCTTTGTAAACAGCCGCTTTACGCCATTGAGGATGGTCTTATCAAGAAGGGAGCCGGTACAGCTGACCCTTTACCTGCGAAATGAAAACGACAAGGAAACAAAACTGACAGTGAGAATAACGCTTTCAACGCGCCTTTCATTCACAAAAGGCGGGTTCAAGAACAGCGAGCTTGTGAGAATCGATTCAATAAAACCCAACGAGGAAAAAACACTGTACTTCCAGATATTCCCGAAAGCCAGCACAGACCCAGGTGACGAGCCAGTGGAAGTAAGAGTGCAGGAACACTATGGGAATTTCCAGTTCGCAGACAAGCAATACGAAAACACAATCACGCTGAAAGTGGACGAATAAACCTTTTTCAGGCCGGCTGCAAAAACAGCCGGTTATGTATCTTCTTTATACATAATATACGTTTCACGCCAGACGCCAGTGGCACAAAGAGAACAAGGCATAATGCCCTTCACAGGCTTCCGGGCCTAAGAATTTTACACATAATCTTGGACAAAGCTTTCCGCGAACCAATTTTTTAGGGATTCAGATTCTTCCTCAGAATGCCCTAAAAAGCCCAATTTGCAGTTTTGCCTAGGCATTTTGGCTTGCTTTTTCTGCAATCCCGCCCCTCCGCGGATTTTTGCAATCCAGGCAATAGCCCAGGCAGCACCTGAGCAAAATTCCAGTAATTTCCATGCACCACCGGCAGAATTTCCAGCGCCTGGCACGCCCGGAATTTTAAGCCACTCCGGGAATTCAAGCCATTCCGGAAAAGGCGTTTCAAAGCCACCCCGGACAGGGTTTGATACATAACAATAATACCCATTTTTGCGGTTTTATACATAATGAGGCCTTTTCAGCCATTTCCAAAAACCACCCAAAACAGGCCCAAAAAACAGCGTTTTCTGCACTTTCAGGCATGTGGGAGTGCAGAATTATGCGGTTTCATGCTTTGCAGCATAATAGAAGTTAGACCGCAATTCAAAGGGTTTCTATCTGCAAAAGCCGATTAAGGCCATTCAAAGCAATTCAGATGGTTCCGCATGTTTGTTATGTATAAAGTTGCCTGGCGTTAGGTGGGCTGCAATGTGCTCCGGTGGATTTTCCAGAATGCTTTTGATTTTAGAATGCTTTTGATTTTTCTTGTGCTTCGCTTGCGGACCTTCCCTTTCATCCGATTCATCTTGTCGCGAAGCCGGCAAATTTCCAGAAAACCTTCTTTCGTATTATGCCTGTTTTCTTTGATTATCGCAAGGATTTGCACCAGAGCCGGAAATATCTTTTTCCGCAATGCATCGCTGGCGCCAATTTGCGTGTCCAAGATTGTGTGTTATTTTACTTTCTTTCGCCCGGCGCGCCTGTATATTGGCCGCGTGTCATCCAGTGCCGGGTCCAGTTTTTCCTGGATTCGGGTCAGCCTGCGGAACATTTTGCTGTACTGCGAGCGGAAAGCACCTGTGTCCTCGCCAAGAATTTGCTTCAGCGCATCAAGCGCTTCGGCCCTTCCAACTTTCGACTTGGATTTTCCAGGCTTAAAATTGAATCCGATGGCCCGTGAATAAAGCCAGTGGACCGCAGCCCTTTTGCCAGGGTCAAACAGCCCTATCTTGGTCAATACAAGGCCGACCGCCTGTTCCCTTGTTTTTCTAAGCCTGGCCTGCCTGAGCCTTTCTTCGTTCGCCCCTGGCTTATCGGCTTCAAGGGCGTTTTGCCAGGCAAGGCGTTTTGCTTTCTGCCTGACCGACCTTGAGCCCCATTTCGGGATAGGTTTGCGGAGCAGCGAGCCCCTTGTTTCACTGCACCGCGCCGGAACTTTTTTTGGCTTAATTTCCCTTATCGGCATATATTGATTATTGAAAAATCCTTTTTTAATCCTGCCAGAAAAAGCAGGCGAACGACAACCGGCGCGCAGGAATGCCGGGGTTGTTATTTTTCCAGCGGCAGCAGCTTTGCAAACGCATATTCTTCTGTCTGCAGGTATTGCCTTGAAATGCGCTTGATGTCTGCCGCGCTGACGGCCCTGATTTTTTCAAGGAATTGTTCCGGGGAATGCCAGCCGTACTGGAGGCTCTCGGTTGCCATTCTTGCCCTGTTGAAGGAATTTTCCATTTCAATTGCCTTGGAGCCAGTCACCTGGCTTTTGATTCTTGCCAAAGTGCGGCTGTCAACCTCTTTTTTTTGCAGTTTTTAAAATTCCTTCAGCACAAGCCCTTTGGCTTCCTTTATTTTTTCAGGCTTTGTTGAAAAGTAAACCGCAAATGCCCCGTGGGTTTTTTCAACGTCAAGATAGGCGCTCACCTGGTAGCTCAGGCCTCTTTTTTCCCTTATTTCCTGCAGGAGCCTGGAGCTTATGCCGCCGCCAAGATAGCATTCAATCAATTCCATTGCAAAGTAATCCTCGTGCCCTGCAGCCATTACCGGAAAGCCGAGGCAGCAGTGCGCCTGCTCTGCTTTGGTCCTTGACTCCCTTTCCACGGCTTTTGGTTTCATGGGCTTTTGCTTTGCGGTTTTCTTCCTGCCGGGCCTGAAAGAAAATGCGCTTTCTATTTCTGCAGTGATTTGCGGTTCAGGCAGGGAAGTTGAAATCCCGAAAACGCAGTTCTTCGAAAGATAGTTTTTCCTGAGGCATTTTCCGAGTTTTTTTGGGGTTATCCCGCCCACTGTTTTTTCGGTGCCAAGAATGCTTCTGTTGAACGGCGGCTCCAATGCTATTTCCGTAAATTCCTCGAAAAGCCTTTTTACAGGGTGGTCTTTTACCTCGCGGATTTCATTCAGTATTATTTTTTTTTCGGTTTCAACATGCTTTTCCCCGAAGAAAAAATCGTTGAAGCATTCCCCGAACACCCTTATCGGCAGGGCAAAATCTGCGTTCTGAATCCTGTTATAATAATGGGTTTCCTCAACCGACGTGAAAGCGTTCAGCTCTCCGCCTTTTCCCTCGATAAGGTCGAAGGGCTTTTTCCTTCCTAATTTTTTTGAACCGGAAAGGAAAACATGCTCCAGGAAATGCCCGATCCCTGCCTCGCTTTTTTTCTCAAAAACCGGGCCATAATTGACACAAAAATCAAGGCCGGCGGTTTTGCCTGGAAACGGCTCTATTGCAAGGACAAGCCTGTTCTCAAGCAAAACTTTCTGCATTGAAAGAAGTTGTTTGGAAAGAAATAAAAAAGCAGGTGGCTTTGCCCCCGCGGTCACTTTAAACGAACAAGATTAAAAGATTAAAAATAAAGAGAAAAGCGGGGCAGGCTTATTTTGCTTCGCCTGCTTTCGCCTTGGCTTTAGCCCTGCCAAAGTTTGCATATTTCCTGTATTTTGTTTTTGTCCAGGGTTCAGGCTGTTTTGCCCTCATTTTGCGCTCTTCCTCGAGCAGTTTGAGCCTAAACTCCTCAGTTGCTTTAAACGGAAACTCCATGCTAAAACCCCCTTAACACAAATCCAAAAATCGAATCAAAAAATAGACTCTATAATATATACTGCGCCTGTTATATAAAAGCTTATTGCTTGCCTTTTTTCAACCAAAAAAACACCGAAAACATTAAATTTTCGGACTTCGTTATTAGATGCATGCCCCAAGACCAGCCTGAATTCGGCAAAACCGCCGCTTTGGCCAGATTAAGGGACGAGCTGGCGGTAGCAGGTTATTCAGCAAGGACCGCGGAGATGTACCTTGGGTATGTAGAAGACATGCTGGATTTCTCCAAAAAAGCCCCGGAAACCATTACACGGGATGATGTAATGGCCTTCCTTTCAAAAAAGAGTGCAGAAAACGTGAAGGGCGCAACAATGGCTCTTGTCTATGCCGCCCTGAAATTCTATTTCCATGCGCACCTCAAGCGCAAGATAATGGAGGACATCAAGCGCCCAAAAAAGGCAAAAAAGCTGCCGGCAGTCATGACCAAGGATGAAGTCAGAGCCATCATAAATGTTGCCTCGGGCACGCAGAACCGCCTAATCCTCGGGCTGCTTTATTCGAGCGGCCTGAGAGTCAGCGAAATAGTGAACCTCAAGATTGGGAGCCTGGACCTGAAGGAAAAAACAGCCGCAGTGCGGGGCGGAAAAGGCAACAAGGACCGCATGGTGATCCTTTCAGAATCCTGGGCAAAAGAATTCGGCGAGTTTGTTTCAAAAAGGAAGGCCCAAAGCGAGTTTGCCTTCTGCAAGAAAAACTGCAAACCGATAAGCGTTGACACGGTGCAGAGGCTTGTGAGGAAATGCAGGAAGCTGGCTGGAATTGAAAAAAACATAACGCCCCACTCCTTCAGGCACAGCTTTGCAACACATCTCCTCGAGGCAGGCGAGAACATCAGGAAAATACAGGAACTGCTTGGCCATTCAAGCCTTTCCACAACACAAATTTACACAATGATCTCAACAGAGGAATTGAAAAAAGTGAAAAGCCCGCTGGATTCGCTTAAATAGCCTTTTAGCCTGCGCCGGTGCTTTTTAAACCGCAAAGAGGGCCCCCCTGCTTCCGGTATTACGGCTTGCCTGGCACGGCAACCCCCAATAGCGGTTATGTTTAAGTTTCATTTTGCCTGAAAAAACCTGCAAAAAAACCCAAAAAAGGAAAAGCCGCCTTTGTTCACTTTATCCAATAAATTTAAATAGTAGAACATCGTTAATAATAGTTAAATTTGCAAGGCATTAAACGTGCAGGAGGTAGGTCCCATGACATTGAGGCTTTCAGAGCTGTTTGGAATGGACATTTACACGACTGACGCCGAGAGGAGAGGGAAGGTTTTCGACCTTGTAATAAACCTTGAAAAAGGAAGGATTGAAACCATTACCACGGAGCCTTTAAAGGCAACCTCGAAAGCGGAAGCGAAGAAAATAATAAGCGAAAAAAGCATTCCGTACAGCAAGGTAATATCCGCCAAAAACATTATTTTAATCTCCACAAAAGGCGAAGTGCAGAGATAAAAAGAACAAAAAGCGGAAATAATGAGCAATTAAAATCAAATTACCGGCCAAGCAGCAAGTGTCTTGGCTGTTTTTTATTTCAATTTATGTTTTAAATTTATGTATTTTATATATACATAAGAAAAGTTTTGTTGTTAGTTGTTGTTAATACCGGAAGTGAGGGGGGTCTGTTTGCCAGTTGACGGCTATTTTATCCAATACAAGTTCATTCTGCCTGAATCCACGAGCCATTCCTCGTATTCCTACCAGAAGCTTTTCAGGGCGCTTTACGGTTATACGCAGGCGGTCAACAAATCCAGCGGGAAAAACTACAAATACCACCGCAAGGGGGTTCTGTCGGATTACCCGTATTTGCGGGCCGGAAAGAATTGCGTTATAATTGCGCCTGATGCTTTCCAGGGCCTTATTGCTTTCTTCAAGACTGGGAAAAACCCCACCCATAATTGGGAGACCAAGGGCAACTGGAAAGCTGTTTATTACATGGACGAAAAAGCGATTCCGGAACAGAAAATTGTGAAAGCGGTCGAAAACCTCATTGACAGGTCAAGTGTCGAAAAAGGCGCAAATATTCTCGCGGAATTAAGGCGCATCGGCTCAGGCACCCTTAATGCGGAGTATGAGCAGGCCGTAATCTCCCTGGCAAGGGGCATAACGAAGCACCCCTGGTTTTTGAAGGCCTGCGAGGATTCCCCAAAATTGAAGGAATTCAAAAAACTGGCTGATGCAAGGAAATAACCGCGATTCTAAGCCCGGCTTTCCCTTGCCTGTATCCTTATTTTTATTTCTTCTTTTTTCCCGCTTTTTTGCCCCTCTTTTTCCTGTTCCAATTCAAACAAGAGCTCCTTTTTCCTCCACTTCCGCCTGCCGCCGATGTTTGTGGATTCAAAAAGGCTTATGTCAGCGAGGGTTTTGAGGTATGGGTAAAGGCTTTTCTCATTCTTATATTCAACTGCAAATATCTCCTTTATCCTGCGCCTTATCTCTTCCATGTCAACCCATTCTTCGAACCCAATGACGTTTACAAGGTGAAATGCCTGGGTGTTTTCAGTAAATGCCAAAAAGTCCCAAAGTGAACCGATTGCCTTCTCCTTTTCATCGGTTCCAGCCTGGCTGGTTGCATAAATCTTCTTTTCTGATTCGGCCCAATCCCTGGCTTTTTCGAAGGCCCTGAAGAAGGCGGCAATTAATCCTTTGACGCTCATACTTATACTAATGACCGTAATTACTTAAAATAATTACGGTAAGCTCGATTAATTATAGTAATTACTGGTAATTATTTTTTCTAATTTTTAATGCAAAAGTAATTGCCTTTTCAAAGGTTTTTTCAAGACCAAATAGGCTTTCATTGCTTCGGGCGGTTTTAGGTGCGCTGCCGGGCGAAAAGTAATTGAGGCACAGCTGCCTTTTTTGCCTGCTTTTCTAAAGGTCAGCCTGAATTTGGGCTTGGCCTGCGTTTCAGGCTGAAAGTAAGCCAGTCGGCTTTTGGGCATTTTCCGCCTTTTTCCGGGGCACGGCAAAGTGCATTAGTTTGGCAATAAAGTAATCCTGGCCCTACTGGCGCCAAACAGGTGTTTTTTGCTATTGAATGGAAAATGAGTGCCCCCTTCCGGGAAACCAGGCTGGTTTGCCCGAAAGTAAGCCAGAGTTTTTCTGGCCAAAAACCGGGCTTTTGGCCAGATTAGAAAAATAGAGTAGCGGGGAAAGGATTTGAACCTTTGACCTTCGGGTTATGAGCCCGACGGGCACTCCAGGCTGCCCTACCCCGCTTAAAATGCCTGTTAATTGGACTAATACTATTCTTTTTAAAGGTTTTTAAACTTTTTCTTTGGCTTTAAACAAAATTAAAACCAAAATAATGCCTTGATTTTAAAATAAACCTTGAAATGGCCTTTTTTCCCCAAAATAAACTTTTTTTTATGGGTTTGTCATTTGTCCAACAATTTGTGTTTTTTTGTCCTGCCGACAGGCCTTTTCTAGATTAGTTTGCTGAATGCTTCTATTTCTTTTCTCATTTGCCCTACCTTGTCCGTAAGCCCGCGGCTCCTTTTCCTGCCGTCTATGCTGTTCAGTTCGCTGCCGCAATCAGGGCACCTGAACTGGTATTCTGCCGCGATTTCGAACGGAAACTCGTGGCAATTCTTTTTGCAGGCAAAAAAGGAGTATGTTTCCTCGTGCTCCTTTTTTTGCTCCATTTTTTCGATTTCTTCTTTCTGTTTTTCTATTATAAGTTCAAGAATCCTTTTCCTGTCGATTGTCCAGGTGTATGAGTACCAGCCTGTCTTTTTGTTCCTTTTTTTCTGGTAGTTTGCCACGCCCCGGTAATGCAGCCTGTTGAGGATGGTCCGTATGTCGGTTACTTTTACTTTCATCTTGCCGGCGATTTCCTCGTCCCTTATCGGGTCAAAGCCTTTTTCATACAATGACACGAGCTGGGTGGCGCCATCGCCGCCCATCTGGGACAGAAACTCGTTTACTGTCTGGAAGGTTGTGATTTTTTTTGCCAGCTTTTTTTTTGTCATTTTTTTACCCATATCATTTGTTCTTGCAAACTAATTTAAACAATATTATTGGGATGATTGCCTGGCTCGCCGGGTTCAGGGCGCACGAAGCCAGAATTTTTACTTTTTTTCGTTTTTTGCAGTCAACACCATTTTTGCCCCGGGAAATTTTTTTTCGAGCTCTTTCCCTGAAAAGAGCCTGTCGAGGAGTATTGCAAGCGCGGCGATTTCGCTGTGCGGCTGTTTTCCGATGGAAATATTGAAGTCGCTTTCCCTGTAAACACCTATTTCCACCTTTCTTGAGCCTATTATTGCCAGCACCTTGTTTTTCCTTCGCATTTTGCCTATTTCCTTGTTGATGGGCTTGCCGTACATTGTAAGGTGCACTATGCTGTATCCATGTTCCCTGAATTTTTTAACCTGTTCAAGCCACCCTGGTGAAAACTCCAATTCGAAGCCGCCGCCCCAGTTTTTTGTGATGCCTTCGACTGATTTTCTCAGGGCAAAATCCTCTTCGCCCTGTATGATTATTTTTTTTGCGCCGAGTGCCCTTGCCACAAGGCAGCAATGTGTGGTTACGCGCAAATCCCTGTAAGGCCTGTGGCCGTATCTCAGCACTACTATGTTTTTTTCCATTTTTGCACCCGGCCTGATAACCCGATATATTTGTCCTGAGATAGTTATTTAACGCCTTTTTGGTTTATTTTTGTGAGTGGTTTTATGCTTGAGCTTTCGTTTGTCAGGGAGCACGCCCCCGAAGCCAGAAAAAACCTGGCGAGGCGCGGCAATCCCCAATATCTCGAGATGTTTGACGAGCTTGTTGAAAAGGACAGGCGCTGGCGCGAGCTGAAGGCCGAAGAGGAAAGGCTCAGGGGCGAGCGCAACAAGCTGTCGGCTGAAGTGAACGCGCTTAAAAGAGAGGGAAAGCCGGTTGAAAAAGTTCTTGAAAAAGCCAAGTTTATTCCTAGGAAAGTCAAGGAAATGGAAGCTGAAGCCGATGCCTGCCGTGAAAAGGTTGAGTTCCTGCTTGCAAGGATTCCTAATATTTTGCACGAGTCTGTGCCTGAAGGCAAGGATGAGAGCGAGAATGCAGAGGTAAGGCGCTGGGGCGAGCCTAAAAAGCCTGCCTTTGCCTTGAAGCACCACGGCGAGCTTGCCCAGTCGAAAGGGCTTGCAGATTTCTCGAAGGCAGTTGATGTTTCCGGGGCCGGCTTTTACTATCTCAAAGGCAATCTTGCGCTTTTGGACCTTGCGCTCCAGCGGTTTGCTGTCGAAGCACTTGCAAAGAAAGGCTACATTACAATAATCCCGCCTCTTATGCTCCGCAGAAAACCCTATGAGGGCGTGACAGACCTTGCCGACTTCGAGAATGTTATGTATAAGATTGAGGGCGATGACCTTTTCCTTATTGCCACTTCCGAGCATCCGATTGCTGCGATGCACATGGATGAAATCCTGGAAGAAAAAAATCTTCCGTTGAAGTACTGCGGCATTTCGCCTTGCTTCAGGCGGGAGATAGGCAAGCACTCGATTGACGAGCGTGGCCTGTTCCGCGTGCACCAGTTCTCCAAGGTGGAGCAGTTTATTTTCTGTAAGCCTGAAGATTCCTGGAAGTTCCACGAGGAGCTCCTAAAGAATGCCGAAGAGCTCATACAGGCGCTCGGCATCCCTTACCGCGTTCTTAATGTCTGCACTGGCGACATAGGCACTGTGGCTGCGAAAAAATACGATATTGAGGCTTGGTCGCCGCGCGAAGGCAAGTATTTTGAGATTGTTTCCTGCTCGAACTGCGCTTCTTACCAGGCCGCAAGGCTCAAAATCCGCTGCAGGAAGGGCCAGGACAAGGAACTGGTGCACACGCTCAACAGCACAGCGCTGGCAACATCGCGCATTATCCGCGCAATCCTCGAGAATTTCCAGAACGAGGACGGCTCAATTGAAGTGCCAAAAGTATTGCAGCCTTACATGGGCGGATTGAAAAAACTCTGACTGATGTCTGCTTTAAATTCCTTTCTGCTCACTTTTTTTGTGTGCCAGCTTTTATGGGCCCGTAGCTCAGCTCGGTTAGAGCACTGGACTTTTAATCCAGGTGTCGTGGGTTCAAATCCCACCGGGCTCGCTGGTTGCCAGCGTTTCAATACCATTAAATTCAGTGATTGTGCAATTCTTTAAGACGGGGCGGTAGCTCAGCCCGGTAGAGCAGTAGGCTGAAGACCTACGTGTCGCGAGTCCAAATCTCGCCCGCCCCATTGTGGTTTTTATGGCGCAGGAAAAAAAGGAAGGGAAAAGGCTGAAAATCGGGATTTGCGTGCCGCTTTACAACCTTGTTCCGAGCGTTTTCCACACGCATTTCGTGAATTTTTTTGTGAATGCCTCAAGGGATTACAGCCTGAGGCTTTTCCAGATTGATTCTGTTGCAGTGGATGTTGCGCGCAATGTTTTGGCCGAGGAGTTCCTTAAAAGCGACTGCGATTACCTGCTTTTCCTGGATTCCGACATTGTTTTTCCGCCGAACATAATCGACCTCCTGATAAGGCATGAAAAGGATTTTGTGAGCGCGATTTATTTCACCAGGAAGAAAATCAAGCCGATGCACCGCTTTTTGAAGGACGGCGAGTATGTTTCCCCTAACGAGGTCAAGCCAGGCCAGCTGGTTGAAGCGGATGCTGTCGGCCTGGGCTGTTCGCTTATCAGGCGCGAAGTGGTTGAGAAGGTCAGCGCGCAGAACAAGGGCCTGCCTTTGTTCAAGATGGAGTTCAGGAATCGCACTGAAATCCTCGGCGAGGACGTGTTTTTCTGCAGGCTTGTCCAAAAGGCAGGTTTCAAGATTTTTGTTGACACAGGCACGCTGGTGGGCCATTACGGCGTGATTGCGCCTGAAAGCGCTTTCAGGGATTATGTTTATTGAATTCAGCTTTCCCCATATTCTTCTTCTATCCTGTGCACTACTATCCCGCGCGGGCCTATTTCGAGCGGGTGCAGGTCCTCTGAGTGCTTTGTTCCGCGCATTTTCCTTATGTGCAGGGTCCTGTTGCTTGTCATTCCAACACCCATGTAGTGCAATACTATTACGCCGTCGACAAGGTATTCTTCCACTCCGTATTTGCTGAAGCGGTTTTTTCCGTCACCCAATTCCGAAATCAGTATTGATGTCACGCCGGCTTTTTCGAGGAGGTAGCCGAGCTTGAGCAGGGCTTTCCTTACCTCGTGCTCTGTTTTGAGGTTGTAGCCCAGGGATGGTATCGAGTCTATTACGACGCGTTTTGCCCCGTAGCGTTTTATTGAGGTGAGTATTTCTATCAGAAGCTTGTCCACGTCAAAGCCTGTGCTTGGCAGGGAGAATTCCTCGTCGCTCGGTATGCCTATCCTTGCTATGGCCCCGTCGATTATCTGGAGCATGTTTTCTTCCTCTAATTTCCTCAAATCCCAGCCGAAGTTCAGGCAGTCTTCCCTTATGAGGCTGGGCCTTTCGTCGAGTGTGACATATATTCCGGGCTCGCCGTATTTTTCGGCGCCTGCATAAACATACTGGACCCCGAAAGTCGTTTTTCCTGTCCCGCAGCCTCCGCTTACAAGCATTGCCCTTCCTGACGGGAAGCCGCCTTCCAGCAATTCGTCCAACCCGATTATTCCAGTGCGAACCCTTTCCATAAAACCACCAGTATGTTATAGGATTTATTTGTTAATATACTTTTTGCTCGGCCACAGTCAGCGCGTTCACCTGCCGGCTTCGATTACTGCCGGCACTGAAAGGATTGCCTGCCTTACGCGCTGGAATTGCTCTGCGTCTTTCAGCCTTATGTCGAAGGCGAATTTTATTGTGCCGCCTTTCTCGCTTTTTGTTTCGGTGCCACCTATTGTTGCGCCCTGCCTTTCGAGTTCGCTCAGCAGGTCTATCAGGATGCCGGCCCTTTCCACTGTCCTGACTGTAAGCTTTATCGAATGCGCTTTTTTTTCTTCGGCGCCCCATTCTATTCCGATTTTTTTCTTTTCAGGCAGCAATGCGAGGAGCGGGCAGCCAGCGGCATGGATTGTTATTTTCCTTTTCGTGGTCCTGTACCCTGTTATTTTGTCGCCGGGCAGGGGATTGCAGCATTTTGCCATGATTGTTTTTTTGAATGAGGCTGTTGTCGGTGCGCCCGCCGCTTTGTGCGGCTTGTACTTCAGGCTTTTTATGCCGAGCGTTTTCCTTATTTTTGTTTTTGCCTTTTCGGTTTTCACGATGTTGAGCCAGGCAGGCTTGCACTGGGTTTTTTTGGACGTGTTTACTTCGACCACATCCCCGCTTTCAAGAATCCCGTGCAGAGGCGAGATTTTTTCATTCACGGTCACGCTTGCGCACTTGTTGCCTATGTCTGAATGTATTGCGTAGGCGAAATCGAGCGCCGTGGAGCCTTCAGGCAGGGTTATTATTTCTTTTTTCGGTGAGAGCACGAATATTTCGGGCTCGCCGAATGCGAGTTTCAGGGAACGCATTGTTTCCCCGGTTTTCTTTATTTTCCTCTGCCATTCCACGAACTGCTTTACCCAGGTCAGCTTCTGGTCGAAATCCCTGTCCCTTTCGATGTGCTTGTATCTCCAGTGCGCGGCAAGGCCTTCCTCTGCGTTCCTGTGCATTTCCATTGTGCGGGCCTGCACCTCGGCTTTCCTGCCGTGCCAGTCTATCACCGTGTGGATTGACTGGTAGTTGTTTTTCTTCGGGTTTGCGATGTAGTCGTCGTATTCCCCTATGGGCCTGAAATTCAGGTGGATAAGCCCGATGGCGCGGTAGCAGTCCTCCACAGTATTGCAGATTATCCTTGCCCCGTACAGGTCGCCCATTTCCCCGAATTTTTTGTTCTGCCCGAACATTTTTTTGTAAATGCTGTTGAAGTTTTTTGCCCTTCCGGAAACGCTGGCGCTGATTTTTTCCCTGCCCAGTATTGCGCCAATTTCCCTTTCCAGCTTTTTGACATTGCGCTCGCGCTGCTCCCTTTTTTCCCCGACAAGGGCTTTTATTTTTTCGTATTCTTTGGGCTTGAAATATTTTAGTGCGAGGTCCTGTATTTCCCATTCCATTTCATAAAGGCCAAGCTTGTGGGCTATAGGCGCATAAACGTCCTGCACCAGTTCTGCAAGCGATTCCCTTTTGTTCTCCGGCCTCTGCTGTATTTTCCTCATTTTGTCGAGTTGCGAGGCAATTTCCACGAAAAGGCTCCTGAAGTCCTTCGCTATGCCCATTATGACCTTTGCAAGCCGCTGGTTTTCGAGTTCCCCGTAATTCCTGTTTTTCACGCTTTTCAGCCTTGCAATGTCTTCCACGATGCCTGCTGTTTCCGTGTCAAGTGCTTTTTCCAGTTCGGTTTTCTTTTCGGGGCTGTCGAAAAGTATTTCGTGTGTAAGGGCGGCGGCGATTGTGCCGGCGTCAAGGCCGAGGCTTGCGAGGATGAAGGCGGTGTTTGCCTGGTGCGCTTCCTGTTCCTTGTTTTTGCTGTGCTGGGCTGAAAACCTGAAGGCTTTTTCCACCAATTCAAAATCGCTTTTGTTTATGTGCGCGCAAGCTTCCTTCAATTCCGCGAAAGAGCGGTTCCGGTATTGCATAATTGTATTTCTGCTGGAAGTTGAATAAATATATGCTTTGCATTCCAAGGCGATGGCTTTAAATTGTTTTTCGGTATTTATTTTTGAAGTCTGTTTTTGGAGGCGCTCGCATGAAAACCCCTGTTCTTTTCATCAATTTCAAATGCTATATGGAGGCAACAGGCAAAAATGCGGTTGCGCTTGCAAAAAAGGCAGAGGCGGTTGCCGGAAAATCCAAGGCGCAGATTGCCCTGGCGGTGCAGGCAGTTGATATAAGGCTTGTTTCCGAATCTGTTTCCCTCCCTGTTTTTGCCCAGCACGTTGACCCGGTGGAATACGGCTCGCGCACAGGGCATGTCCTGCCTGAGGCGGTAAAGGCTGCTGGTGCCAAAGGCACTGTTTTGAACCATGCGGAGAACAAGAGGGACAATGCTTTTCTGGAAAAAGCCATTGCACGCGCGCATGAAGCTGGCCTCACAGTGATGGTTTGTGCTGAGAGCATTGCAAGGGCCGAACAGGTTGCGGCTTTTTCGGAAAAGCCGGAGTTCATTGCAATAGAGCCTCCTGAGCTTATCGGCGGTGACATTTCTGTTTCGACTGCAAAGCCTGAACTTATAACCGATACAGTAAAAGCGGTTGAAGCGGTTGCGGGCATTCCGGTCATAACAGGGGCTGGGATAAAGAATGCCGATGATGTCAGGATTGCCCTCAAGTTGGGCACAAAAGGGGTCTTTGTCGCCTCAGGCATAATCAAGGCGCAGGACCAGGAGAAAGCGATTTTGGATTTGGTTAAGGGATTCAGTTAGTTTTTTGTTGTTTAATTTTTGGGCAGGTGTTTTGGATGGAACGTACCAGTGTTGAAGAAGTGATGGAAAAGAATTTTTTGAAAATAGGCGCAGATGAGCGCGTTTCAAAGCTTTTGGGGCTGCTGAATTCCGCAAAAAAATACCATGCGGTGGTGTTCGATTCTTCGGATACCTATTTGGGCATAACTTCCACCAGCGGGCTTTTGCGCAGGCAGGCCGACCTTTCCCAGATGAAGGTCAGGAGCGTTACCGATGAAAACAGGCCGATGCTTTCAAGGGAAATGTCTTTGATGAAAGCTGCTGAGCTCATGTATGTTTCTGACAGCCGCGTGTTGCCTGTCGTGGAAAACGGCAATGTTTACGGCATTGTTTCAGCCGACGCCCTTATCAGGGAGGCAGCGGAGCGCTCCCCGATTGCTTCTTCCAGAGCCAGGGATATAGCGTCATCTGCGCTCGTGGTCCTTAAGCAGGACGAACCGCTCGGAAAGGCTGTTTCACTTATGAAGGAGCGCAACATCAAAAGGATTCTTGTTGTTGACAAAGCCGGAAAAATTTCAGGAACTCTTTCTTTGCGCAACCTTATGGAAAAATACCTAGCCCAGTCCACAGGCGGAAGGATTGCCTCTCTAGGGGATGCGCACGGCCATTCAACCGAAAGGGACAGCGCCCTGACAATCCCTGTTTCGAGCGAAATGTCCACTTTGTTCAAGACAATAGAGCCTGACAAAAAAATAGGGCCTTTGCTTTCCGACATTGAAAACGGCTATGCGATTGTCCTTGCCGAGAAAGGAAAGCCTGTTGGCATTATCACAAGAAGGGATTTGCTTGAAGCAATCGTGAAGACAGGGGCAGTCGAAAGAAATATTCAAACCGCCAACATGCCTGCACTGGATGAAATTGACATGGCAAGGGTCAACAGCACGATTGAGACCGCTTACGACCGCGTGAAAAAGTCCCTGAACACCACCTATTTCCTTCTGGTGCATTTCAAGCAGTACAAGCAGGCTGGTGGGAAAACCAAGCATTCAATCCACGTCCACGCTTCAGGCCCGGGAATGAACTTTAAGGCTGAATCCTATTCCTGGAATGTGCTAACCGCCTTGCAGGATGCCCTGGGCGAACTGGAGCGCGAGATAAGGAAGGGAATAGGCAAAAAAACCAGGGGCAGCAAAAAAGCGAGGGCAAAATAAAAATTTCAAAAAAAAGCGTGGGCACGCCCTGAAATCGATTTGGCCTGAAAGGCTGGAGTGACCCACTGCATTCCTCGCTTCCGTTTACCTCAAAGCATTTCGCTTAAAGGCCACCGTTGCTTTCTTCCGAACCTGGCGGGTTCACCCTTAGGCAAAACCTAAGAGGACAGAAGTTCCTTGTAGTGCAATGGCTCCGGCTTTCCAGGAAAAACCTTTCCCAAGGCTTCGGTCCCGGCGTGAAGCGGATTTCCGGCTACAGGGAACCGCTGCCTCCCCAACCTAGCCCACAAATAAATTAGTGCCGGAGAAGCTTTTAATCATTGGCATTTCCCTGTTTTCAGGGGTTCCGCGCCTCTTCCTGCATTTCTTTTTTGATCTCTTCCTTGAGCTCTTCCCTGAACTGCTTCATGGACTCGTTTTGAATGGATGGTAAAAAGGATTACCAGAAAGAATCTGAGGGCCAGGATAAAAATAACCAGGGGCAGCATTACAAGCGCCATCAGAATAATTATGGGCTTGAAATAAGCCAAGGCGTAATTTTTGCCCTTGTTCCCTTCGCCCCCATCCATGCTCTAACCCACTATATTGCGCTTCGCAGGTTTAAATATTGTTCTTTTATGCAAGAACCTTAAGTTCTTTCCCGATTTTTTCGAATTTTCCGAGCGCTTCGTCCAAATCCTCTTTCGAGTGCGCTGCCGAAACCATTGTGCGAATCCTTGCCTTGTCCCTTGCCACCATTGGGAAGAGTATCGGCAGGGCGAAAACGCCTTCCCTGAACAAATTCTGGCTGAACTGGACTGCGGTTGCGCTTTCCCCAAGCATTATCGGCGTGATCGGGGTTTCGCTTTGCCCTGTGTCAAAGCCAAGCGCCTTCAGTTTCTGCTTGAAGTATGCTGTGTTTTTCCATAATTTTTTCACAAAAGATTCGTTCTTTTCCAGGAGCTTCAATGATGCAATGCATGCTGCCACGGTCGCAGGGGGCGATGACCCGCTCAAAAGCCATGTCCTGCTCTTGTTGTAGGCGAAATCGCATATTTCCTTTTTTCCGCAGACATAGCCGCCCATTACGCCGAATGCCTTGCTGAAAGTGCCCATTTCGAATTCTATTTTGTTCTGCAAATGGAAGTGGTGCACGATTCCTTTCCCTTTCGCGCCGAGGACACCGTCGCCGTGCGCATCGTCAACGTAAACCATCGCATTATGCTCGTGGGCGGTTCTCTCGATTTTGTCAAGAGGCGCAATATCGCCGTCCATGCTGAACACGCCGTCCGTTACCACCAGTTTTTTCCCGTAATTTTTTTTGTCACTTTCCTCAAGTAATGCTTTCAGTTTTTCCATGTCCTTGTGCCCGAAGACCATTCTTTCGGCCTTGCTTAACCGCATTCCGTCTATTATGCTCCCGTGGTTCAATTCGTCGCTGATAATCAGGTCGCCTTCGAGCATCATTGCGGGAATCATTCCCGCATTCACGGCAAATCCAGTCTGGTAGTATGTTGCGGCTTCTGTTCCCTTGAATTTTGCTATTTCTTTTTCCAGTTTCAGGTGCAGGTCCATTGTCCCTGCAATTCCCCTTACCGAGCCCGAGCCTGCGCCGTATTTTTTCACTGCTTCAATGGCTGCCTTTTTCAGGGCAGGATGGTTGCTTAGGCCGAGGTAATTGTTCGAGCAGAAAATTATGACTTTTTTCCCTTCAACCGTGCCTCTTGCCCCCGAGGCAGTTTCAAGGCTTTTCAGCGTCCATTCAAGCTTTTTTTCCCTCAAGTCCTTCATTGTATTTGAAAAGAATTCTTCACCGGCCATTTTTTCCCACCCCGCGAAAAGATTTGGGTGTGCAAGCTTTTTATCCCTTTTCACACAACCATATTTCCCATTGGGGATGTTGCAATGAAAGCGCTTTTCAAATCTAAATCACAGAGGGGCCTTGAGCTTCTTGATGTAGAAAAGCCTTCCCCAAAAAAGGGCGAGGTTCTGGTCAAAGTTAAGGCCGCAAGCATTTGCGGCACAGATTTGCACATTTATGAGTGGAACGAGTGGGCCCAAAACCGCATCAAGCCGCCTCTCATCGCCGGTCACGAGGTCGCGGGTGAGATAGTCGAATTGGGCGAGGGCGTGAAAGGCTTTGGGAAAGGCGATTTGGTTTCTGCGGAAACCCATGTTTATTGCGGCAAGTGCTTCCAGTGCCTTTCAGGCAACAGGCATGTCTGCGAGACAATGAAGATTTTCGGCGTTGACATTGACGGCGTGTTTGCGGAATATGCGGTCATTCCGGCGCAAAACGCCTGGAAGAATCCCAAGGGAATGAAGCCCGAGATTGCAGCAATCCAGGAGCCTTTCGGGAATGCTGTCCATTCTGTTTTTGCAGGCGGCGACAGGATCGATGGCAGCACTGTGCTTATAACCGGCGCAGGCCCGATCGGCTGTTTTGCGGCTGGCATTGCAAAGGCTGCCGGCGCAAAAAAAGTGATTGTTTCCGATTTGAATGATTTCCGTTTGAGCCTTGCAGGTAAAATGAAGGCGGATATTTTGGTTAATGCCCAGAATGAAAACCTTGCCGAGTGTGTGAAAAAGGAAACCAATGGCAGGGGCGCTGATATTTTCATTGAAATGTCAGGCAGCGGTGCAGCATTGAACGACGGCCTTAAATCCTTGCGGGTCGGCGGCCGCGTGTCAATTCTTGGGGTTTTCAACAAGCCTGTGGCGCTTGATGTCACGAACGACATTGTTTTCAAGTATGCAAGAATTTTCGGCATAAATGGCAGGCTTATCTTTGACACCTGGAAGAAAACCAGCGAGCTCATCAATAAAAAGCTTGTCGACCCTTCGCCGGTCATAACGCACCGCTTTCCTTTGAAGGATTTTGAGGAAGGCTTTTCCTTGCTCGAGCACGGCAAGGCAGGCAAAGTGGTTTTGGTCCCCTGATTCTACGCTTTAAAAAAAGTTCGCCTGTAATTTTTTCGGTGTTATGGTGCAAGCCTGGCTTCTTTTCGGCATCCTGGCAGCTGTTTTTTTCGGCTGCCATGCAATCGCCACAAAGGTGGCGGTGTCAGAAAAATTTTTCGGCTTGAGCCCTGCACTTGTGTCTCTTTTGGCGCTTGCCGGAATGGGAATTGTGTTTATTGCAGGGATGCTGTTTGAAGGCGTTCCGGAACTTCCGAAAAACAGTGCAGGAATCGCCTTTGCGGTATTTGCCGGTGTTTTGTGGGGCATTGGTTTCCTGCTTACCCTGAAAGCATTTTCAATAGGTGCGGAAGCTGCAAAGCTTGCCCCGATTTATAACACCAATACGCTTGTTGCGGTTTTCCTTGGAATTGTCCTGCTGAAAGAGCTTCCGACCGCGGGAAGCGCTTTCACTGTGGTGCTTGGCGCCCTCCTTATTGTTGCCGGCGCTTTCCTTGTGAGCTTGTAGCTGAGCGTTCTTCCCTTCAAGCATTGCTTTTGTTTTGCGTTTTCCGGTTTATTCCTTGTCCTTGTCTTTCACGTCTTCGATGCCCCTTTCCGTTACCTGGTAGAGTGCTTCGCCGTCAGGGAGGCTTGGCGAATCGACGAGCTTTGCGACTCTTTTTTCGCCTTTGCTTTTCCTCAAGTAAAGCCTTGTTTTTGAAGCGTGCCCTACAATGTTTCCGCCTACCGGCGCTGTCGGGTCCCCGAAGAGGATATCAGGTCTTTCCATCACCTGGTTTGTGACAAGCACGACTATGTTATGCATTTCAGCAAGTTTCATTAGTTGCCTCATGTGCTTGTTTAATTTTTGCTGCCTTTCCGCAAGCATTCCCCTGCCTATATATTCAGACCTGAATTGCGAGGTTAAAGAATCAACGATGAGCAGCTTGATGTTTTTTTCTTTTATGATGTCTTCGGCCTTGTCTGCCAGGAGCATCTGGTGGTCTGCATTGTATGCCCTTGCCACATAAATGTTTTTGAGCGTTTTTTCAGGGTCTAAGCCCTTGCCTTTCGCTATTGCCATCACCCTTTCAGGCCTGAAGCTCGATTCAGAGTCGATGTACAAAATGTTTCCGTTCAGTCCGCCCTTGTCCTGCGGCAATTGCGTCATCACACACAGCTGGAAGCACCACTGTGTTTTCCCTGAAGACATTTTCCCGTACACTTCGGTGATGCTCTGGGTTTCAAGGCCTCCGCCCAATAATTCATCCAGTTCATTGCTGCCAGTGTGAATGCGGCCGATTTTTTCCCTTCTCTTGTGGATTACGTCGGCTGTCTCAAAGCCCATTTCGAGCGCGTCCCTTGCGGCCTTTATTGCTTTTTCCGCTGTCTTGTCCCCGAGCCCGGCTGCTTCGGTCAGTTCCATCGGCGAAGCAACCGCTATGCTTTCCAGTGTCCTGTAATTCGCCTTGTATAGTTTTTCCGCTCCCTGCGGGCCTATTCCAGGCAAATCGCTTACTTCTTTTATTTCATCAGCCATACTATCACCATCACCGTTTATTTTTTCATTGGACCATTTAAATATGCTTTTGGAGGTTCACTTCCCCTGAATCCCTTCGGCTGCATTCAATGCGTTTTCCATTTCTTTTTCAGCGTCGATGCTTTTCACAGTGCTTGCAGTGAGTTCCAGTTCTTCCTCATTCATCGCATTTGCCTTCACTGTTCCGCTGAAAAGGAATGTTTTTCCGACAACGCTGCCTGAAATTTCGCCGATTATTTCCGCCGGGGTTTTTTCCCCTATTTTTGAGGCTATCTCTTCAGTGTGCCTGTCAAGGATTTTTTCAGCATTCCTCCCGAACACGCTTGCCCTGATTGCGCCTGTGCCGTCGTCTATGGTGGCAGTTACCACCAGCCTGTTTTTGGGTTTTGTTTCGCCGCATTTAGCGCAAAGCCATGAATCGGCCTCGCCCTGCGCTTTCGAGCCGCATTTCCCGCACACTTTGAAAATCAGGTTGCCCCTGTTCAGTGCCGTGATTGTGCCGAGCACTTCAGCCTGCTCGCCTTTTTCCAGTTCCTTGACCATTTTCCTTTTGAATTCGGTGCCCGCAAGTTCCTCGAGTTTCGGCATTTCAAAGCCGATCGTTGGGTTTGAAATTATCCTTGAATTCCAGCCCAAGTGCAGCTCCAGTCCTTTCTGGCCTTTTTTCGTGTAAGCGCCCTCGATTTTTATAAGTTCTCCGGCTTCGAGCTTGTTTGCCATTACTGCCAAATCGTTCCATGCTGTCGCCCTTACCTGCCCGCTTCCGTCGCCGACCAGAAAATTCACTACCTTCCTTTTCTCCCCATCCCTCATAAATTCGTTCATTTCAAAAACTCTGATTACGCGCGCGAACACATCCGTGTTTTCCATTGCCTCCCCGAGGTCAGAAATTTTCAATGCAACCTTTTCGGCTTTCGGGAGCGTGCTCGAATCCAGTTTGGGGTTTATTTCTATGTTTCCATCGAATGGAATGCCCAACTGCAATTGACCTTTATAGCTTGAAACAGCCGCATTCTTCAGCAGCAATACAGTGCCCCTTTCCACTTTCTTTTTTTCGATTTCTTTCGCCTGTTCGCTCCAGAGCGTGAGTGAAATTTCTCCTGTTTCGTCGCCGACCAAAAGCCTGCAGTATTTTCCTTTCCTGCCCTCTTTCTCGAATTCCTTTGCTGCATAAACGTGCAGCACCCTCACAGGCAATTCCAATCCTTTCATCCCTTCTTCCAGGGTGCTTATTTTCGTCTTTTTCTCGGCAGGCTTTTCGAACTCCACCTGAACCTTCAATTCCTTTGCAACCATAAAGGCCGCGCCTGAATCAGTGAGCAGGCCGGTGAACTTGGTTTTTTTCTCTTCTATGAGCTTCCGTATTTCCTGTTCGCTTTTCCCGCTCTCACTGCAAACCTTTGCAAGCAGTTCAGTAAAATCAGCCGTTTCAGCCATTTAAGCCCCCAATTAAGATTGCCTGCGTTCTTTTTTTAACGGATTGCCCTTATTCTCCCTATTATGTTCGAAAGCGTCATTCCGAACGTGCACGTGTTTTATTCCTCGAATTACGGCTCCAACATTTATTTTCTCATCGGAAGAAAGATAGCGGTTATCGATGCCAGCACAGGCAACAATGCAGGCGAAATCACTTCCGGCTTAAAAAGCCTTAAAATAAAGCCTGAGGAAGTGGATTTCCTGCTTTTCACGCACGGCCACGCAGACCATTTCGGCTGCGCTTCCTTGTTTTCAAAAGCCGAAAAGAGAATGCACGAATTAGACGCTGAAAAAATGGCACTCAAGGATTTGGAATTTGCCGGAGCAGGGATTTTCGGCGCAAAGGATTTCCCGAAAATAAATTCCAATTTCATTGAAGGCGAGGAGATTGATTTGAAGCCTTTCACGCTCAAAGTTTTTTTCACTCCAGGCCATACTTCCGGCTCTGTCTGCTTTTTCGAGGAAAAGCAATCCCTGCTGTTTTCAGGCGACACCCTGTTCGCCGGCGGCTGCGGGCGCACTGACCTTGTTTCAGGCAACGAAGCCAGCCTCACAGAATCGATTGAAATGCTCTCCAAGCTCGATTTTAAGGTGCTTTTGCCAGGCCATGGCCTGATTTTAAAGCAGGGCCAGGAAGCCAACACTGCCGAAGTATTAAAAACTCTAAAGCACAAATATCTTTGAGGCATTGAAAGGGATGGTTTGAATGGACCGTGTAAGGAAATTCGGAAAGGTTTATTCGCGCATTCTTGACACAATTGAAAAGGACGGCGGCCTCACCTTTCTTGTCGTTGACCCGCCGAACCAGGAGCCTGAAGTTGCAGGCGTCCTCGGCAAAATCGCCTCGGAATCAGGCGTTGACGCGATTGCTGTCGGTGGCTCGGTGGGCGCGCAGGGGAAGCTATTGGATGACACGATTGCAAGGATTAAAGAAAACAGCCCACTTCCCGTGATATTGTTCCCTGGCAACATTGCCTCGATTTCGCCAAGGGCAGATGCAGTCTATTTCATGAGCATGCTGAATTCCACAGACCCGTATTACATCACCGGAGCACAGATTGCAAGCGCCCTTCCAATCAAAAAAATGGGCCTGGAAGCCATCGGCACTTCATATATTGTAATCGAGCCAGGCCGCGCTGTCGGTTGGGTGGGAAGGGCACACCTGATTCCCCGCGAACTTCCATACCTTGCAGGCATCACTGCGCTCGCAGGCCAAATGATGGGCTCGCAGATTGTAATCCTTGAATCAGGCGGCGGAGCAGAAAAGCACGCCCCCCTGGAAATGATTGCTGCCACGCGCAAGCTAATCGACATTCCGCTTGTGGTTGCAGGCGGAGTGAAAACCAAGGAAAACGCCTATGACTGCATCAAGTCAGGCGCGGACATAGTGCATATCGGCACTGCCATAGAGCATGTTTCGGACGACCGCAAGCAGGCGAAAGAAAAACTCGAAGGGATTTCTAAAGCGGTCAAGAAAGCCGGAAAGGAAAAAAAGTAAGTTGAGCAATTTTTATGGCTGGAAACAATGCCTTCCAAATAAAGAAGAGAAGGCAAATTGAACTTGTTGCAATGATGCATTCTGTTGCGGTGTCCTTGAGCCCGGAGCAAAAAAGATTTGTGCGCCCTTATGCAAATCTGACTGCGCTGAGGAAGTACTTTAACGGTAGATTGAAGCCAGGGCAGACAGTGGCATTGGAAATTTCACAGGGCCTTTTGGAAGCAGTGAGAGAACGCGGCTTTCGGAGGCGTTTGAAAGTGATGGCAGCCCTTCCAGACCCCCCCTATGATGTGCTGGGACCAGCGTCATTTGCAGTTGGCTTGGTAAAATATCTTGACTCGGCTGGTGCAAAGATAATTCCCCTCGCCACAATGGCGGAAAACAGGGCGGAATTGCAATCGCTCAGAGATGAGCGATATGCCAAAAGGATTGCAAGGCTTGCGGAAACAGGAAAAAAGCCGGATTTTGTTTTAATCGGGGCCAGCCATGGGAGGTCAGTGCAAAGCCTTTTGAGGAAAAAAGGCTATTTTGCCAACATTGCTTTTAAAACAGGTTTGCCGGAGGAGGCGATGGAATCGCTCTTAGCGAAATCAGCACGTGAAAGAGAAATGGAACGTCTGGCCCGCCTAAAGAGTAGGCTCCAGAAAAAACAAAGAAACCTCAAAGAAGGACGACTCACGCCAAAGCGCCCCCGCCTCCCAAAATAGGGAGAAACAGCCAAAATCAACCAATGTTATACTTTTTTATAATTTTGGTTGATTCTATTTAATATGAAGTTGCCGTTGTTCAACAGGCTGAAAAGCCAGTTGCACCGCGATATGGCCCTGTTGCAGGACGAGGTTGCGGATATCGTGTATTCGATTGAGCCAAAGGCGGTATTGCATGGCGGCACCGCGGTCTGGCGCTGTTATTCGAGCAACCGCTTTTCAGAAGACCTCGATTTTTACATCGGTTCCGGCAAGGGCTTCAGGGAAAAATTTTTTTCCGCGGTTGAATCGCGCGGCCTCAGGGTTGAAAAATTCAAGCAGACTTCAAGCACGGTTTTTTCCAAAATTTCCAGCGGCCGGAATGAAGTTCGTTTTGAGGCCGCATTGAGGCTGCCGAAAAAGACAGCCGCTGCCGGATATGAAAAGGCCGATGGGACATTCATGAGCATTTTCACCCTGTCGCCCGAGGGCCTCCTGCTGGAAAAAATGTCAGCGTACCAAAACAGGCGCCTTGCCCGCGACCTTTATGACATTGTTTCACTGCTTTCTTTTGTGAAAGACGAAAAAGTAATTGAAAGCGAAGCGCTGGCGTTCATCGAATCCGCCAAAGCGCCTGTTGATGAAAAAGCCCTGAAAGCCCTGGTGTTCTCAGGCGCAGTGCCTTCATTTGAACAGGCAATGGATGCAATAAGGAGGCGGTTCAAATGAAATATGCGTCGATTGTGAGGGAGCATTTTTCAAAGCAGGCTGTTTTCAGCATACGCGACCTTTCAATTTTTCTTTCAACCAAGGGCATTTCCAAAGGCTATGTGCGCCTGTTTCTCCACAACCTTTTGAAAAAAGGCGAAATCGTGCGCATTTCCAAAGGCATTTATTCTTTTGAAAAAGACCCGGTGCTTTGGGGCTTTGCTTTTTCGCCTTTTTATTATGGCCTGCAGCAGGCACTTTCCCTGCATGGCCTATGGGAGCAGGAAAGCATTCCAGTAATAATAACGCCCAGAAAAGTGAGAACCGGCCTGAGGGAAATCTGCGGCTCGAACATCTTGGTCAGGCGCATCGGCAGGAAAATGTTTTTCGGCTTTGAAATGCTGCCCTATTACGGCCAGTTCATCCCGGTTTCCTGCCCTGAAAAAACCCTTTTGGATTTTTTTTATTTCAGGGAACCTTTGCCTGAAAGCGCGCTGAAAGAGCTCTTGAAAAAGGCCGACGGCAAAAAATTGAACGCTTTCCTTAAAAAATACCCGAAGCGCTTCAGGCATTCGTTCAGGAAAAAATTCCCTGTCTTCTTTGAAAAAGCCGGAAAGGAAAAGAAATAGGCTTAAGACCGCCCGGATGTTTTTTTGGAATTTGTGTAGTCAACTATTGCAAAGAGTGCCTTTCCTGTTTTTTTGTCAATGTCGAGCACTAAAATGTTCGCTGTATGAGCTTCAATGTCAACGGCCGAAAGCGTGAATAACTCCAGGTATGCCCTTTCAACAATTTCTTTTGCTTCCTGAGGATTTATTCCCTTTCTTTCCATTTTTTTGTAAAAATAGTCCGAATAACGCGAAAGGCCGAAATGATATGCGGGGGTTAGCGAGGTAAGATAGCCGCCAAACGAGTGGAGAATATCCAAAGCAGCAGGGCAGGATAAACCCGTTCCACGTACCTAAGCCCTTTCCTGTCAATGCCAAGGATTTCTACTGGCTGAAGCTCAAAATATTTTGGCTTTTTGCCCATAATGTATCTTGGAATGCTTTCTGCCAGTTTAAGGGCGTTCTCGAAATCTTGCTGGGACTGAAATTCCCTCGCGGTTCCAGCCATCGACTTCGAAAAAGGCAAAAGAGTTCTTTTCCAACGTATCGGCTTGCGCAGGTTTTTTCTCACGCGCCGGCCGGCATCATAATCAGCCCAAAATCTCCTGACTTGCTTTCTTGAAACTTTTTTCGGTTTTTGAATGCAGAAAACAGAGCCAGGCATTGGCTGCAGCACTCTCGCTTTGGGCAATTTCATGCCTCCTTGAGCGCCTTCACAATTTCCTTCAATCCTTCTTTTGTGTTCCACTTGGGCTTCCAGCCGAACTTCCTGATTTTCGCGATTGAATATTCCCTGTTCCTTGCAAGCCTGTCCAGGTGCTGCGGCGTGATTAAGGATTTCGGGGAAAGCACGAGGAAAATGTAAGCAAGGGGTTTCCCGAGCCAGAAAGGCAGTTTCATCAATTTAGGCTTCAATCCCAATGCCTTTTTTATTTCAATGCACAATTCTTCCAGTGTAATGCCTTTCTCTTCCGCGAGGATAAATGTTTCATCCATTGTTTCCTTGTGTTCAGCGCAGAAAACCAGCGCATCTACAAGGTCGTCGATGTAAATCGTCTGCCATTTGTTTTTTCCGTTGCCTGGCAACGGGAATTTTCGGATAAGTTTTATGATTTTTTTCCAGTATTCATTGGGGCCGAGGACAAGCGCAGGCCTGAGGATTGTGATGTGCATGAGTTCCTGATATTCCTGGACTTTCTGCTCGGCCTCCATTTTGCTTTTCTCGTAATCCGTTTCCGGATTGAAAGAACTGCCTTCGTCCACGGCTCCCTTTTGCTCTCCGTGCACGCCCACGCTGCTCAAGTGAATGAACCTTTCCACTTTTCCTTCGGATGCCGCCTTCAAAATGTTTTCGGTGCCATGCACGTTCACCTTCCAGAGCGCGGGTGAGTGTTCGTCCAATATCGCTGCAAGATGTATGACAGTGCCGATGTCCTGCACCGCCTTTCTGCAGTCCTCTTCTTTCAAAATGTCCAGGCCTTTATCCAGGTCGAATTCTTTCACCCAGTGACCTTTTTTCCTCAATTTTGCGACCAATCGTTTCCCTATAAAGCCGCTTGACCCAGTGACAAGAAAGCGCATTTTTTCCATTTTCTCAACATAAAAAAGTACGCAGGCATTCCTCTTAAAGGTATCCTTCCACGAGCACGTCTCCACCCAGCTGCCGTATCGAGCCCTTTTTGATTTTCATATCCCTGCTCAAAGAATCGTTGCAGAATTCCAATCCCTTGCCAACTTCTTTCCTTGAAAAAATCAAAACAATCCTATCTACAAGCCCTTCGCGCAGGAAAGAAGTGTTCACTTTCTGCCCGCCTTCCACCAGGACGCTCATGTAATTCTTTTTCCCGAGCACTGCAAGGGCTTTTTTCAAATCCAATTCCCCTTTCTTTTCCTTCACCGCAATGCATTCCACCCCTTTTCTTTCAAGCGCCTTCCTTTTCTTGGAATTGGCGCCTCTGGAATGGAAAATTATAGTTTTCCCCTTTTCATTCAGCATTCTTGCCTCCAAAGGCATCTCCAGTTCCGGGTCTAAAATCACTCTTACCGGATTCCTGCAATCTTTTTTCCTGCAGGTCAGCCGCGGGTTATCCTTCAGCACAGTGCCTATGCCGACAAGAATGCAGTCGCATTCCGCCCTGTAATCCTGTACAAATTTGTCCGTTTCCTTTCCAGAGATTTTTTTTCTTTTGCCGTCACCCCATGAAATGAAGCCATCTCTTGTCAGCGCGGATTTCAGCACAACAAAAGGCTTTTTTGTTTGAATCCATTTGTTGAAGTAATCGTTGAGGCGCAGGGCTTCGCTTTCAAGAATGCCTGCCTGCGTTTCGATGCCTGCCTTATGCAGCTTTTCAATTCCGTTTCCGCGCACTTTGGGGTTCATATCGAGTGCCCCGATGAAAACCTTTTTCACTCCGGCGCGGATGATTTTTTCAGCGCAAGGCCCTGTAAAGCCCCTGTGTGAGCACGGCTCCAAAGTGCAATACAATTCGGCTCCTTTCGCCTGCTTCCCTGTTTTTTCCAATGTGATTGCTTCCGCATGCTTTCTTCCTTTTTCCCCGTGGAAGCCTGTGGCAATAACCTTGCCTTCTTTCACTATCAGGCATCCGACCAAAGGCCTTGCTTTCACTTTTCCCTTGCCTTTTTGCGCAAGGATTATTGCCTGTTCCATGAAAGCGGTTTCCATACAAAAGAGAAACCTTTAATAGTATTTTAACCCCAATGTAATAATGCCTGAACCAAAGCCGAAGCCGCAGGGATTGTTTGTTTTTGTGCCTGCGTATGATGAGGGGCAAACGTTTGGCAAGGTTTTGTCTGATTTGGTGGAATTGAAAAATGAAGGCCTCGTTAACGGCATCCTGGCAGTAGATGACGGCAGCAAGGATAGAACCGGTGAAATTGCTGATAGTTTTAAAGCACGGGGTGTTGAGGTTATCCATTTCAAGAAGAATGCCGGCAAGGCGATGGCTTTTTATCGTGCCGTGCGATGGGCGCATGAAAGGAATGCCGAGTTTTTCGGGATGTTTGACGCAGACCTCAAAGGCATTTCAAGGGAGCAAATCGAGGAAATGATGCGCGGTTTCGGGCGGTCAAGTTTTGCAATGAAGGAATGGAATCGCAAAAACCCTGAAAGGCGGATCAGAACCGAAATGGTCCTAGGCCAGGCGCATTCCGAGGGTTTGCTTGATATCAGCGGTGCGCCTTTGCTTTCAGGCCAGCGCATTATCCGCATGAGTGCCTTGAAGCCGTTGCTTATCGGGAACAAGAACTGGCTGAACCAGATTGCCGGGATAAATAAGACAAAGAATCTAGGCAAGGTTCACTTTGAATACAAGCGCCGTGGCTATGGCCTTGAAGAAGCCTTAAACAGCCTTGTGGGGCAAGTGCTGAGCCATGGCCGCCTGAACCAGGACCCGAACACCAAACTATGGCTCCCCTTGAGTGTGCAAATAACCAATGCCTATTTTTTAGCAGGCAAGGGGATAACTGCCAGAGGCGCTGATCGTTTGCGCCAAAACCGGATAACCCCAGAAATCATGGCAGTCGGAGATTTGCAGGATAAGCGCGATACTGAAGCCGGATATAGAAAAAGCTTGAGAATCGAGGCGAGAGCAATGCGCAAGCCGAGCCCGGTGAAGCCGAAGTAGGTTGCCGCACAGGCTGGCATTTCAGCCTTCAATGAAACCGTTTGTTTCCCTTCTTAGAAATGTTTTTTAAGGCTTTTATGCTTGATTTGTCCTAGTTTAGGGAAACAATTGGCTGGAATCTTGAGAGCATGGCTTTGTCTGAGTGGAGCGAAGAAAAAGGCTTTTTTGCAAAGAACAAGCCTAAGCGGGAAGAAGGCTCAAACCCTGACAGCGAATGGGAAAAACTCGAGCAGACTTTGCTCAGGCGGAAAGACCAGGCCAATTCAATGGATGAGCCTGACGGTGCCCTGATTGCATTGATAAACCAGCTTGATTCCGAACTAAAGGAAAAAAAGCAGGGCAAGGCAGATGAAAAGGCGCTTGAGCGCTCAAAGGACACGCTGGCAATGATCGATGAAAGGCTGCACGGCACAGACTGGCCTGTGAGGGAACTGCAGAACAAAGTCAGGAAGGCGGCTGCAGGCGAAAGCAGGGAAGCGATGCCTGCCGCCAGAAAAGCACCGGAGGAAACCAAAATGGCTGCAAATTTTGATGTTAAAAAAGAAGAGGAAAAAATAAGGAAAGCCATGGAGGCAAAACTGAGGGAAGCCGGGCAGGCCCAGAAAGAAGACATGTTCGAGGAAGCTGAGCCTGAAGACCTTGAAGCAGGCGGAAGCGCCGAACCGGCACAGGGCAAGGCTGCAGTCGTGGAAGACGACCTTTTCGAGCCAGAAGAATCCAGGTCGGGTGCGCCTGAACCGTTGGATGAAGCCGCGGAGGAATCCTTCGAGGAAGAATTCGAGGAAACAGAAAAGCCGGCAAAGGCTGAAAAAAAGGCAGCCGAGCAGCCATCAAAAAAAGAAAAAAAGGAAGTGTCGCGCGATTCATTCAAGGGAACCGTTGACCTTGAAAAAGCGGAATTTTTGTACAAGGCTTCGGTCAACCAGCTTCTCAAGGCGCAGCTTGAAAACGGAGCAATCATTCCGACAAGCAGCGAAAAGAGTTATCTGCACATTTACCCGAGGGACCTTGCCTTTTGCACGCTTGCATTGGTGAAAGCCGAAAGATTCGATGAAGCGCAAAAAGCGCTTGATTTTGCCTTAAGGCACCAGGACAGGAAAACAGGCTGTTTCCCGCAAAGGTGGGACGAGGCAGGGAACAACAACGGCTACAAGCCGGTGCAGCCAGACGCCACAGCGCTCGTGCTTTACGCTTTCGCAGAATATGTGCTTGAAAAAAACAATGTCGATTTTGCTGAAGTGAACTGGGACCGCATAGAGAAAGCCATTGATTTTTTGAATTCGAAAATCGTATCAGACAAAAACCTGGTGTTTGCGCCGTCCTCTGTGCACGAATTCCCGCCGATGGAAGAAGGCTATGAAATCTGGGCAAATGCGGTTTGCTGCGCGGCATTCAGGGAGCTTTCCAAGGTCGCAGAAAAAATAAAGGCAGAATATCTCCCATTGAGCAAGGAAAACGCCCTCAAGGATTCGATGCTGCAGTACCTGTGGAATTCGAGAAAGCAGTGCTTTGTAAAAACCATAAGGCTGAGCGAATCCAGTTCAGTGATGCTCTGGCCTGATGCCTCTGTCCTCGCTCTTTCCTTCTTTGATGTTTTCGCCCCGAACGACAAAAAAATCGTTTCGACAATAAAACTGCTGGATGAAAAATTATGGCACAAGTCTTTCGGCGGAATCTCAAAATTCGGCCCGGTTGAAGGCGTTGAAAAAGGCGGTTTCGGGGCAAGCCCGTTCTTCTCGCTCCTGCTCGCCGACTATTATATCAAGGCAGGCGACAGGGAGAAAGCCGAAAAGTTCCTGAACTGGGTTATTAGCGTGGGACAGGCAGGCTCGCTGCCTGAACATGTTTCAACCAAAGAGGATTTCGAGGCGTTCGTGCTGGATTTCGGGGACGCCGGCCTCCTTAACAGGAACACAATGAAGCAGATCAACAGCGTCAGGGAAAGCGGCGATTTCAAGAACGGCATTGCAAGAATCACTGATCCGTTCTCGATGGCGCACGCCGCATTCATCCTTGTCTGGAAAAACTACAAGGAAAAATTCATGAAGTGATATCAAAAGACAGCACTATCAGTATTTCCTAAATGTCTTTTGATAGTTATCAAAGGACAAATTTATACGATTATTTTTGTCCTTTGATATGAATCAACGCGGCTTTCTGCCCTGAAGTTGCCATTTTTTCAGGGTACGCCTTTGCTGCGACCTGCGCATGGCACTCCTTGAAGGCTGCATCGGCTTCGGCCCGGCTGCAGGCTTTTTAGGCCGCGGATGCTCGAACTCCTCAAGGGAGCGCCACAATAAATCCAAATCCTTGTTTGAAAGATAGCCCTGTTCGTTTTTCATTTCTGCCAAAAGCCTTGGCCTCAAGTCGGCGCCAGGGCGCTTTCTTTCCAGGCTGGGTTTTATTTCCGTAACAATTTTTGCCGAGAGTGCTTTTTGTTTTTTGATGTTTTCTTGTATTTGTTTTGCCAGTGTTTCTTTTTTTGACCCTTCAGGCTGCATTTTTCTTAATTCTCTCAATTCAAAAAGTTGCCAGTAAAGTTTCTCCAGCTCAACAAAATTTGCGCCGAAAATGTCCCGCATCGCTTTAACTTTTCTGTCCCAAGGAAGGTCTTCGTAACCGATGTTTGTTTCTTTTTTCCAAAGGTGGCCATAAACGGATTTCAGCATTTCAAGCGACCTTTCCATTTTGAAGGCCGGAATTGCATTGGTAACGAAGTTACGGTGGCTTGGCTTTGAGACAAGGCCGAGATTCGAGAAGTCAAGGAGCAGGTTTGCTGGAACGGTCGAACCGAAATGATATGAATTCGGAAAAAGGGAAGTGGCTGCTTTTACCATGTCCGATTTTACACCAAATCGGGTGGCAAGTGTCCTGATTATAATTCCAGAAATTTCGTGTGCTTTGCTTGGATTGAAGTGCCCCCCCCTCTTTGCTTGGGCGATGCATTCTTCGATTATTGCATCAATCATTGCCTGTGTGACATTTTTTGCCATAATGAATCCCTGTTTTGTTGTTTTTAAAAGAGGATTGTGGGCGCCTTTGCCCGCCCAGGGAAAAGTGAAAGTTTTTTAAAAAGCACCCGGTATTACTTGGTAGTATGGAGAATGTGAGCCTTAAATTGGACAAGCCGATGGCAAGGCAGATTGAGAAGGGGATGCGCGAGTTCAATTATTCGACGAAAACGGAATTCATCCGCGATTCCATCAGGGGCAAGCTGAAAGAATTGGAAAAGGAAAGAGCGGAAAAGAAGGCCTGGGATGCATTGTTTGCATTAAGGGGCTCGCTGAAGGGCAAGGGCCGGTTCAAGACTGACGAGGAGTTTTATGCGTGGAGGGCAGGCGAGGGAAGCAGGCTTTTGGAAGAAAAATTGTCCAAAGAATTGGGCCTGAAACCTTAAAGCAGATTTTCCGGCAAATGCGCCTCAACAATGCCGATTTCATCAAAGTGCCGGTCCCTTGTCACCAGTATCGCTTTTTCGTCTCTTGCAATAATCGAATGTAAAATGTCATAAAGCGGGACTTTTTTTCCAAATTTTTTCAGCAATCCAAGCGCTTCCCGAGATTGTGTTGTTGTATGCGCTACTTTTACAATTATCCCAGTAAAACCAGAAAAAATGGTCGTAATCTGTTCCTGTGATAAATGGGCTTCCAGCTCTTCAATAACAATATCTGAAACAATTATCTGTGCTTTTTCTTTCACGCATTTTTTCAGGAACAGGAAAGCGAACTCTCCAAGCGGCCGCATGCCGTCTTTCCTGTCCTCGAAATAATCCCTCCAGACTGAAGTATCTAAGTAAAATCCCCTGGCCACAAGGAAATCCTGCGGAGTGAAAGGATTAAGGCTTTCGAGGGATGGTTTCCCCTGAACCTGGAAAAGCAAACAATTAAATTCCGCCACTGCCTTTTATTTGAGGTGGTCTGTGTGAAGAAAATTTTCAAAATGGCGGTTGCCTCGATAGTGATAATAATTGCGATTGTTTTGGCCGTTAATTTCGCATATATGCCGAAAATAGACTTTTCCTGCAGTGGGGATTCGGATTGTATTGTTATAGACGGGCACAACTGCTGCGGCTACTATCCGGTTTGTGCCAATAAAAATTCCATTCCAAACCCCGAATATGTGACATTCAAATGTTCGATAACCGGCGAATCCAGCGTTTGCGGCTGGACCCATATCGATGGCTGCAAATGCGTGAACCGCAAATGCGAAGGCTACCAGCGGCAGCCTGCCTGAAAACCGCTTGGCTTGGCTTTTTAGCCCCCCCGCATCCTTTTTAATCCTTTAGGGTGGGAGTATTATTATTGGAAGGGAATTCTGTTTCTTTGCTTTCTTTCGAGAGCAAAGGCTTCGCAAGAAGCGTCCTTTCAGTAAAGCAAATGCAATGTTTGCGATTGGAGTTTTGAGGGTGTTGTAATGGGAGTGTTTGATGTTCCTGCAAGCGATTTGATTGAAGAGATAGCCGTGGATTTGAGGGAAAAATTCAAGATTGAAAAGCCAGCTTTCGCTGATTACGTGAAAACAGGGGTCTGCAAAGAAAGGGCTCCGCAAAGGCAGGACTGGTATTACGTAAGGATTGCCTCGATTTTGTACAGGATTTTTAAGGAAGGCCCGCTCGGGGTCGGATCATTGCGCACTTATTACGGCGGCAGGCAGGCCCGCGGGGTCAGGCCGCACAAATTCGAAAAAGCATCAGGAAAGATTATAAGGAAAGGCATCCAGGACTTGGAGAAAGCAGGCTTGTTGAAAAAAGCCCCGAAGGGGAGAACGATCAGCCCAAAAGGCCAGTCTTACCTTATCAAAAAATCTAAGGAAGTAAAGGAACTTCTGCCACAGAAGAAGGCAGAGCAGGAAAGATTGAAGGCAGAGAAGGCCGAAAGGCTTGAGAGAATGCGCTCCGAGCAGTTGAAGAGGGGCGACGTGGAGTCAGGCCCGAGGGAAAAGTTCAAGAAGAAGGGAAAGGAGGAGAAGGGCAAGGACAAGCCTGAAGAGGAGAAGAAATAGGGGCTGGTGTTTTTTTGGTGGATTCAGAGGCAGAGCAGTTAAAGTCGCTGAAAATGGAGGAACTGCAGCAGCAGTTCGCCCAGCAGCAGGCCGAAGCCGAAAAGAAGGCGCTTGCAGAGCAAAAGATTGAATTGCTTTTGAGGAAGCTGCTTTCCCCTGAAGCGAAGTCGAGATTGAAAAACGTGAGGCTTGTCAACCAGGAATTGTATTGGAATGCGGTGCAGCAGGTTTTGATTTTGTTCCGTTCTGGCAAAATCAAGGGCCAGGTTTCAGAATCGCAGGTTAAAACGCTTTTGGAAGTTCTTTCAAGGAAAAGGGAAATAAAAATAAAGAGGAAATGAAAATGAGCTCTACCAAAGACAAGGAATTCAAGGATTTTATTATCAGCGAAAAGAAAAAAATCGGCACAGGCCTTTCTTCAACCCCGGTCTGGGTGATGCAGAAGGCAGGAAAGCGCGTTTCAGGGAGAAGGCAGGCAAGGGGCTGGAAGGAAAACGATTTCGGGGAGCGCTACAGGAAAAGGAAATTGGATGCGAAAAGGCAGAAGAGAGGCAAAGCGGTTAATTCCAGGCACGGAAAGATAAGGCCGGCCGGCAAAAGGAGGAATGACTGATGGCCGAAAAAATGATTATTTCGCTTGTTCCGGTTTTCACTGCACCGAAAGGCAAGAGAGCCAGAAGGGCAATGAGGAAAATAAGGGTCGACCTTGAAAAGCGCTTCCATGCCGACAAAGAGGCAATATTCATTTCAGCCGGAATAAACCATGCTGTTTTCGAAAAAGGCTTCATAAAAATCCCAAGGCGCATTGCGATAATGGTCGAATCCGAAAAAGGCAAGGTGCGCGCTTTCCTCGAAGGCGAAAAGCTGCCTGTGAAAAAAGAAGAGAAAAAGGAAAAGAAAGAGGAAAAGAAATCCAAGGAAGAGAAAAAGGAAGACACCGAAGAGCAGGCAGAGCTTGAGAGGAAGAAAAAGGAAAAGCACGAAAAAGAACTTGCCGCGGAAAAGACGGCAATCAAGCTGAAAACTGGCAGGGTGTAAGCCTCAGATGAGGATCGACAAGCGGACCCTTGAAGCAAGCCCGTTTCTCGGGGTTTTCGGCATCCTCACAGACAAAATATTCCTTGTCCCCTCGGGCATCCTTGAAAAGGAACTGCAGGGATTGCAGGATTTTGCAGGCGTTGAAGTATTGAAGGCAAGCATTGCCGCTTCCCCGCTTTTAGGCGTCCTTGGAATCGGCGTTAAAGAAAAGATAGCGGTTTCGGACCTCGCAAGGGACAGGGAAATAGTTGCACTGGAAAAGGCAGGCCTGAAGGTCACAAGGATTGAAGGTGCCACGGCGCTCGGCAACCTTGCGCGCATCACCGAAAAAGGCGGTGTTTTGTCACCCATACTTTCAAGAGAGCAATGCGAAAAGCTCGAATCCTTTTTCGGCGTGAAAATGGTCGAGAGCACTGTCGCAGGCCTTGACCTTGCCGGTTCAAGCATTGTGGCGAATTCGAAAGGCTTCATAGTGCACCCCGGGGTTTCAAAGGAAGAGTTCGCCCGCATAAAGAACGCATTGCAGGTAGAGGGCATTCCTACAACCGCGAACTACGGGGACAGGTTTGTCGGGAACAGCGTTCTCGTGAACAGCAATGCGATGCTTTTGGGCGTTAACACTACAGGCCACGAACTGATGAGGATTGAGGAGGCGTTTTTGGGCTAGCATTCTTAACATCAAAAGGCATTGATTCAGGAATTTTTCTGGCCTTTTGATAACTATCAAAGGGCAATATTGTTCATTTATTTTTGTCCTTTGATATAACGCATAAAAAACCATTCATCCATTAATTTTTGGAAATATTAATTTTTTGGAAATTCCAGTTGGTGAGAGCATGAGGTTTGAATTGAAAGGTGTTTTCCAGCAGAAAGGCAATGAAAAGCCGTTCTGCAAGAGCATAGAGGCCGAAAACGAGGGCCGCGCAAAGGAAAAGCTCCTGAGTCTTTTCGGTTCGGAGCACAGGCTCAAGAGGCGCTCTGTGAAGATAACCGAAATCAATAAATTAAAGGAATGACTAATATCAAAAGACATTAATAATGATATTTTCTAAATGTCTTTTGATAGCTATCAAAGGACAAATTTATGCGATTATTTTTGTCCTTTGATACAATAAGTACATTGTTTGAGAGGTGAAGCGATGGCCAAGGAAAAAACACAGAACAAAGAGGTGAGGCTCAGCCCCCAGCAGCTTGTTTCATTGTACCAGAACCAGCGCGCTTTAATGGACAACCTGCTGCAGCAGGAAGCGATGATGCAGGAAGCCGCAAGGGAAATAATCGGCGCAGAGGACGCCCTCAAGGAAATAGACAAGGCCGAAGAGGACGCTAACGTCCTGGTGTTGCTTGGCGCAGGCGTTTTCGTTGAAGCGAAAGTGAAAGGCAAGCAGGTAAAGAGCGACATAGGCAGCGGAGTGGTTGAAAACGCCACTGTAAAAAAAGCGCTTGAGCACCTTGAAATAAAGAAGAAAAACATTTCCGCAAATATTGCAAAGCTCCAGAAGAAAAAACAGGAAACCGCAGCGGGCCTTGCAAGGCTTGAAGGAATACTCCAGCAGGTGCAGAAAGCGCTGGCCAAAAAGGACACTTCGCCCTCAAGCGTTTCCTGAACGTGAAGAAAAATGTTTGACCTGTTAAAGGAAAAAATTGCAGCTTTTGCAAGTAAGCTCGGCAAAAAAGCAGAGGAAAAACCGGCAAAGCCTGCCCAGGAAACCCGGGAGGGCGGCAGGCGCGAGATAACTGATTATTACGAAAGGTCTCCGGCGCGCGCAGTCGAGGAAATGGTGCTTCCCGGCGCCAAGGAAAAAAAGGCCGGGGCAATAGCCGAACCGAAAAAAGCCCAGCCGGTTGGGATAGTTCCTGCCGGAGAAAAGCCCCGGGCTTTGGAAAAGCCTGAAAAAATGGGGGCGCTTTCAGAAAGCATTTCAAAGGTAAAAGAAAAGCTGGCCAGGGCAGAAGCCGTGGAAAAAGCCGCGCCAGAAAAACCGGCTGAAAAAAAGCCGGAAGAAGCCAAGGCCAAAAAGCCTGCGGAAAAGCCAAAGGAAGTTCTCCCGGAAAAACCCAAGCCGCCTGAAAAGCCGCCGGAAGAAGAATTCAGGCTTTCGAAAATCAGCGGCTTGTGGAAGGATGTTTTCAAGGCGCCTCCGAAAACCGTGCCGCCTGAAGAAAAATCCGGAATTCCAGCAGGGAAACCGGTTCAGCAGGAACTTCCGGAAATGCAGCCTGTTGCCAGGGAGCAAAGGGAATTTGAAAAGCCGCCAATTGTTTTTGAAAAGGAACCTGAAATAAAACCGCCTTTCAGGGGGCCTGCAAGCGCGCCAAAATTGCCTGAAACCGACAAAAGGGAACTGAAGGCGAAAGTCGGGGCAATCAAGACATTGAAGGGCGTTTTGCAGGGCTATGTGCAGTTGGGCGAAAAAGAAATCAACAGCATGCTTTTCGAGCTCGAAATGTCATTGCTTGAAGCGGATGTGAACCAGGAAACAGCGAGCGCCCTTGTCCAAAAAATAAAGGAACTGCTTGTGAATGAAAGGATTCCGCGCGGGAACGAGGTCAGCGGCTTCCTCAAGGGCAAAATCAAGGAAGCACTCACTGAGCTCACGGCCACAGAAAGAGTCAATCTGTTCGAATTGATTGAAAGGTCGAGAAAGCCTTTCAAAATCCTTTTCCTCGGCCCTAACGGCGCAGGCAAAACCACAACCATCGCAAAGCTTTCCTTTGCACTGCAATTGACAGGCAAGACAGTCATTTGGGCTGCAGCCGACACCTTCCGCGCTGCTTCAATCGAACAGCTTGAAGAGCACGCGAAAAAACTGAAGATAAGGGTTGTAAAGCACAAATATGGTGCTGACCCTGCTGCAGTTGCATTTGATGCAGTGAAAGCGGCTGAAGCGAACCACGTTGATGTTGTAATGGTTGATTCTGCAGGCAGGCAGGAAACAAACAAGAATTTGATAGAGGAACTGAAGAAAATCGAGCGCGTCCTGAAGCCTGATTTCAAGATTTTTATCGGTGAAGCGTTCGCAGGCAAGGGCTTATTGGAGCAGGCGAAGGCTTTCGATGAAGCGCTCGGAATCGACGGCTTCATCCTCACAAAAATCGACACAGACGCAAAAGGCGGCACAGTCCTTTCCCTATTATGCGAATTGAAAAAGCCGGTTCTCTTCATCGGCACAGGCCAGTCCTACGAAGACTTGGTTCCGTTCACGCCGCAGTACATTATCGACAGGATTGTTTGAGTATGGGCGCTAGCTTCGCCCAGCAATATTGGCAGGATTGTGTAATCAATCGCTTCTTTTTCGCCTGAACAAGCGCTTACGTTTTTTTCCGACAAGTTCTTCTACTACAAGCTTTTGCACTTGCCTTGAAACCTCTTCTCTCGGAAGCGTCGTGTCGATTTCAAAAACACGCACGCCTTTTGCCCTGAGTTCGGCAAGCCTTTTTTCGTTTGCCTTCTCCATTCTTTCCAGGTTTTCAAGTTTTTCGTGCTTGAAAACAACTCCGCCCCACTCGTCCACGACATTCCTTTCCGCAATCCTTTTCACTGAGACCTCTGGCGGTACCCTAAGGTGTATTACGGCGTCAGGCAAAGGGCCGGCTACAGCCCTGGCAGTGCTTTTTGTAACAAACCTCGGGATTTTTCCAGCGTATACTGCGGTAATTGCCGTCGCGTCGGTCACCGGATCCCTTTGGAAAAGGCGCACATCGCTTTTCCTTGTGGCAACCCTTGCAGCGCGGAATGCGGACCCTGCAATCGCACTGCCGGCCAGGATTTTTCTGTCGGAGCCTTTTTCGGCGCCTCTTTTTATGAGGCGCTTGCCATAGCCTCCAACCCTTCCGGCAACCCCCTTGAACCCGACAAAGTGCGGGGCGTCAATTATTGCAACATTAAGGCCCTTTTCCCTGAGTGCCTGCTGCAGCTTCCCGGCAACTGTTGTCTTGCCGCAGCCGTCGATTCCGACAATGGCGATATCTGTCGGGCGCTTTCTTTTAAAAGGGCGTTTCAAAGGCGGCATTATTTTTTCCTTCTTCCCAATTTTGCCTTCACTTTTTTCTCAATTGAAATTTTCCATTCAAGGTAGCGCTTGGCCCCCCTGGTTATTGTTTCGACCTTCGAGGACACATTGTATTTGCCGTAAAGCCTTCCGAGTTTCTTGTATGCGAAATGGTCTGCCAGAATGCCCATCATTTCCGGTTCCCTTACAATCGAGGAAACAATATAAGCGGTTCTCCCAGCAAAGGGAATTGCTCCGATGAGCATCGCTTCCCCGCTGTGCAATCTCTTGATTTTTTCATATTCTTCCGCAGAAATATTTCCGGCCAAGCGCCTTGCCATCCCAATTCCCCTCATAGCGGCCGTATAGGCCGGCCTTCCCACGGTTCCGACGCCGGCCATTATTACCGGCACCCCGCTTATTGCCAGATGCACTCCGAAGTGCGTCAAAAAATCCGAAAAATAGCCTTTCCCTATTTTTTCCCTCAATTCCGCAGCTTTCTCCTGACCAATTCTTCCTTCTTTTTCCCAGCGCCAGATTCCATCAACCATAAATTGCATGGCCTGCTCTTTCTTTCGCTCCAGATATTTTTTCCTGCCTTTTTCCATTAGCCTTTTTTCTTTCAATATCCTTTGCACCTGCCCTAAAACTGCCTCCTTTGGAAGAGATGCATCTATTTCCAGAATCCACACGCCTTTTGACGCAAGCTCCGCCTTGCGTTTCTGATAAGCAGAATTCAATCCCTCAAGATTTTCAGGCTTTTCATGCTGGAATTCAATTGCGTGCAAGCCACTGCCACCAGCTCTTTTTTTTGCAAGCCGTTCGGCAGCAGTTGCAGGCTCTACCGAAAGAAATACTGCAACATCCGGCAAAGGCCCCCCTGCAATCCGCCCGGCTGCCTTGGAAAACGCCAGGATTATCCTTCCGCCGTACTGCCTTGCCAAGACAGGCGCTTCAATTGCCGGATGCCTTTCAATAATCCTGACAGTGCTTTTTCTCGATTTGGCCCTTGCCATCCTTGTCGGAAGCGAGGCAATCGCTCCGCCAGCTGCAGCAAGCCTCTTTGATTGTTTTTCCGCTCCTTTTGCACTAATACTCCTTCCAAACCCACTCACTCTTCCAATCATTCCGCCATAATCCTGGAAATGCGGAACATCCAGGACCGCGGTTTTGGTGCCCTGCGCATTCAACCGGCTTTGCAATCCCCTTGCAAGTGTTGTTTTCCCCGCGCCATCAATCCCCACAATCGCAATATCAGTGGGCCTTTTCCGCCTGAACAATCTTTTTGGGGGCATAAATATGATGCTGTTTGTTGAGTTTAAATTACTTTTCAAATCGCAATGGCCAAGCCGGCCAAAAGGCTTTCCGGTTGCTTATTGCTTTACCACCGGCACAAGCCTTCCAGACCTTTTCACAAGCTTGCCGTCAGGCGTGAACACAAACATTTTCGCCTTTCCAGTGCGAGGGTCGATGGCTTCGATTTTGCAGTATTTTTCCAGGTCATCTGTCGGAACGAACCTGCCCTGCTTTGTAACATTTTCAGATTGCCCCTGCCTTTCATACCCGATGCTTTTGAAAATGCCCTCAAATTTGCCTGGTTTAAACGAATGTTCACTATAAAACTCTATTTTTCTTCCGGGATTGCCGAAGGAAGGGCGGTTTCCTGCTCTCTTTGCAGGATTTTGGGAACGCACATGCCTTTCAGCGCGGGAAGCAAATTTTTTGCCGAGCCCAAGCCCCCGCATGCGTTCCGGGATGCGCATGTGCGCCAGGTCTTCTCTGGCAAAGAAAAAAGGGGCGCCTTTGTCAGGTATGACATCAGTTCCGATTCCCTTTTTCAGCTGGCACTCCAATAACGAGATAATGGACCCGCCCCTGGCAATGATAATTTTCCCGTCCGAAAGCAGATGTGCACCTCGGAGATTGCCAAAAATAGTTTTCAATGGCACCATGATTTCCTGCTCTGGCCCAATCCAGAATGCGGCATATCTGTTATTGCTTTTTTGCAGGTCTATCTCCAGCGGCCACACAAGCGGCTTCTTTCCTGCCGCCCCTCTTGCAGTGTCCCTTCTCTGCCTTTTGGCTTCGAGTTTTTCCCTTTGATTTGGATATTTATATTTTCTTTCCGCTTTCGGGATTCTGCGCCTTGATTTTTGTGGCATTTTTTCATCTCACTTGACCGGAAAAACGTATTCCTTCACTTTGCCTGTCCGCGGGTCGATTGCTTCAATTATATGGAAGCGGGACATATTTGATGTCGCTTTTACCCTACCTTCTTTGTGGTATTTCCTCAACACAAACTCATCTTCTTCTGGGCTTTCTTGCCAGTACCTAATTTTTGTAAAAAGCCGGTCAAAAAGGTCCCGGCGGTTTTCGCCCATCCAAATCGTATTTTTTCCGTCCTTTTCTCCCTTACATCCCTGTCGGCCCTTGAAGCAAACCTTTCGGCCAGTCCAGTGCCTCTCAGTTTTTTTGGCAAATACATGTGCGCGATATCTGCAGTGGGCTCTATTGCAAAAAAAGCCATTGCCCAGTGCTTGTCAGTAATCGGTTGCTCACCACCGTTTTTCCATTCATACAGTTTTATCGCTACAAATGGCGAATAGTTTGGCACGGTCCTCGCAACAATGATTCTGCCTCCAGGTCCGCGGTAAACCCCCTGCAATAATCTGCCATGTTCCGCCAGCGGAACCGGCACCTCGTTTTTTCCGTCGAGCAGAACCACTTCCTTCCTTTTGGTTTTTTCCCCAGTTGGCCCCGCGATTTCCCGTTCCACCACGCCTTGTTCCAACATGGTCAAAGGCTGGACTAATGGTTTTTTGCCGGCTTTTCCCAGTGCTTCCCTGGCAGGAATACCCTCAGCAATCAGTTTTCTTGCCCTTCTTTTTCTTTCTTCCCGCCTGGCCAAATTCCTTGCGAACCTTTTCCTGGCAAACTTGTCAGGCTCAGGCTTGCCGGCAGTCAGGTATTTTTGAGGAATTTTCCGTGAAGACATAAATCAATTAGTGCCGGACCAGAATAAATTCCTATCCTGTTCAGGCTGCAATTACACCCGCAAACATCAGCAGCGCTATTGCCACGCCTATAAGGCCTTCTCCTGCAATCACTCCGGCTGCAAGCAGCCTGCCGTTTTCCGTCAATTTCTTTTTGTCAGCGTACAGCCTTATCATGCCGCCCACAAACAATGGGAAGGCAAGGGTGATTGGCGCATAAAGGCCTATGCCGAATGCAACCATCACAATGCCGATTTTGAAAAAATAAGTGAGCAAAACAGTTGCAATGAATCCGATTGCAATTCCTGCAACCATCGGCATTTCAATGGATTGTGCGGAAATTATTCCCTTGAAAGCGAATGCCTGCGGCGCAGGGAACATTGCTGTGCCGATTCTTGGCTGCAATGCAATCAGCACAAAGCCCAATACCATTGCCCCGGCTACAACGCCCAGCAATTGGCTTGCGGTCTGGCTTCCAGGATCAGCCTTAAGGATGTGCCCTGCTTTTAAGTCCTGCATAAAATCCCCGCCCATTCCTGCGGCAATGCAGACGATTGCTGACAAAATCACAAGCGGGAGCGCCTGGAACCCCAGGAACAATTTTGCTATTAGGAGCACGATTATCGCGAACACTTCCATCGGGTCCACATTCATTTCGCCTGTAGCCCTTGCCCCCACATAAGCCATAAAGAAAGCGCCCACGATTGCCACAACCGAAAGCACAGGGTCAAGGTTTGCTGCGATGGTTACAAGTGCCACAACCAGCACAATGCCGAAAACCCAGATTTTACTCAACTGCGTCTTTTCCTCTTTCAATCCTTCAAGCATTTTTTTCAGCGAAGGCAATCCTTTAAGCAGGAAATACGCCACCGCAGCGCCGATTATAACGCCGATGCCAAGCGGGCTTGTGATTGCAGCCATTGCTGTTCCCTTGTCTGCGAATGCTCCGCTCGAAACCAACCAGGGCACAATTGCAAAGTTGCTTATCAGTGCGCCGAAAAACCACACCCCGGTGAAAAGCGGCCCTATCAGGAAGCCGCCTGCAAACGTTACAAGCGTTACCCCGAATCCCAGCGAAAAATATTTCGAAATGTCAAGCTTTAAAGTGTCAAGGCTTATAAGGCCCGGAATCGCCTTGAAATAATCCCTTGCTATTGCCAGGGCAGCGCCGATTCCGAAAGCAATCCCCAATTTTTTCGCTTTTTCGCCGCCTTCATCGCCTGCTTCCACAAGCGCTGCGGCCGCAGCGCCGTCCGCAAAAGGCAATTGTTCCCTTTCAATCATTTCCTTGCGCAAAGGGATAGTGAATAGCACCCCGAGCAGTCCGCCTGCAAGCGCTATCAGGATGATTTCAGTTGCGCTTATCTGCATTCCGAGAAGGTAAAGTGCAGGAATCGTGAAAATTATTCCTGCCGCAAGGAGGCCGCCTGTGCTTGCGGCAGTCTGCGCTACGATTATTTCCTGCTTGGATGTTTTGCCGAACAGTTTCAGGAGCGCCATTGACATCAGCGATGTTGTCACTATCGGCCAGTACACTCCGCCTATCATCAGGCCAAGGTATGCGGAGTACATTGCCACCGCAACCGAGAGCACAAATCCGACAAGCATTGCCTTTGGCGTCAGTTCTTTCACATTCATCATAGCCCCCCTGAAAAGAAACACTAATTGAAGAATAAAAGTTTAAATATTGATTTGCAAGGCAAAGGGTTTTATTCTTTGCAATCGTATAATTAGTTATGGCTGGAAGGATTTTACGAATAGCCAAGAAGGCCGGGCAGGCAGTGAAGCACAGAGTCACCAGGTTGAAGGCCGCAGGCAGTGCAGCGAAAAGGGCGGTCAGGAAAGAAGACCTGGCTTATCTCAAAAGGCGGATTTCGGCCATTGAGCAGGCCAGGGAAAAACACCCCGGGGCAGCGCACGAGTTAGGCAAGCTGAATGCAAGGCGCAAAAAGCTCGAAGGCAAGATTGCCCGCCTTGGCGGGAAAAACCCCGAGCAATAGATTGAACCCTAATCAATCGAAAGGCAATATGCAATGCGGATGTTTTTATGGTTTCACTGCCAGAAATAACAAAAACGCAGTTTGGCAAATTTTTGGCAAATGCTTCCAAGCTTGGCCTTGAAAGGGTTAATGGCAATAAATCCGATTTTCCCCAAACTGTCCTGATGGTTTACAAATCAAAACATGTGCTTAATTTTGAATGTTTGATGGGCGGAGGGCTTGAGTTTTACATTGCGGGCATTGTTGAAAAAGGCAGCCTGAGATTGTTCAAAAAACCGGAAGAAATCAAAACATCCGGCCGCCTGCTTCTTCGCATGAAGAAAAAAATTGAGCAACTGATTCAATGAACTTTGCCCAAGCGTCAATTTCCGTAAATTTAATTTGCCGGCAAAGCTTCCCAAGGGCAAAGTATTTTTTATTGTTTGCAAGCATATAATCGGTTATGCCTCGGTTTGCCCGCGGGATTGTACGATCTGTTGCTGGTAGAATTTCCCAACGCAGGGAAACCAGGCGAGCGGCCAGGAGGAAAACCCTTGGCAGGGAACTTGGCATTGTCGGCCTGGACATCGGGCACCTTAATAGGACGGCTTCATTGCACGGCAGCATTGCCAGAATGCGGCGCCGGAAAGGCGAACCTAACCTCCAGTCCCTGGGAATGGAAGCCAGGGCGCGCAGAGCGGCAGTGCCTCTGGAAAAAAGATCCAGAAGGCTTAGGGCCCAGCTCGCCGGCCTTGGGGCAAAACCTTAGCAATCCTTCAACTTCCAAGCCCCACAACTGCCCGCAACCTGCTTGAAGCCCAATCTCCTTATCGCAAGGTAATAAAACCTTTCAATGCTTATTTTTTGCATGGCCTTGGGTGAAAAGTTAAGGGCGGCAATGGAGCGCCTGAAGAATGCCGCTTTTCTCGATAAGGATGCGATAGCGGAAGCCGTCAAGGAAATCCAGCGCGCGCTCATTTCTTCGGATGTTGAAGTAAACCTTGTGTTCAATCTGAGCAGGGAGATAGAGAAAAAGGCATCCGAGGTTCCGCCAAAAGGCATTGACCGCAGGGAATTCATCATCAAGACCACTTACGATTTGCTCGCAGACTTAATCGGCGGCCAGCATGAAGCGCCGAAAGAACCGAAAAAAATCCTTTTGCTCGGCCTATTTGGGCAGGGCAAAACCACGACTGCCGGAAAACTGGCGGCATGGCATAAAAAGCGCGGAAGGCATGTTTCCCTAGTGTGCGCGGACGTGCACAGGCCTGCTTCTTTCGAGCAATTGCAGCAGGTTGCAGGGCAGGCTGGCGTTGAGTTTTACGGCATCAAGGCCGAAAAGAGCGCTGTTAAAATCGTGCAGAGCGCATTGCAGGAACTGAAGAAGCAGGATTTGGTTATTGTCGATTCTGCAGGCCGCTCAGGCCTGGACGAAGCGCTCATAAAAGAAATAATAGATGTCAAGGCAGCATTCAACCCTGACCAAATCTGGCTTGTTTTGAGTGCGGACATAGGCCAATTGGCGAAGAGGCAGGCACAGGCTTTCCATGAAGCCGTCGGCGTTAATGGAATCATTCTTTCGAAAGCCGACAGCTCTTCCAAGGGCGGAGGCGCTCTCGCTGCCTGCGCTGAAACAAGGGCGCCTGTGTATTTTATCGGGACAGGTGAAAAGCTTTCAGACCTTGAAATATTCGATGCAAAGCGCTATCTTGGAAGGATAATGGGCTACGGCGACCTTGAAGCGCTTCTGGAAAAAGCGAAAGAGGCGGCAGAGGAAAAGGATTTCAAGCCAGAAGACATCCTGTCCGGAGATTTTAACCTCGATGTTTTCTACAAGCAATTAGAAGCCACAAAGAAAATGGGCCCGATTTCAAAGGTTGCCGAAATGATGGGCCTGAAAATGCAGTTGCCCAAAGAACAGCTTGAATTGGGCCAGGAAAAACTCGATTCTTACAAAATAATAATGGATTCCATGACCAAACAGGAAAAAAAGCACCCGGACATAATTAGCAGGGAGCGCATTGAAAGGATTGCAAAGGGCAGCGGCCGCAGGCCAGAGGATGTCAGGGACTTGCTGAAGCAGTACAGGCAGCTTGAGAAAATGCTCGGCAAATTCAAGAAAATTGCAGGAAAAAAAGACCCAGAGAAAATGGACGAAAAGGACATCCAGAAAATGATGCAGAAATTCGGCGGCATGAGGAAAAAAAAGCGCCTGAAATTCAGGTAAGGGAAAGGCTTGAAATGTTCGAATTGATCCGATACTTGATTGTTCTCACTGGCACAATTGTTTCTGCCTACACCGACATAAGAACAGGCCTTATCCTCGACAAAATCACTTACCCTATGATTGCCCTCGGATTGATTTTTTCAGCCGCAGATGTTTTTTTCGAGCATTCTTTCATGCAATTGGTTGTGCCTGTTTCGGTTTTTGCCTTCGGCTTCCTGCTTTACTATCTCGGAAAGTTGGGCGGCGGCGATGTTAAAATCTTCACAGGAATGGCTTTGCTCCTGCCTTTCTACCAGAACAGCCCCTTCATTCTGAACGTGCTGTTGATTGCAGCGCTTTCAAGCGTTTCCCTGATTTCCGTTTATTACCTTTTCAGGTATTTTTCGCTCAAAAAAAGGGAAAAAATCGACAGGAAGGAAATGCTGAAATCCCTTTTACTGGGAATTGCAATTCTTCTTTATCTGGTGGTGCTTTGCCAGCTCGGCTTCATGAAATTCTGGCAGGCGCTGGTCTTGTTCGTTCCATTGCTTTTGGGCTTGTGCGCGATGGCATTCCAGTCCGGAATCTACAAGGCGTTTTTCCTGAAATACGTTTCCCGAAAAGAACTGGAAGAGGACGAAATAATCGCAAGGGAATTCATTGAACCGGCAGCCCTCTCCGAAGCAGGCCTTTCCCTGAAAGGCATAGTCGATGAAAAGGCGGCTGAAAAGCTCGCAAAGGCAGGCGTTCATAAAATCCCTGTTTACAGGTCGCTGCCGCCCTTCGCCCCATTCCTGCTGCTTGGGGTAATAATTTCCTATTTCGTGCCGGATTTATTCCTGCTGATTTTTTTCCCCTGAAACGCTTGTTTTCCGCGTAAAACCGCACTTGTTGCAGGTTATTTTGAGAATGCTTCCTTCAATCCTTATTTTTGAATTCCTGCCTTCCTTCAAATAGGATTTGCATTTCTTGCAGTAGTTTTTTTTCAATTCCCATGGAATGCTTTCATTGCACCGTTTCCCTATCTTGAGGGCCAGTTGCACATAGCAGTCGCTCCTTTCCGGGTGTTCCTTGAATTCTTTTCCGGCCAGTTCGAATAGCCTGCAAATCCTTTCCCTTGCGATCTGCCCGATCACGTCTTTTTTTCCCATAATCCTTCCTTCATATAACGATAAAACATTTCTTTAAACCAGGGCGTGAACGCCTCGCGCTCCTTGAGCATGCCCCGTATTTCCTTTATTGAAAAAAACCTTCCGCCAAAGCTCTCTTCTATGTTCTCTGAAATCTTCCCGTCATAAGTGCATTTCCATAATTCCGAGAATTCGCAGTTTTTTTCAGGAAAACAGTTCTTTGCCTCGGCCACTTTCTCCACTTTTGCCCCAGTAATCCCCAACTCTTCTCTCAATCCCCTTAGTGCAGCCTGCTCGAAGCTCTCTCCAGGCTTCAGGTGCTCGCCCATATCCTCCCAGTGTTCCGGATAAAATTCCTTTTCCTGCGCCCTCTTCTTCAGGAAAATTCCCCCACTGGAATTGAAAACCCAAACGTGCGCGCCCTTGTGCCACTCGCCATTATTATGTAGAACACTCCTCGGCGCCCTTCCTTTGAAAGCGCCGTAGCCTGAAAAAAATTCCAGCTGCTCTTCCCCTTGTTCCATATTTCTCATTCACAGAATTTTCCTGAGGTATTCCATGCCAGATTTTTTGAACCCGATTTTTTGGTAAAATTTGAATGCCTTTGATTTGCGGTGCGAGAGCAATGTCAGCGCCTTGAACCCCTTTTTCTTCAGATCCTTTTCCAGCAATGCTAGCGCCTTTCGGCCTATGCCTTTTCCCTGCAGGCCTTCGGCCACAGCGAATTCTTCCACGAAAAACCCGTTTCCTTCGGGCTCGGAGTAGAATTCCGAGCCAAAGATTATCCCTGTCCTTTTCCCGCCCATTTCTATTACATAAATCGCGCTTTTCGGGTGCCTTGCCCACAAGCGCACCGCCCGCATCGCTTTTGCAGGAGTCCATTTTTCATTATAGGGCGCCTTAGAGAACTCTTTCCTGAGCAGTTCAGCGCAAAAGCCCAAATCGCTTTCCTTTGCCGGCCGAAGGCCGACCTTGGATTGCTTAAAATCAGCTTTCATTGAGTGCGGCTGCTGGGATTCGAACCCAGGACAAGAGCTTGGAGGGCTCCGATGATGACCACTTCACCACAGCCGCGTTTTCCGCTGTCCTAAAGAAAGGGTTTGGTTTTGTTTTTAATGGTTTTCTTTGCGCTGTTTTGCCCTGCCGGCCCTTATGTCTTTTGGCTGTATTTCACCGCCGGCAAGGGCTTCAGGGCTGTAGAATTTTTCAGGCAATGCCATTTTTGGGCCGTCCGGCATGAACCTGGCGGATTTCGGGCCTTCAGTTCGAATCCAGCAATGCTCTGCCTTGTCGAACCTGTACCTTTCCCTGAAAATGTTTATCGGAATTCCCGAGCGCCAGTATTTCCTTGCTTTTTCAGCCACGTGCCCGGATGCCTTGATTTTTTCCGGGCTTTCGCTTGGCGGGAACCTGTACAATGAACCAACGTGGATGTGGTCGAAAACATACGTTTTTGTCGCATCAGCCCTTGCCCTGACAGTCAGCCCAAGCTGATGCGGGCTCTTCGGGAGGACAAGGCTTTTTTCAAGCCTGAAAGAAGCCCAGTCAGGGTGAAAGTAAGGCGATGCCTGCCTTGAAATTCCAGTGGCTAGAATATGCTCCGGCCTGTTGTTGTCAAAGGCGATGTCAATCGCTTCGGCATGAGGGTGTTCCTGGTATTGTTTGCGCCGCATTTCCGCAGCCGAAAAGCCGTTTCTTGCAATCGCGATTCCGCTTTCGGGTTTTGGGTCGCTTGTTCCGTGAATCAAAAAAGCAGTGTCCCTTCTCCTTACAATCTCTTCGGCTTCAGCAACTGAAAGCCCGGTTTCCTGTGCAATCCGCTGGATTTCTTCAGGCGAATGCGGTTCCTTTTTCTTCCGCATTTTCACAGCTTTCCTTATCTGCCCAAAGCGGTTTTTCGGCACAGGCATATGTTATTCTTTCCCCCAAGTGATTATATTCTTTCCAGGCTTGTTTTATGTTTTTCCTAATCGTCCCTGGCCAGCCTGTAAGTTGTTTTTGAAGCCCTTGTTTTCCCTGGCTCTTCGCTTGTAAGGATTTCAGGCATCAGGAATATTAAGGGCAGGCCTTTTTTCATATCGGCCTTGTCTTTCAGCCACCATGCCCCTTCCTTCGGGTAATATTTTTTCAGGAATTCATCCAGCCTTATTGCCTTTCTCCAATAGTCTACTGCAACCTTTTCGATTTCCGCACCGCACTTTTGCAGCCTCAAAGCCAGCTCGACATCATGCATATCCGCCACAATTGCTTTCTTCGTGTTTATTCTTGCCCTTGTCGCCCTAAGGTCGCCCTTCGGGTGCGATTCATACCGGTTGATTGCCCACAGGTTGCCGGGCCAGAAAAAATACGCGTTTTTCCTTGAAATGCCCAATGCCCTTATATGATCCGGAATCACTTCATCAAAGGCTTTGTTTACTGGCCCAAGGCGCCTTTCCTCATAACGGTTGCCGCGCTTAAAGCCTTCCTCCTCGATTTGCCCAGCACGTTCTTTAAATCCAAAGCGGAGCGCAAAAACCTTGTCTTTCCTTTCGATTATTTCCCTTGCTTCAGCTTCGCTCAACCCTGTTTTCCCGGCGATCCTGCCAGCCATCTCTTCCGGTGCGCCCTGTGTGTTTTCACGGATTTCCACAGCTCTCCTTATTTGGCGGATTCGGGTCGCCGGAATCCTTGCAGGCATACACTACTTTTTTTCCCGAAGTGGTTATTATTCTTTCCAGAAAGCGCACGTTTTCTTTTTATTCTTTTTCGTCCTGCTCCTTACCGAGGGGATTTTATGGTTGGGAAATTTATTGTTTTCGAAGGCACCGATGGCAGCGGGAAAGGCACAATGCTTGCCAAGACCGCGGAATGGCTTTTCAATTCAAGCATCGGCCACGACAAGATTGTTTTGACCAGGGAACCGACTTTTTCAGGGCCTGGCTCCCAGATAAGGAAGGCATTGAAATCCGACAAGGAACCGATGACCAAGGCAAAGCAATTGCTCTCGCTTTATTTCGAGGACCGCAAGGAACACATAGACAAGCTCATAAAGCCTGCATTGCAACTGGGTTCGATTGTGCTCTGCGACCGCTACAAGTACAGCACCATCTGCTACCAGCAGGCGCAGGGCATTCCTGTGGAAAGCATTGTCGCAATGCACAAGCGCTTGCTCGTGCCGGACCTTGTCCTTGTTCTCGATGTCGACCCGAAGGTTGCAATGAAGAGGATAAGGGCGAGCAGGTCGAGCATTGAAAAGTTCGAAAAGGATTTTTTCCTCGGGGAAATCAGGCAGAACTACCTGAACCTGAAAAAAGCGCTTCCTGACGAGCCGATAAAGTTCATCGATGCCAATGCCGAGCCGGATGAAGTTTTCCTCAAGGTGAAAAAGGAAATCGCAAAGGTCCTGAAATAAGCGCTTTCCGCGGCCCCCTCAATTGCGATAACTATAATAATTCCTTTTTCCCTATTTATTCGGGTGTTGTGTCATGGTTGATATCGGGAATGTGATTGGCTTTTCGTTTTCATGGTATAAAAGCAGGGAATTTTTGAAGTACGCCCTGTTTTATTGGGCCCTATTTTTGGTGCTTGGGGCGGCAGTGCTGGCCTTGTTCCTGGCATTTTTTGGCAGCTATGTGAGTGCCTTTATGGCTGACCCGGGTGCATTATTGCAATCCATTGCCGCAGACTTGGCGAGCGGGGCCTTTTTGGGCAAAATCCTGGCTTTTTTCGCTGTTGCCTTTGTGCTTTTTATCTTGTTTTGGTTTGCGACCATTTACATTAATGCCCTCATGACGCTGTTTGCCCTGAGAACAAAAGGCTTTTCGCACGCCCAGTTCCATTTTTCAAAGGTTTTCGGCTTAATCGGCCTGAGCATTGTAGTGATGCTGGCGGCGCTGTTTTATTCTTTTGATGAAAAAATCCGCAAATGGCAGTGGCTCAGCCTTGCAGGCCTGGTTGTTTCGATTGTCCTGCTGGCACTGTCGGGGATTTCCCTTGCATTCCTGGGCTTAGGGCTGCTCCTGCTTGTGGTTTGCTTTTTAGCCTACATTTATTTTGCGATTGTGAACAGCCTCAGGATGGCTTCAGGCTCTGTGATTTTCTTGCAGGCAGAAAAAGGCATAATGGCGTCGCTCAAGGAATCCTTTGGCCTCACAAAAGGCCACCTTATTGAAATCTTCGTGTGCAATCTCGCGGTCGGGGTCATTGTGGCGGTAGTGACTTCCCTGATTGTGGCGGTATTGGGCATCATTATAGGCCTGATTTTGATGCCGTTCATGCCCCAAGTGGCATTGCCTGCTTCACTGCAATCAGCCCTTGCAACTGAAGGCATTTTAGCAAACAATCTGGCTTTAGTCCTGGGCCAGTATTTGGGCCAGCAAATAGCAAGCTTCCTCATAATGCCGTTCTCATTGCTGGCAACTGCTTTTGTGGCAGTAGGCATTTACTCCGAGCTCTTAAAGGACAAAAATGCCCAGGCAGCCAGCACTGCAGCGCCTTCTCCGCCGGTGTGAATTCCTGAAAAGCAGAGTGCGGCCGCCGGGGGTCGAACCCGGGTCACAACCTTGGCAAGGTTGAATCCTGACCACTAGACTACGGCCGCTTGCGATTAAGAATTCTGCACGGTTACCTTTAAATTGGTTAGTGGGCCTGGGCGGAATCGGACCGCCGGTTTCCACCTTGTAAAGGTGGCGTCATAACCACTAGACCACAAGCCCGCTCAATAACTTTTCCAAAAAAATGTTTAAAAGGGCACTTATCGTTCGAAATGCCTCCTTTGCCTTGAACCGCATAATAGACTGCCAGGCTTGTTTTCCTTTTGCAGTGAAGGTTCGCCTTCGCTTTCCCTTTTTTTTTCTTCCTGAATGCCACAGAAACCTTTAAATACTGCGTTTGCATATTACTAGTGTTAACTGTTCGACGGTGATTTGGTTGAAAATGGATGTGTTGTTCGTGATTGGCGGAAAGAATTTCCAGTTGCCAAGGCTTATCGGCGCGTTCCTTGTTTTCGGCGCGGTATTGATGCTGTTTCAGGGAGTGGCGCATATGTTCGATGTATGGGATTCGCTGAAATCCTACCCGAACTGCGTTTCGACTTCAATCGATGTTTCAGGCTCGAACCTTGAGCAGGCGCAGTCCATGTACAAGGACTGCAGGGAAATACTTTACAGGAAAACAGGCATTCAATTGCTTTCAGGGCAAATCGACATCAATGCAAGGCAGTACTGGATTGCTTTGATTTCACCGGTGGCTGGAATATTCCTCTGGGCGATTGTCTTCTTTTTCGGAATAATGTTCTACAATACCGGCAAGATAATCATCCCGATTGAACGCGCCGTTACTGTGCCTGCAATCCAGAAAAAGAAGAAAGGGGCAAAATAAGCCCCCCTTATTTTATTTTTTTAAACTGTTTTTTTATTGCTGTTTTTGTTTCAGCAGCATTTCCTTTTTTTGTCAGCTGTTTTTCACTGTATTATTATTGTTTTTGTTTTCGCTGACCCTTCTATTTTTCCTTCTTTTGCTGCCACAAGGGTTGAAATATTGTTTTCTTCGGCTGCATCCAAGAGCCTTTTTGTGATGATGCCGTCAAGCACGACTGTTTTTGCTTCCTTGTGCTTTTTCATGGTTTTCAGCAAATCCCTGACGCTCACTTCCTCCAATTCCTTCATTTGGTCGTCGAAGATTTTCGCCTTCAGGGTTCCTTTCAGCGAATCCATTGCAGGCTTGAACTGCTCGATTTCCTGTGCGCTCGGCCCGAGTTTCACAGGCTTTGCAACGAATTTCGGCTGCACTTCCGCAAACGGCTCTACTGCCTCCAGCGGCGCTTCGGCTAACTTTGGCTGCACTGCAAACGGCCTTGGCGCAAACCTTGGGGCGTGCTGGAACGGCCTTGCCCCGAACCTTTGCTCGCGCTGCAATGGTTCTGCCCTGCGCTCGCCGAACGGCTGTGGCGCAAAAGGCCTGGCCTGCCCTTCTTCTGCAGGCTGGATTGCCTGGACCGGTTGCGGAGTGAAAGGCCTCGGGAAGTGTGGGCTTCTGTCAAAGCTGCCCTCCCTTCTTTCCATTTCCTCTGACAGCGGCACTTTGTGCCTTAATGCCATTATGATTTCTTTTCTTGCAAGCTCCTCGACTTCTTTTCCGTCAGGCGCCTTTGCGACAAAGTCGACATCTGTGAGCGATGCAAGTTTCCTCAGGTTGAGTTCGCCGCCCCTGTCGCCGTCAATGAACATTGTGAGGGATTTCTTTTTGCCCAATTCGACGATTGTCGGGCTGATTTTCGAGCCGTCCATGCCGATAACGTTTTTGATGCTGTTTTTCAGCAGGTTCAATACGTCGGCCCTTCCCTCAACAACAATGATGGAATCCGAGCCTTCTATTGCAGGCCCTGCCGGCAGCTTGTCCGGGCCGTAAGGGCAGATTTCGCTTACCCTCACGCGCTCCCTTACCATCTGGGCGATTTCCTCGCTTTCAGGCAATTGTTCCCTCATGAGCCTTTCAAGCAGGGATTGCGCCCTGTTGACTATTTCCTCCCTTTTCTGCGTCCTTGTGTCTGTTATTTCCTTTATCACAAGGGATGCCTTGCACGGCCCGACCTTGTCGACTGTTTCGATTGCAGCTGCAAGAATGCTTGTTTCAACCATGTCCATCGAGCTCGGCACCACGATTTTTCCAGTCGTTGTGCCGTTGATTGCAGTGTGGGATATGAGGATGCGGCCTATTTTGCCGTTTTTCTGCAGTTCCCTCAAGTCGAGCTCTTCGCCGAGAAGCCCTTCGCTCTGGCCGAAGATTGCCCCTATTATGTCGTGCTTGTCCACGATCCCGTCTATTTTGAATGTCGCAGTTATTTCGTATTTTACCGCGTTAATGTATGTTTTTGCCATTTAATCACTCCTTTTGTTTTTGGCATTTCAAGAATCAGGCTAATCTTTCAAGAACCCGGAGCAATTCATTCCTGGAGGCCAGCACTTCGACTGTTTTAGTCCTTGAGTGCAGGCCTGAAACGATTTGTGTTTTTTTTCCGAAAACTTTTCCGAGTTCTTTTTCTATTTCCGCGTTCGCTTTTCCCTTGTCAGGGGGCTCGCTCACGGAAACCAACAAAGAGTCGGTCCATGAATCAAAGCCTTTTATTCCAAACCTTTTGGAGTTTGGGGAAACGTGGATTTTAAACATTACTCCGTTCCTGGTTTCCCTTAAAGTGATCATCAACCTAACGATTGCCCAATTCTTTGCTTATATAAATAATTCTTTTTCCCTAAGGGTTTTTAATTGGGTGTTTTGTCAAATAAGATACAAATCTAGGCGGATTTATTGTGAATAAAAAAGCCCTTTTGGTTATTTTGTGCGTCATTTTGGCCTTTTTTGCCCTCCTCGCCCTGCTATTGCCGGGGTTTATTCAGCCACAGGGCTTTTCCTACCTGACAGGGTGGCTGTTTGAAATTGGCAGCGGGGGCCAAAAACAGTATTATTTTGTAGTTACGGACTCTGACATATATGGCGCAGGCAGCGTTATTGCACAGCCTGAAATAGAAGAAAAGATCGGGCAAAGCATTCTCCCGATTTATGCGGAGACAGGGCTTTCCCAGGCGCAGATTGCTGGCCTGAAAGCAAAGGCAAAGGCCGACATCCTTGCCGCCTATGGAAGCAATAAAGACGAAATTCAAGAGGTCTTTGACCCAATACTTGAGTTTCGCAAAAAACTCGGCGGCGGAACAGACCCTTGGTATTATGTTGTTCAGTTGATTGGGGCAAAAAATTGTTATGTGGTTGGATTTGACCCAACAGACGGCAACGTTGGGGTAGACAGCATATATGAAAATGCCGAATGTAGGGGGGCCTTCATTGCCTTGGCAAACAATGAAGCCGAAAAAATTGTGGCAAACTACCTCGCAAGCAAAGGCGTCAGCGGCACAATTGGCAAAAAATATTTTGTGAGCTACCACTTCACGCCTTAGAAAGGCATGTAATAGTAGAAGATAAAAATAGTTTTTACTGGCATTATCTCAGTTTATTCCAAAGGTTTTCAATTATGGCTCATTACCGGAAAGGAGCGGATGCAGAGCGCGAACTCATCCATATGCTGTTCTGCAAGGGTTTCAGCGTTGTGCGAGTTGCAGGCTCAGGAGTAACCTCTTTGCCGTGCCCTGACTGCATTGCCCTCTCGAAAAAGAAGAAAATGGCGTTCGAGTGCAAGGCCTGGAGCGGCAACTATTTGAATCTGCCAAGGCAGCAGATGGAAGAGCAGGTTTCATGGGCTGATACTGCGGGAATCGAAATGTATGTGGCATGGAAGATTCCAAGGCAGAGCTGGCGCTTCATTGAACCAAAGCATTTCAGGAAAAACCCCAAAAACTACGCTATTTCCCTGAAAGAAGCGCTATCCAAAGGGGTTCTCTTTTCAGTCCTCATCGGGGAACAGGAACAATTGAAGCAGAAAAAAGCCTGATTTTTTGCGGTGGTGCGTTCAGATTATCGTCGACCCGAACAGCATTGTTATCCCTGTGAGCGCCATCACCATTATCAGTATCAGTGAGTCAAGGGTGATGGATGCCGAGGTGAATTCCACATAGACCATGTATAATGCGAATACGTTGAATATCACGCCTCCGGCCATGAGCATGAAGGAAATCCATTCGTTTTTCGTTCCCAGTCTCCGCATCTGCATTTCCTTTACTTCGCCCCTCACGCCTTCCACTTTTTCGTCTATTTTCTCTATTTTGCCTTCAAAGCCGGAGCTGACCTCGTTCACAAGCTTAAGGTCCTCGTTGATTTGCCTTCTGAACAGTTCGAGCTCTTCGTCAAGTTCATCTTTAACTGTTTTTTTCAGTTCCCTTGCGGTGGTTTCAAGGCGGTTTTCCACGATTTTCTGCAGGGCAGGCATTTCGTTTTCTATCTGTGTTTTGGCAATCCTGCCAATGTCTTCCTGCAATATCGAGAGCGTGTCTGCCTGCCCGACCATGACAAGCCTTTTCGCCTGGTCTGGCTTTACGCCCATCTGGACAAGCGTGTCGATTATTTTTTCCTCAGGCTCGCCGCTTTCCATCATTTTGCGGATGGCGCTTACAATGCTTGCTTCTTTTTTTGTCGCCATCAATTCACCTTTATCTCTTCAATTATTGTTTTGGAATAGTTTTCCGCTTCCAATGCAAAACTTACGCTTGCAGTGCCGGTTTCCTGCGGGGTCAGCTGGAATTCAGCAGCCCTGCATTTGCCCTTCCCGACAACCATTAACCTTGTTTGGCTTTTCTCCTTAAAAAATCTTTGCTCGTGCGATTCTGTTATGGAAATGCTTATGTCGGCGTTTTCAGAGCACAACTCAAGTTTGATTGTGAATTCTTTGCCTTTGGCGACAGGCGTTGCATAGGTTATTTTGTGCGATAATTCAAGGCTTTCGGTTCCGAGCGGCAAAAGCGTTTTTTCGACTGTCGCATGGAACGGCGCGAAAGCGATTATTTTCGCAGGCCTTTTCGTGTCAGGCACGTACAGTTCTTTTGAGGAGCCTGGGCCGAGCTGGGCAATGCAGTCTATGGGCGTATTGTCAGACAATTCCACTTTTATGTCTTTGACCACGTGCACTGAATTGTTTTTCACGAAAACCTTTCCCTGCTCTTCCCTTAACTCAAGGCCCGGGGTAAACAAAAGCAATGCCACAAGCATTCCCACAAACGTCAGGTAAATGAGGAAAAATCCCACTATTGCGCGCTGCCTGCGTTTGAGCATAACCTAATAATAGCGCTTCCCTGTTAATAATTTTTTTGGAAGGCTATGGCGGGCGTTGAGGTCGCTTCGGCGCTCTTTTCGGCTGCGGCTTTTTCTGTTTTTTTGCGTATTGTTTTTGCCGCATGCGCGGTATGCCGCCTGCCTGGAACCTTTTCAGTGTTTGCGCAAGGCTTTCGCCTGTCAGCCTTAACAGCCGTTCGTTCTGCTCGGCAAGCTCTCTTTTTAGCGCCTCGATTTTCTCTTTTTTCAATCCGCGCCATTCGCTTTCCCTTAACTTGATTTCAGCGTCAATTCCGGCAATCACAATCTGGGCTTCCAGCGATTCCCTGCGGGATATGTGCGAGTCCCCAAGTTTTTGCGCATAAAAATTCCTTAATTCTCTAAGCGGCTCCATTTTTTCACAGCAGCTTGAGTTTTCCTGTGAATTTGTTGATTTTGCTTTCTTCGGCTGGGCCGATGCCGATGCATGTGGCTGTGCCAGGCTCCACTTGTGTCCTGCCAGCATCCTTGATGAGCGCGCACGGCACTTCCTTTTTTGCCTGCATGAACAAGTCCAATAATTCTTTTTCCGAATTTACCTTGAGCACGATTTTTGGCATTCCGCTGTTTTTCCATTCCTCGACAAGGCCTTCGTCCTGCACTTTGTCGAGCGCTGCGAGAGAGGCGTGCGCTGCCTGCGCCGCAATCTTGCCTGGCTTCATTTTGAGGTCTTTCCTCACAATTATCGCCTGTTTCAGTGAATTCATGCAATTTCCCGTCCAAAACCCCTTCAGGTAATATTTTTATAGGACAAGCCCCTATTTTATTCTTATATCAAAGGACCAAAGTAATGTATAAATTGGTCCTTTGATAGCTATCAAAAGACAGTTAGAAAACCAGTAATGCTGTCTTTTGATATTAATCGATTAATCGCCGAGGCTGGTTGGGAAGGGAGCGGAAAAGGCTGGAATTGCGGTTGGGTTTTGGTTCGGGCGGTTTTGGGAATGGCTAAATTTTGGGTTTTGGTTTTGCTTTTCGTGCTTTTCTTGCCTCTTGTTTTAGCCCAGGTTTTGGATTCCGATAATGACAATGTTTCTGACACTCAGGAAGCGCTCGATGGAACCGACCCCAATAATGCAGCTGACAATCTGCTTGAGATAAGGGTTGACGGCGCGCTTGTGGTCGGCAACACGATTGCTGTTTCCTTGATGCATCCATTGCTCGGCAATGTAAAGGATGTGGAGTTTGTTTTTTCTTTCGGGGAAAGCAGCATTCCAATGAATTCCGGGCCGAGCGGGATTGTTTCCTTCAAAATCACAAGCGCAGGCCGGCATCTTGTCGAGGCGCAGAAGGGGGCTTTCAGCCGCTCTTATGAATTTTACCCTGAATGTTCGGTGCAAACCCCTGTAATCACAAGCCTTTCTTCTGCAATCGGCCTGCTTGCGCTTTTCATAATGCTCGTGGTTGCGGTCCTTTCTTTTGCAGGCTTCAGGAGACTGCTGCTTGCGACCGAATCCGATTACCCGCTGAAAAAGCATGCCACAATCATTCCGGCTTATGTCGGCGTTTCGGCTTTCCTTGTGGCTTTTTCGCTGTACAATTCTTTCGGCCAGCTTTTTGGAATGGCAGTATTGTTTTGTTTCCTTTGCCTCCTGCTTTTTTCGATATGGCTTTTGAGGGAAACCGGCATAATGAAGCCTGTGCGCGAAAAAAGCCTGAAAAAGGCAAAGCGTGCAATGAAAAGCCTTGCATTTCCTGCGCTTCTGGCATCTGTCTTTTTTGAAAGGATTGGGCGGAAAAAGGAAAAGCCAGCTGCCGCCGAGGGCGGCTTTGCAGAAATCATGGAGTTAAAGGAAGGCATTTCAGAAAGCCTTGGGCGGTTCGAGGATGCCAAGAAGAAGACAGCCGAAGCGAAAGAGCCGATGGCAAGGCAGGAGGCAATGGACGAGCTGACGAATGAAATTTCCTCGCTCAACCATTACCTTAAAAGGCTGCTCGGGTTTAAGGAGAAAAAGCCTGAGCCTGTGAAAACAGAGCGCCAGAAAACACTTGCCGACCTGAGGGAAGAGAAAAGGACGCAGATAATGGTCGAAGATCTTCTTGACCAGATGGCAAAAGAACTGGATTTGAAGGAGTTGCCGGATTTTGCGCCTGTTGCCGCCGGGGAAAAGAAAAAGGCCGCGAAAGGGATTACTGGACTGCTTGCTGCAATTTTTATCGGCGGAAAAAAAGAGCCTTCCGCAGAAAATGCGAACATCGAGCTTTCCCTGTCCGATGAATTCGGCAATCCTTTGCCTGCTTCGGGGGCTGAATTTTTTATCGGCGGCAAAAAAACAGAGCCTTTGCTTGCAAGGGAAAACACTGCTTTTTTCCGCCTGAAAGAGGGCGAGCACCAGCTGTTTGTGAGGGTGCTGGGCTTTGTTGACAACTTTTTGGAGATTGAAGCCTTGAAGGAAAAGCGCTCGTTCAAGGCAGGCCTTCTGGCCGACTTTAAGCTTTCAGTGACAGATGAGAAAGGGGAAAGCCTGAGGGAAGCGTTCGTCAACATTGTCGACGAAAACGGGAAAAGGGTTGAGGACGTGCTCCAGAACATTATCTGGAGGACGCCGACTCCGAACAATGCGCCTGACGGCGTTGCTGCCATTCCTTTGAACCCGAAAAAGCTCACTTTTGAGTCGCTTAGGGTGAAAATAGTAAGGGCAAATTATTCCCTCAAGGAAATAATAATCCCGGCAAGCAGGATTTCCACCCAGAAAGCGCTGGAAAAAACAGTTTCTCTTGAAAAACTCCAAAAATAGGGTGAAGGGAAATGTTTTATATTCGGAACGCGTTATTTTATGGGGTTTGGTGAATTGAATGGAGCCAACTGACTGGGCCGTAAGCTCTGCGATATTTGTGGTGGCGGTCGCAGCCACGATGGCGGTTGCGCCTTCCCTTCTGCCGCAAAAAGCGCAGGTCTTCTCGGAAAGCCAGATGCAAAGCATTCTTGAAAGCGTTTCTGATGAAATCCAGGTAAAATCCATCCTGCTGAAAACCGACTGCAATTCCTCGCAATACGACTGCAACCGCGAATTTCCTGTCGAAATAGACCTGAATGAATCCAAGCACAACATGTTCAGCCAGGCTTACACGCAGGACGGCAACAAAATGTATTCGGTGATGTCTTTGGGCGCTGTCACCAAGCTGTATTCCTTCGCTGAGCAGAAAATAACGCCCTCTTACAGCACTTCCGCGTTCACGCTTTCCTCTTCAGGCGACACAAATTATGCAGATTCCTATATCATTGTGAGCAACCAGTACCTTGACGCCAACATCACTGATTCAATCGCATCGATAGATTTCACTGACTCCAACGAAAAGGACATCACGATAGCATACCCGGAAATGAAAATGTCAAGGCTCCAGGACGCCAAAACCTCGGTTGTTGTCGGCAACGACACAAACAAGTTTTACCTGCGCTTTTTTCCGAATTCCGCTGAATTCTGGATAGATGTGCCGGAAGACATAAACATTTCAATCAACCCGATGCACCAGAACTGGAAATCAGACGAGAACATCGGCATGCTGAACAACGACACATGGTGGGACGATGATTCAACCGACGCCTATCTCTGGCATTACAGGATTCCAATAACAGTCAATGCAATGGATTACGCGAGATACGACCTGAATGTGCGCGCCGACATCAATTTTGCACTGCAAAAGCAGAGGCTCGGAATTTCAGGCCAGGCGATTTCGACAGAAAGCTTCAGGCTTGTCGAATACAGCAACATGCTGCCATATGATTCAACCACGGCAGCCTACAGCAATTCCCTTGCGCTCTCAAACCAGCCTTTCGAAATAAGCTACCTGCCAGGCACAGAAATTGCTTCACTGGATTGGACTTTGACAGGCTTCACAGCAGCAAGAGCCACAAGGGTTTACTACCTTTATTTTGACCTTTCGGGTTACCCGAAAACAAGTTATTCCTATTCGACAGTCAATTACACCGAGCCGGAACACCAGGTTTACATTACTGTTGCCTTCCCGCAGGAAACAGTGGAAACCTATGTGTTCGACACAAACAAGATATTCCTTTACAACCCGAACACCCTGCTGATTAACACAGAGAACCAGCTTTCCAGGAGATGGCAGTACAATGCTGTCGGCTACAGGAAGCCGCTGCTGTTCGATTCAGGCACTGCCGCGAGGAGCGAAATGTTTGTTTCGGCAGACATAAATTTCGCGCAGGAATTCTCAACAGTCGGCTGTCCGGATTGCGATTTGAACACTGAATCCATTGCACTTGTGCAGGCCAATAACTGGGACGAAGGCGAGGTAACTGAAACCCTTGCCCGGAACGATGCGAACATTTCGGGCGCTTACAATTATTCGTACAATCCTTCAACCAAAGCGATGAATATCGCCTGGAGCGTTCCCTCTACGGCCATTTCAACCAAGCGCTATTATTTCCTTTATTACGACAGCAACAGTTAAGGCGCCGGTACTGCCAAATCAGAGTATTTCCTGCTTCCAGAGTTCCCTGAACAAATCGCTTGCCGCAAAACCCGCATTGTCGCAGACCATGTCGATTGCGGTCCTTTTCCTGTTCGTAACCCTCATGCCGTTGGCATTTTCTTCTTCAAGCGGGAGGTCGGCAGAGTAAAGCCATATGGTGCAATTGTTTCCCTTTAAGGATTCAAGCTCTTCCACCAACTGCCTTTTATCCTTTTTTGAAATATAAGCGCACACTCTTTTCGAGGAAATATGCGGATAGAATTGTTCGAGTGCGGAGTCGAGGCATAGCACGCCCTTGCTGCCGAGCAGTTTCAATGCCTCTTCTTTCTGCAGTGAAACGCTTATTTTTTCTGCCAGCGCATCATTCATTTTCCTTGAAGCGGCAATGCATTCGATTGCGCCAAGCGGGTTGTTCAGCAGGTAAGCGCCCTGGTCCTTGCCGATGAAATTCCTTTCGGCAAGGTATTTTGCGACCTTGTTCACCTGGCCCAAAGAAACGCTTTTTTCCCTACTCAATGAAAGCTGGGTGAAGGACTGTTTTTCAAGCATTGCATTGAGAATTGAGAAAGTCACTGGTTTTGAAAAATCGATTGATTTCATATAACAATGAAAGCCCTGTAATTATTTTAAATTAAACATTTTTGGAATATCCATGAAAAAGCCAGCCCTGCATTGCAGGCAAGCCATAAAACCGCCTTTTTTAGAGCCGAAAAGCCGAATTCGTCCAGGTGTTCCAATACCCAGCTGTCAAAAAAAGCGTTTATTTCAGCCATCCTTGCCTTGGAGCATTTTGACGGGCTGAATTTTGGCGAACTCACAGGCGCCTGGCACACGCCCAATTTCAGCCTGAATGCTTCAAGCACTATCTCGGTCTCAATTTCAAAATTTTCGGATTCAAGCTTCATTTTTTTGAATGCTTCTCTTTTCCCAAGAACAAATCCGGATTGCGCATCTTTAAGGCCGAAGCCTGTCGCAAAATTAATCCATGCTGTCGAAAAAAGGTTCAATGCCTTTCTCCGGCCGGAGCGCATTTTTTCCCTGTTGCCGATGCAGATGTCCGCCTTCTTTTTTTCCAGTGCGGCAAGCATTCCATCCAAATCCGCCGGCTCCCTTTCCCCGTCGCCGTCCATCAATGCAATAAAACCGCATTTTTTTCCCAGCGCTTCTTTTATCCCGCGCCTTGCCTGCCTTCCCTTTCCAGGCTTTTCCCTCAACAGCAGCGCTTTCCTGAATTTTTTGATTTTTTTTTGGGTGCCGTCATTGGAACTGTCCACGACTATAACGCACTCAGAAAAATTCAGCGCTTTTTCCAGCACTCCAGCAATTTCCGATTCGTTGTTGTGCGTGGGAATGACAATGCAAATTTTTCCCTTCATTTTATCCCTTTTTCCCATAGCACACCCTTCCTTTTTGCCCAGAACAAAAGGTTCTGCCTTACAGTTCTTTCAATGCCTGCCTTTTTCAGCCTTCCCGCCAAATAACCAGGCCTGAAATAGAACGCCCGGTACGCCTTCCTGATCCCTGCCTGCAATTCCCCTGTCGGAATATCACAGAAAGACTTGGAAGTGAAATCGTAATCCTGCCAGTTTTTCCCGGAATGCCCGAATTCCTCAAAAATATCCGAGCCCGGAAACGGGGTGAATGCATTGAATGACGCAAAGTCAGCATCCAGTTCTTTTGCAAAAGAAATTGTTTTTTCTATAGATTTGGTTGTTTCCCCTGGAAAGCCCAGCACAAAAAATGCCGCGGTTTCAATGCCAAGCTCATTGCAGTTTTTGAATGTTTCCCTTATTTTTCCCAAATCCGTGCCCTTGTTCATTTTGTCGAGCATTTCCTGCGAACCAGATTCCACGCCGAACATCACCTGGTAGCAGCCGGCACGTTTCATTTCCTCCAGCATTTTCCTGTCAACTGTGTCCGCCCTTGAAAGGCATCGCCAGTTTATTTCTTTCCCTTTCAGGCCTTTGCAGATCCCGAGCACCCTTTTCCTGTCGATTGTAAAGGAGTCGTCGTAAAAAGTCACATCGTCCACACCGCTTTCTTGCATTCCCTTTATTTCCGCGAGCACGTTTTTTGCGTTCCTTGCCCTGTATTTTGAACCACTTGCGTTTGCCGAGCAGAACCTGCACCTGAAAGGGCAGCCCCTGCTTGAAATCACAAAGCCGAGTTTTTTTCCTTTGATGAGGATGTCATAATATTTCCCTTCGGGCAGCAAATCCCTTGCCGCGAAAGGCAGCAAATCCAAATCTTCAACCGGTTTTGCCTTGGTATTCTTTACCGCCTTCCCTTTTTTCTTCCAGGCGATGCCTTTCGCTTCCCTGATTTTTCCGCTTTCCACTGCCTTTATCAGGTTCACGACAGGCCTTTCCGGTTCGCCTAAAACCGCAAAATCCGCAAGGCTGTTTTCAAGCGCGCTTTGCCAGAAATGGCTTGTGTGGGCACCCAAAAAAGCGGTTTTTGGGCCTTTGGAAGCGATTTTATTGCATAAAGCCACATCTCTTTCAATGGTTGGGGTGCTTGCATTGAAGAATACAAGGCCATAGCCACTGCTTTTCTTCACTGTTTCCTGTTCATCCACTCCTTCTGCCTGGGCGTCCAGAATGCTGATTTCAGCTCTGGTCTGCTTTTGGGCGTATGCTGCAAGGTAAGCCAGGCCTATCGGAGGCCAAAGATAAGGCGCTTTTGCAGGCACGCCCGAGCACCTTGACAAAATCGGGTCTATTGCAATGCTTTTCCCGCCAATGGCCGGAGGGTTTAAGAAAAGCACTTTCATAAAAGCTTTTCCAGAAAAACATCTTATAAAAAGGGGCGATTTGGATGGAGACAGCGGAAGCGGTTTTTTTGAGCCAGATTCCGATAGGCATCGGCGTAATCATTGCGATTTACGAGCTTTACAGGCTGAGGAAGGCAGTCGAGCGAATTGCTGGAAAAAAGTGATTTTTTTAAGGCGCCTTTTTCTCGAGCCTGAACGCCGTGATTTTCCGCACGCCCTTTTCCATTGCAAAAAGCCTTTCCTTTTGGAATTTTCCAAGTTCTTCATATAATTCAGGCGAAATTTCCCTCAGGCTACTGTCCTCAAGCACCACCAGGCATTCCGCTTTTTGCATTTCCTCCAAATAAATCTCCTTTGAGTTTTCGTTGAAAATCCAGGGATTCAATGTTCTCCTTTCATTGCCCGGGATTGCATCGCTTGTCACAGCCAGGTAATTCGAGCTTATTACAGTGCAGCCGTTCGGCGCTCTCTGCACCGCCTCAAGATAGAATGCAACGTTGTCGGGTTCCTCCAATCTTGCATCCCTGAAAAGCGATGCCTGCAACGGAATGCCTGAAAAGAACAGCAGGAATCCGCAGAGCACTGGCACCGCAATTTCTTTTCCTGCCTTCAATTTTTCGGTTATTGCAAAAATCGCAGCTCCGCCAATTACGGAAAAAGGCAGCACTAGCGGGTGGGTGTAGCGCACGTAATCTGTCTGCTCCGGCCCAAGTTGCGGAAAATAAAGCAATGCTATTGCCAGGAACACCGCCAGAATGCCCCACACGAAAAGCAGTTCTTTCCATTGCTTTTTCTGCAGGAACAATAGGGGGCTGAACAAAAAAACCACTGAAATCAGCGGGTTGAACAATGCCCCGTAGCCTAAATTCTTCGAATAGGAATTTGCAAAAAACATGTCGCTTGCACTGTCAGTTATCCGCTTTCCGGCGGCATCAAGGCCGAAAAGGCCCTGCGGCTCAATCGGGTTCGCCAGCAGTATCCAGGCCTGCACAGGCAATTGCGTCAGGAGGAATATGCAGCACGCGGGCAGGAGCAGCTCTGCGAGCAGGCGCGCCTTTTCCGTGTTTTTTTTCTTTGCAAATTCAGGTTTTTTAAAATAACCCAAAAAGAAAAGCCCTGCAATCATTGGAAGGAGCAGCACAGAATTTTCCTGTCGTACATAGATTGCGTAAGAAAATGAAAGCGCCGTCATAGCCCAAATCTTGGCATTGTTTTTCCTGATTGCCAGAAGGTAAAAGAACAGCGTCAGCGCAATGAAGAACACGGATGTTGGCCTGGAATTGCCTGTGTTTGCAAAAATCAGGTCCAGTGGAAACAATGCGAATATGAGCGCGGCATACAGGCCGATTGTGTCGTTTTTGAATAATTCCCTGCTGATAAGGAAAACCAGCAATATTGTGAGGCTGCTAAAGAGGGCGGAAATAACCGAAGCGTAAAGCGAATTGATTCCGAACAGGAGATATGGAATTGCAATCAGGAAGGGATAACCTGGCGGGAAAAGCACTTGTTCGTATAATCCGCATTGCTGCAAATTTCCCACGGAGCAGTTTTTCACGAACAGGCCGTCGTGCACGATGTGTTTTGCGCTTTCAAAGAAAACCCAGCCGTCAGTGGGAACGCCGTTGTTGTATGATGCGTTGCGCAATAAGAAGCCGATAATGAAGATTCCGGCCAGCAGCCAGAGCGTGCGCTTTTCCCTGAACCGCAGCGCTTCCCTTATGGTTTTCCTGTTCAAAAAAACCAGCACGAGCAGTGCCAGGAAAACAATTCCTGTGACCGCGACAGTGTTCCGCAGGAAAAAAGTGTCAAGGAACCAGTTGTATTGGGTTGAGCCGTAGGGCACCCAGGAAAGAGCGGACTGCATAACAACAGGGAAACGGAAAGAGTATTTATTGGTTTTGATTCCTTGTTTTACTGGTTCAAATGTTTCTCGAATATGCTCCGATTTTTGTCGGCAGTGCTTGCAACAATAACTGTTTGGACTGCCCTTTTCACGGCACTGAGCGGTCTTTCAGGCCTTTCGAGGAGATAAAAAAGGACATTGATGCGGTAAAGGCCAAGAACATTGTTATTTCCGGCGGCGAGCCCACAATTCACCCGGATTTTTTCAAAATAATCGATTATGCCAATTCCAAGGGCTTCAAGCGCATCAAGCTCAGGACGAATGCAAGGATGTTCGCTTACAAGGAATTTTTATGGAAAGCAATTCACAAGGGAGTCGAAATGTTTGATGTCCGTCTCCTTTCCAATAAAGAGAAAACACACAATTTTTTGTCGCAGGCCGATTCTTTCAGGCAGACCATGAGGGGCTTGGAGAACCTCAAGGAAATTCCCAATGCAAAAACAAACCCCAAAGCACCGCTCCCCCTACTTGAGTTCAAAGCAGCAGTGCAGGTAACAATGCCGATTTTTAAAGAAAATTCAAGCCAGGCTTTATCCGTGGCAAATTTTGCAACGCGATTTATGCCGACATATTTGCTTTTTGATTTTGGCAAAGCTTCCTTTGATTTTACAAAAAACCTCGGTTTTTTGTTTCAGGCACTTGACAAGTCAACCGACAATGGTTTTTGGGCGATGTCTGCCGGAATTCCGGTTTGCCTCCTTGGCGGTTTTGAAGAGCAGGCATCAGAACTGTACGAAAAGACTCCTGCTGGCTGTTTTTTGGAAAAATGCGGTGTGTGCGCTTTTAAACCGCACTGTACGGGAATCAGACAAGGGCATTCGGAATATTTAAAGAAGCATATTGCCCCCTTAAAGCCGGAAGGCAAGGCCAGCAGATTATTGGATATGATGGATGGATTTGAATGAGAAAGGTTTTTTTGGTTTCGGCAAGCACAAGCCCAAAATACCACCCTCTTGCAACGGCTTCAATAAAAGCCTTTCTGGAAAGGCACCCAAAAATCAAAAAAAACTTCGAAATCCGTTTGTTCAATTATTGCATAACTGATTTCGACAAAAAGGGGGCGAAAGCCAATTTTGTAAAAGCAGTCAAACAAGATAAACCCTGCCTGGCGGCCTTTTCAACATATATGTGGAATGCAGGAATTTTCCTGGAATTGGCGCAGAAGATAAAAAAGAGCTGCAAAGAAACCCGAGTGCTTTTTGGGGGCCAGGAAGTCTCCCAGCGCTATTTGGAAAACCCAAATATTGATTTCCTGATTTTGGGGGAGGGAGAAGAGGCATTCCGCGATTTGCTTCTCTCCCTTTTGCAAAAGAAAAGTTTTGAAAAAATCCGCGGCCTCTGGTTTAAAAAAAACGGAAAAGTGCAAGGCAACGGAATGGCCTTTCTTGAGGACCTGTCCGCCCTACCGTCCCCCTATACCACCGGAGTGCTTCCCCTGAACCAATTGCACGGCTATATGACTGTGCAGTTCAGCAGGGGCTGCAACCAAAAATGTGTCTATTGCGTTGGGAACATGGTTCCATTTAGGAGGTATTCAAAAAAGAGAATATTGGATGAACTCAATTTTGGAGTAAAAAACAAGTTGATTTTTTCGTTCCTTCTTGACACCGCGCTGAATTATGACAAAAGAGTTCTTTCTTTCCTCAGATATCTGCAAAAAATAAAAAAACCAGGGCAGAGGATTGATTTTATTGAATGTGTTTCGATACATCCGAATTTCGATTTTGAAGAACTTTTTTCCATTCTCAACAAACTAGAGTTTGACAAATCCATACAAATAGGCATCCAATCTTTGAATCCGGTGGCTCTCAAAAATGTCAACCGCAACCTGAGCCTTTCGAGGCTTGAAAAATTAATCAAATTGGCAAAAGAAAAAAGAATCAAGTTGCTTTTTGATTTCATGATTGGTTTGCCTGGTGATGACTACTATTCTTTTGTCAAGGGGCTGAAATATGTTGTCGAGAAGGATGCCGGGTCTTTTTGCATTGCTCTCACGAAAGTGATAACCGGCACAGAGCTTCACAGGAGAGCAGGGGAATTTGGCATTAAATGCGGCAGCGAACGGGGAACTGCATTTCGGCACATGCTGAATTACGCAATTGAGTCCACAAATTCTTTTTCAGCCAGGGAAATAAAAAAAGCCATCTTGCTGTCCAAAGTCATCCAAATAGAAAACGACATCCCGCTGGTGCCGGTGCAGGAGTATGAGCCGCCCTGACATCTGGATCAGTGTGTTTCTGTTTTTGGTCGTTCGGGTTCAAGTTGCTTGTTGTCAATCACATATTTTTCCAAAATCAAACTGGAAATTGGAAGGAACACTGTGGCGGTCAATGTCCATAGTATTTCTTTTTTTAGGTCAAAAGGGTCAACGAGCCCTCGCAACCAGGCAATGATCACGCAGAGCCAGCTTCCAGCAAAGGCAAGCAAGGCATAGTGTTTCCAGTTTGGTCTTTTAATTGTCTTGAACGAAAAATAAAGGAATATTGCAACGAGGCCGCCTGTCATGGCAGTTAAAAGGTTCAGGACTCGGAATCCGCTCTGCATCACAGAAATCAGCAAGGTTGAGACAAAGCCAAAAAGGATGGTAGTGGAAAGGCTGAAACGCTTGGAAACCGGCAGCAAGCCGATGAGAAGAGGCGGAAGAAAAGTGTTCATTATCCCTGTTGCAACTATGGATGCTGCTGCAAAAGCCTGGCTCGCCAGGTGGCAAATAACTAATTTAAGCAAATTTTTCCTTTCCATTCAGCTAACTGGTAGACTAAAAGTTTTTTTAAACGTTCCCCTTAAATAAATGGATGAATCCCGGAAAGGCAACCGCACTATTAGGCGTTCTGGCGGCGTTTTCGATTGCATTGACGCTTTATTTTGCATTTCCAAATTTCAGCCCGCCGCTTCTTTTTGCATCCGGCATTTCCGGGCAGCTTTCCCCGGCCCAAAGCCCTGTTCCGGCCTCTGATTTAAATGAAAAAGCCCTGCCGGCGGAAGTTATTTTGGCGGCTTCCGAAGCAGTTGCCTTGAATGACCAAAACCGCTGTGATTCAATCGGAGGGCAGTGGGAGGCATATTGTATCAAGGCAGTGGAAGTTTCAGGTGCAAACTGCGAGGCAGACAGGGCGTTCGAAAAATTTTTCTGCGTTGCATTTCTCGAAAACGATGCGAATTACTGCGAATTCATAGAAGTGCAGTGGTACAGGGCGGCCTGCCTCGCAATCCTCTCGCAGGACATCAGCCGGTGCAATGAGGCTGTGAACGATTTCGGGAAGGCAATGTGCATCAGAGACTTTGCAGTGTCATTCTCGGACTTTGATTGCAAGGATTTGAACGAACCAGGCTGGACTGAATTTTGCAGCATTGCAAGGCAGAGGGCTGTTGAAAACTGCAATTCGATAACAGATGGAGGCATAAAATCAGCCTGCCTTGAAGTGTTGTCTTTGGAAACAGGACAGGAAAGCGAGCCTGTTTAGTTATTTATTTAATGGTTAGCAATGCACTATACCTAACTGGTGGTTTGATGGTCAAAAGCTATTTCGATTCCGCATTCCTGCAGGAAGGATATGTCCTGAACGATTTCAGTACGCACAAGTTCAATGAAAACGAATTCCTGCTCACCACCGGGCACGGTTCTTGGGCAACTCTTTCCAAAGAAGAATACGCCATGCTCAGATTTCATAAACTCGGCGAGGACCCTAACCTTTTCGACAAATTGAAGGAAAAAGGCATTATCCTCACGGAAAGCAATGTGGAAAACGTTGTCAGGGATTACAAGGAACGGCACCATTTCCTTTTCTATGGACCGACACTCCATATCATTACGCCGACAATGCGCTGCAATATGCATTGCGCTTACTGCCATTCCAGCCCTGAAGCGGACAGCGCCGAAGGCAACGATATGGACCTTGACACCGCGAAAGCTGTCGTCGATTTCATTTTCAAGAGCCCTGCAAAAAACCTTGTGATTGAATTCCAGGGCGGGGAATGTCTGTTGAATTTTTCGGCAATGCAGTTTGTTTTCGATTACGCAGAAAAAAAGGCAAAGGAAAGCGGAAAAAAACTTAAGTTTTCTCTGGTCACAAACCTTACAAAAATGGACGAAACCATCCTCAAAGAGCTCGCTTCAAGGAAAATAATGGGCCTTTCCACTTCCCTTGACGGGCCTAAGGAACTGCACGATAAGAACAGGAAATACCTTGGAGGGAACGGCTCTTACGACGACGCTGTTTACTGGATTAAAAGGATAAAGAGCAAATGGGAAAAAAACTTCAACCTGAGCGCGCTCGGGACGATTACAAGGCATTCGCTTCCGATGGGAAAAGAGATAGTCGACGAATATATTTCGCTTGGCTTTGACAGTGTCTGGCTGAGGCCTTTGAACAACATAGGCTTCGCCGCAAAATCATGGAAAAAAATCGGTTATCCGTCGAGTGCATACAACAAGTTTTACAGGGAAACCCTTGATTACATCGTGAAAAAGAATTCCGCAGGCACTCCTATCAAAGAGGCAATGGCTACAATTTTTGCCAAAAAAATCATCCAGAAGCGCGACCCGATGATGGTTGACATAATGTCGCCCTGCGGCGCGGCAATAGGCCAGCTGTTGTACAAGTTCAACGGCGACATCCATTCATGCGACGAGGGGAAAATCTTTGAGGAATTCAGGCTTGGCAATGTTAAAACCTCTTCTTATGCCGACATTTTCAACAACAAGACAACGATTTCCCTCATAGATGTTTCCTCAAAAAAAGGCTTTTTGTGCAACAAGTGCGCGTGGAGCCCTTATTGCGGCGTCTGCCCGGTTTACATTTTTTCGGCGCAGGGCACTATTGTTTCTCAGGAAGCGAACGATGAAAGGTGCAAAATGATGGGCGAAACGATAAGGCTTGTGTTCGACAAAATGCTGCATTCCGAAGAATACAGGAAAGCGCTCTTTAACTGGGTCGAAAGAGACACTGTCTTTGTTTGAATCCTTTGGCTGGCGTTATTATATTAAAGAATTCCCACCTTCTTTTCCCTGATTGCAATGGTTCAAAAGAAGACTTCGATTCTCCTCGGCTACGAGTGCAACAACAACTGCAGGTTCTGCTATTGCGGAAGCAAGCGTGATTTGCAGCCAATGACAACTGCGGAGGCAAAAAAACAGATTGAACTGGGCAGGAAGCGCGGCTCGAAGTTTGTGGATTTCCTGGGCGGCGAGCCGACGATAAGGAAAGACATTTTTGAACTTTTGCGGCATGCAAAAAAAACAGGCTATGAAACGATAAGCGTCACCACAAACGGCAGGATGCTGTCCAAGCCGGCGTTTGCCAGGGAAGCGGTCAATGCGGGGCTTAACTCCGCTGTCTTTTCGATTCATGGCCATACCGCGGAATTGCACGATTACCTCACGCGATGCAAGGGTTCGTTCAGCCAGCTCGCAAATGGAATGCGGAATTTCAGAAAGGAAAGCGGAGGATATCTGTGCACGAACACAGTTATCGTGAAACCGAACATTTCATTCCTTCCAAAAATTGCGGAAAAGGCGATTTCCCTCGGGGCAGACGGCCTTGAATTCATTTTTCCCCACCCGCGGGGGAACGCGTATGAAAATTTCGAAGAGCTCGTGCCAAGGCTCGAGGAACTTATCGACGTGGTTCCAAAAACAATAAGGGCCGGAAGGAAAAACGGCATAAAGCACGTTTATTTCAGGTATGTGCCTTACTGTTACATGTCTTGCAATCTCCCTTTCCTAAGCGAGAGGATTGCAAAGGGTTCTCTTGAAGAAGAGCACATCGGGCCTGAATTCCAGGACCTCGAAGTGGAAAAAAACCGCGCATTGCACGGCAGGGTGAAAGGCAGGCAGTGCATGGGCTGCAAGTATTTCAATTCCTGTGAGGGCATATTCAAGGAGTATGCTGAGAAAAGGGGCTTTGAGGAACTGGTGCCTGTGCCGTGAGGTGATATTTTGGTGAATGCAAAAAAGAAAGGCAAAAAGCCCAAGGAAATGAATTATGCCAAAAAAGCGCTCCCTTTTTTCATAATACTTTTTTTTGTTCTCTTAGCATTGTATATTTACCTTGCCCTCGGCACGCCTGCGGTGGTGCAGGACACTGCGCCTGAAACCGATGGTTGCGGCATAGAGTACGGTCAGTACGAGTGCATCGCCGGCAGGATTGCAATCCCTTTCTTCAACCCGAACAAGCAGGAAATTTCATCAATGAAAATAACTATTCCGACAAGGAACGGCACCGATATTGTTTCCGTCGTTCAGCCTCTTCCTTCAAATGAAACAGGCACAATAGCCGTGACCGCCTGCAAGGACATTGTGGAAGGCAGGCCTTTCGGCCTTGAATGGTGCTGCACGGAATGCTTTGAAACGGACATGAGCAGCCCCTCGCAAGAGGTAAAAATAGACAATTAATTGCTCTAACTGAACTAGCAGCCTGTGTTTTGGGGCAGTCCTGCACTTTTCTGCAATTAAAGGTATTTGCACAGGCTGATATATTCATTTTTATTAATAAGACTGCGGGGTTGCGGATGCGCTACAGGTCATCCGCTCTGCCGCCACCCGAATAATGCGACCCGTGTGAGCCGTGTGAGCCGTGCGAAGAATGCGATGCATGCGATGCGTGTGAAGCATGTGACCCATGCGATGCGTGCGATGCGTGGTGGGCGTGCTGTGCAGTGACAGTTCCGGCATTCCAGTTCACGCTGTAAGAATTTGTGTGCGCTGCCTGCACTTCAGGCATCATGTTGAGAATTGAAATAGAGCCAAGGAATGCGCCCAATGAAATCATTTTGTGCTTTGAAATGCCGCCTTTTTCTTCCATTAAAAAAGAGTGAAGTGTTCTCTTTATTTTAGAGGCATTCCTTTCTTTTTGCATAATAGTAATAGGCTGCCCCTCTTTTTATTTTTTTGCTTTGGCTTGGCTAGCCGTCCTGATTGGCTGGAATTCGCTGCCGCCCGCAATGGCCAGATATGTTTTCCATATCATAGGGCACTCTTTTTTCATGCGGCAATCCCGGCACTGTGCCGCAAAAGCCAGTTCCGCCGTGTTTTTTGTGGTCCCCTTTGCCATTTCCCAGAAATCGCTTCTGATGGTACAAAGCGGGAAATGGAACAATTTCACCTCAAAACCTTTCTTCATCAAAATCAAGGCCACTTCCTCAACAAAGGGGGCAACCTCGCTGCACTTGACAAACACATCACCCCTGTTGATAAAGGCATTGCCGGAATACTTCAGGTTTATGAGCACAATTCTTTCAATGTTTTGGAACTTTCTCGAGATAAATTCAGCTGTTTCCTTCAAATCCTTATAATTGAGGGCTTCCATAAGGATTCTCAGTTCGACCTTTACACCGTTCTCGGCCAGGTTTTCAATGCCTTGGACAGTTTCCTTCCAGCTTCCCTTCCTCTGCGTTATAAGGTCGTGTATTTTTGGGTCGTGGCTGTAAAGAGGGATTCCGATTCTCAGGTTTTGCCGGCTGAGTTTTTTGAATTTTTCAGCAAACCTTTTTTTTGAAAACAGCCTGCCGTTTGAAACAATGAAAAGCAGTTCGTTCGGCCTTTTTTTCAGGGCATATTGCACAATTTCGAAGAAATCCTTTCTCAGGGTGGGCTCACCGCCTGTCAGGCACAATGTTTCCCCGGCTGGCACATTATCGATTGTGTTTTTTATTTCCTTGGTGAACGGGGCGCCCATGTTTTTTATCTGGCGGGTGTCGAAAATGCAGGAAATGCAATCGTTGTTGCATTGGAAAGTCAAAGGCCATTCCATATGGAGAGATAGCCTTCATTACCAATAAATAGGTATGGGGGGCGATTTTGGCGGAATTGGTTTCGGCGGTTTTTGGCTTTGAACTGACAGTTTTTGCGCCTTGGGCGACTGCCTGCGCCAGGCAATTCTGTTTTTGCCAGGTGTTTTATTTTTTACTCCTTATTGCTTTTGTTATGGGCTGGGTTTGCAGGAAGTGCGGCAACAGGGCTTCCTTTACTGAAATAAATACCATCAAAACAGAGGTTTTCCAGGAAAAAGAGTCAACAAGGATTCTAGGGACAAGGGATGAATTTACTGGCGGAGCGCCCCTGAAGGCATGTTGCTCGAAGTGCGGCAACAAGGACATTGAATGGGTTGAAATTAAGGCGCCAAAATCCGGCATCGACTACCATTTATACAATATCACAAATGCCCAGACCCAGTTCGAATTCATTGAACCGACTGTTTCCTACATGTTCAGGGCACCGCATCCCGCGCTGGAAAACGAATCATACGGAGCGGCATTTTGCAAAAGGCTTTCCAGGGAAGGGAAGCTTTCCGGCAAAATAACCGAAATCGGCTCGGGTTCGGGCTGGTTTGCGAGGAATTTTTTGGACAAGTGGGCAAGTTGCAGTGATTCCTACAATAATTCTGCATATTGCATGCTCGACCTGTCCCCTGTGCTGCTGCAGTCCCAGCGGAACCTCATCAAGCCTCACAGGAAACACGTTTCTTTTTTGAATGCCGACATGCTGGCGCTTCCTTTTGAGGATGGTTCGGTTGAAGGTTCGGTGATTTCGAATGAGGTAATAGCCGACCTCGAATCTGTCAGAATCAAAAAAGAGCAATTGGATGTTGCGGCCAGCCAGGATTTTAGGGCGAAGGAGTCGTTAAAGCGCATTGAAAAATACGGGATAAGCCTCAAAGGGCTTCCTGAAAACTTTTATTTCAATTTAGGGGCAATAAGGTTTTTGGAGGAATTAAGCAGGGCAATGGCTTCAGGCAGTTCAGCTTCCCTTGTGGAATACGGCGTTTACAAAAAAAGCAATCCAATCCTGTTGAAACACAGGGGTGAAATCAGGCTTGGCGACCATTTCGAATGTTCAATATTGTTCGAACATCTCGAAAAAGCCGCGGAATCACTTGGTTTCAGGGCAAAAATCGAGCCGCTGTTGAAATTCCTGGATTTTGACAAATCTGTTGAAATAATTTCCCCGCAGTACGTCAACTTTCTGAGAAAAAAACTGAACTACAATATTTCCTTTTTCGCTTTTACGCCTGAAATGCTGAAAGAAAGGGTAAGCCCCCGGGATTTCCAAAAAGTCGTTTTTGAAAAAGCAGGCAGAAGCAATTTTTTGAACAGTTTTTTTGCACTCCAACTGGAAAAACAGTGAGCAGGCAGTCAGCCTGAACCGTATTTTTGCACCTTAAACCCGCCTTTCACGACAGATTCACCCCTAACGGCTTGGAATTCCTTTTCGCCAAAGAGTTCTACATATTTTTCATGCGGCCCAACGCACAAATTATCCCACTTGCACCCCACACACGACCGCGGTTTCTTCCTGCCGTCCATCCTTGTCCTGTCAATTTCCACCTTGAAATCCGGCGCCGAAAGCATTGTGTGTTTTTCGCACAACTCCGACATCCTTTCCTCGTATCCCTGCATATTGCACGGGTAAATGTTGTGCACCCAGGAATTGAGGCCTTTTGCATCCAGCACCTTTATCCCGTCCTTTATGTACGGAATAGTTTCGCTTATCCTCGGCGCGATTTTTTTGTAACCGTTTTTTGCAAAGCCTATCGGTGTGACAAAAATGAAATGGTAGCTGAATGCGCCGTACGGTGCAAGCATTTCAGCCCATTCCGCAGCCTCTCTGAAATTGTGCTTGTTTATCACGATGCTGAACCTTATTTCAACGCCGGCTTTTTTCAGGTTTTTTATGCCGGCCATTGCCCTCTCAAAAGAGCCCTCTGTCCTTGTCAAAAAATCGTGGGTTTTTGCGTTCGCGCCGTGGATTGAGACAAGGAAGCGGTCCGCTCCCGCCTCTGTGATTTCTTTCACGAATGCGGGGTATTTGTACATCATTCCGTTGCTTTGCACTTCTATTTTTTCAAAGCCCTCTTTTTCCGCGAATTCAATCACATCAATCAAGTCCCTGCGGATTGTCGGCTCGCCGCCGGAAAAAGAGATTGTATCGGCGCCGTTCCTTTTTGCAATCCTGATTTCTTTTTTTATTTCACCAAGAGGCTTTATTCTCTTCTTCTGCCCGAATTTGGTGCCTGTAGAACAAAACAGGCAGCGCTGGTTGCATTCCCAGTTCATGAGGATTTCGTATTTGGCGTATTTTGCGGTCATGGAATCATAGAGAACTAGCGTGAAAACCTTTTTTTAACTGTCCTTTCAGCCGGCCTTATTTTTGACTAAGAAGAGAAGGTAATTGAAGAATTCGAAGCCCAACGCTTCCAAATCGATTCCGGAAGCAGGTTTTACTCTGAGGACCACGCGGCCTTTTTCCTCTTTTTTCGAAATTTCTCCTTCCAATGGCATTTCCCTTATAGCCTGTTCCACGAGGGCTTTCGGATAAAAGGTTTTATTTATGGAAAGCAGCACTTCCCCCTTCCCGAAGTCGACTTTGATGCACATCAGCAAACCTTTTTCTGTTTCTTTGCGGGCTTTTTGATGCCTTTGGCTTTTTCCGGAGTCCAAGGCTCTGCAATCCCTTCCGGGTCATCAAAGTACAAGTCTTTTTCTTCGCTGAAATCGATTTTTTCAGCCTTGCCACCGGCCTTTTCCTCTTCACCGGCTATTTCTTCCGCTGCTTCTTCCCCGAGGTTTGTTGCAAGCGCCCGTTTGATGATTGCTTCCCTTACAGCCTGGTTTTTTGCAGACTGGATTGCATAAGAGGAATAGTTCACCATTTCGTTGTGGAATTCTAGCGCCAGTTCTTCCAGCTTTTCTTTCCCTATTTTTTTCTTTGCCTTCATGATGACCTTGATTTTGGTTTTCGGGTCGCCGTCAATGACAAAATAGGCTTTGTCAAGGAACACGTAAGCAGAGGAATAAATTATTTCCAGCGGGAAAATCTTCGGGTTAACCGAAATAACCGCCTTGTTTTCTTTCTGAATCAGTTCTATGTTTTCCATGGAAATAACAAAAGGCGCAATCGATTAAAAAAACTATCCGTGCAGATGACCCGCCGGCGCCTTAACTTTCTCCCAAAAGCGCTTTTTTCCCCAAAACAAAAATATATATTCAACAATGCATTAATACAATAGCAAACTGCAGTTGATTTGGATAGCGGCAGTTGGAAGGATTGGGAGAATGCCGAAAACCGCAAAAGCAGGCGTTTCGCTTAAAAGGAATGCCGCGCTTTTGGCAGCCCTGTTTTTGCTTTTCGTTCTGCCTTATGCCTTTTCGGTTGATTACTGCACAGGCACTGCCGCAAGCCCCTGCCATAAGTGCGATGTGAACACCTTCCAGTTCAAGTTAAGGGACCCGTATGATGTGAACGACACGCGGGGCTGGGTGAGCATGGCATTTTCCTCCGGCGAGTGTTCGAGCTGCTCGGCTTCCTGCACCGAAACCTGGACCAAAGCAAGCGATTATAATTTCTGCACAAAAGAAGGCGTTTACGACATTAAATCCCAATCCTACAACCAGGGAACCGCCTGGTTCTGGACAGAATCCGACTGGAATACAGCATATACTGTGAACTGGGACAACGATTCAAGCTGGTGTGCGTGCAAGGGCGGCACATGGATTAGCGCCGCCACATATTGCGGTTCCCTCGGCTGCCAAGGAGGGCAATGCTGCGGCGATGACAATTCCAATGACAGTTTCTGCGCTTCAGGGAGCGGTTCCTGCGTGAACGGAACCTATTACTCGAACCATTGCACCGACGGAGTGAAAAACTGCGATGAAAACGATGTGGACGTGGGAGGCGCGGACTGCTGGGCAAGCTGCACAGGCACTGCCGCAAGCCCCTGCCACAAGTGCGATGTAAAGGATATAAATTTTATCATCCGCGCCCCGGATGACACAACCACAAGCGGCTGGCAGACAATGACCTATTCCACAGAAAGCGGAACCTGCACCGCAGCCCCGGGAGTAACCGAAACTTACATAAAAAATTACGGTTATACTTTCTGTTCGCAGGAAGGAGCCTATGATATTGAGGTTAAATCCAATTCGCAGGGCGACACATATTTCACAGAGGGAAGCGGCTGGAACCTCAACTTTTACGATGTCAACTGGGACACGGATGCAAACTGGTGCGCGTGCAAGGGCGGCACATGGATGAGCGCTTGGACAGGCGGCAC